>NZ_DBBF01000008.1:156582-190186 GCF_002292065.1 Acinetobacter sp. UBA991 | reverse complement strand
AACTTCCTAAGCCCCTAATTAATTTAAAAATCAAAATTCTAGCTTTAATTTTTAATTAGTGTACTCATGGGTATATTAATTAAAAAATAAACAATCTATGATAATGCTCATATCACGCCTTAAAAATCAATTTGAATAAGAGCGCAAAGAGATGAATCAGATCAATCGTATCATATTGGGGTTACTCATTGTCAGTAGTGTACTCCTCAGCGCATGTCAAAAAGAGGTGCCAAAGACTGAGGAAATTCCCTATGTCATGGTGACGCAACCGAGCAGTAATCATGTCGATCAAAAAAGCTATGCAGGGGATGTGCAGGCGAGACAGCAAACTGCTTTGGCCTTCCGTGTCGGGGGGCAGATCACCGAACGTTATGTAGAGGTTGGTGATCGGGTCAAAGTGGGACAGGTGCTGGCGAAATTGGATGTTAAAGATGCGCAATTGCAGATGAATGCAGCCAAGGCCCAATTAGACAGCGCACAGGCAGCAGCAAAGATTGCGGCTGAAGAATATCAGCGTTATCAGCAACTTTTACCAGTCAATGCGGTCAGCCGTTCGCAATTTGATGCAGTAAAAAATCAATACGAATCTGCTCAGGCAAGCCTGCAACAAGCACGCTCAAATTATGAGGTGTCATCTAATCAAACTGGCTATAACCAGTTAGTTTCCAATAAAAATGGCGTGATTACCCAACGTCAAATTGAGATTGGACAGGTGATTGCAGCAGGACAAGCTGTTTATCAGTTGGCGATTGATGGTGAACGTGAAGTGGTGTTTGGTGTGCCTGAACAGGCGGTCAGTACCATCAAGGTCGGGCAACCGGTATGGGTGACTTTATGGTCGCAACCAGATGCGCGTTTTGCAGCCAAAGTCCGTGAAGTTTCACCTGCGGCTGACCAATCTCGAACCTTTACTGTGAAAGTTTCTTTACTTGAAGGGCAGTCGACGATTCAACTCGGGCAGAGTGCACGAGTATTCTTTGTCGCAAATGAAAATAACGTGTTGAGCGTACCGTTATCTAGTGTGACCGCCAATGATCAACAAGCCTATGTTTGGGTGGTGAATGCCAATCAAAGCATACGCAAAGTACCTGTGACTTTAGGTACTTATGGTCGAGATAGTGTGCCAGTTGTGTCAGGTTTAAAAGCAACGGATTGGGTTGTGGTCGGTGGTGTACATTTACTGCGTGACCAGCAAAAAATTCATCCAGTTGACCGTGATAATCGTGAAGTCACTGTAAAAGCGGGAGGTTAAACATGAAATTTAACCTTTCAGAATGGGCACTCAAAAATAAGGGGATTATCCTTTATTTTATGCTGTTGCTCGGCATCGTGGGCATCATGTCTTATTCAAAGCTTTCGCAAAGTGAAGATCCGCCGTTTACCTTTAAGGTGATGGTGGTACAGACTTATTGGCCTGGGGCCACCGCAAAAGAAGTATCAACACTGGTGACGGACCGAATCGAAAAAGAGTTGATGACTACGGGGCAGTATGACCGCATCATGGCTTATTCACGGCCGGGTGAGTCTTTGGTGACCTTTGTGGCGAAAGACAGTTTGCCGTCCAGTGCTATTCCTGATGTTTGGTATAACGTGCGCAAGAAGGTCAACGACATCCGTTCGCAGTTGCCGAGCGGTGTACAAGGACCTTTTTTCAATGATGAGTTTGGAGACACTTTCGGCAATATCTATGTGCTGACAGGCAAAGACTTTGACTATGCGGTGCTGAAAGAATATGCCGACCGTTTGCAACTACAATTGCAGCGGGTTAAGGATGTGAACAAGGTCAATCTGGTCGGTCTGCAAGATCAAAAAATCTGGATTGAATTATCAAATACCAAAGCGGTACAACTGGGTGTACCAGTTACAGCCATTCAAGAAGCCATTCAAAAACAAAATGACATGGCGGGTGCGGGGTTCTTTGAAACAGGTACAGATCGTATTCAAATCAGAGTTAGTGGACATTTGCATAGTGTCGAAGACCTGAAAAAAATGCCGTTGTTGGTCGGTGATAAAACCATTCAACTGGGTGATGTGGCTGAGGTCTATCGAGGCTTTAGTGAACCTGCCCAGCCACGTATGCGTTTTATGGGCGAAAATGGGATTGGTATTTCGGTTTCGATGCGTAAAGGTGGCGACATCATTGCGCTGGGTAAAAACCTGGAAACTGAGTTCAATCGTCTACAAAAAACCTTACCTTTGGGTATGAAACTGCAAAAAGTTTCTGATCAGCCTGTGGCGGTACAACGTAGTATTCAAGAGTTTTTAAAAGTCTTGGCTGAAGCCGTGATCATCGTTTTATTGGTGAGCTTCTTCTCGCTGGGTTTCCGTACTGGTTTGGTGGTGGCGCTGTCTATTCCACTGGTATTGGCCATGACTTTTGCAGGCATGAATCTATTTGATGTCGGGCTGCATAAGATTTCCTTGGGGGCATTGATTCTGGCCTTAGGGTTGCTGGTCGATGATGCCATTATCGCTGTTGAAATGATGGCGATTAAAATGGAGCAGGGCTATAGCCGCTTGAAAGCGGCAGGTTTTGCGTGGCAAACCACCGCTTTTCCAATGTTGACGGGAACTTTGATTACCGCTGCAGGCTTTTTGCCGATTGCAACTGCCCAATCTGGAACAGGGGAATATACCCGTTCTATTTTCCAAGTGGTGACTATTGCGCTGATTGTGTCATGGATTGCGGCAGTTTTATTTGTGCCTTATTTAGGTGAAAAGCTATTACCCGATTTTAGCAAACAGAATCAGCAGGCGGCATGGTATCTACGTTTATGGGCGCGACTGCGTAAGCAACCTGCACCTGTGGTAGAAGCACATGGTCAGCATCACGATCCATATCAATCCAAGTTTTATCAGGCCTTCGGCCGTGTGGTTGAAATCTGTATTACCTATCGTAAAACCGTGATTGCGGTGACAGTAGGCATCTTTGTGTTGTCGGTGGCGATGTTTAAGTTAGTGCCGCAACAATTCTTCCCGCCATCGAATCGTGCAGAAATTTTGGTGGATTTAAAACTTGAAGAGGGGGCATCACTGACCGCAACTGAACAGGCGGTACACAAGGTGGAGCAGTTCCTGTCCAAGCAAAAGGGCATTGATAACTATGTGGCCTATGTGGGAACAGGTTCACCGCGGTTCTACTTACCGCTAGATCAGCAATTACCACAAGCCAGTTTTGCTCAATTTGTGGTATTGGCCTCGTCTCTTGATGACCGTGATGAAATCCGTCGCTCTTTAGACAAACAGATTAAGCAGTTATTGCCTCAAGTGCGGACAAGGGTATCGTTATTGGAAAATGGTCCACCTGTGGGTTATCCATTGCAGTATCGTGTATCGGGTGAAGACCTCGGCACAGTACGTCAATGGGCACAGAAAGTGGCCAAAGTCCTGAGCGAAGATCCAAATACCACCAATGTGCATTTGGACTGGGGTGAACCGAGTAAAATCATTGCAATCGAAATTGACCAAGATCGCGCACGTCAGATGGGTGTTTCCAGTGTGGATTTAGCCAATTTCCTCAATGCTTCGGTAACGGGTGCGGTCATGAATCAATATCGCGAAAAACGTGAATTGATTGAAATTCGGTTACGTGGTGATAAATCTGAACGTGTTGAAGTCGCATCTTTAGCAAGTTTGGCGGTGCCAACCAGTAAAGGCACAACAGTTCCGTTGGCGCAAATTGCCAATATTGAATCCCGCTTTGAAGAAGGTTTAATTTGGCATCGTAATCGTTTACCGACTATTACCGTTCGTGCCGATATCCGCACACACTTACAACCTGCAACTGTGGTGCAACAGCTGGCTGATCAGATGCAGAGCTTACGCGCAGATCTACCAAGTGGTTATCTACTGGAAGTGGGGGGGACCGTTGAGGAATCGGCTAAGGGGCAAAATTCGGTGAATGCAGGTATGCCATTGTTCTTGGCTGTGGTGATGACCTTATTGATGATCCAACTGCGTAGCATGTCACGGGCAACTATTGTGTTACTGACAGCACCATTGGGTTTGATTGGTGTCGTTGCGTTCCTATTGTTATTCAATAAACCCTTCGGTTTTGTGGCGATGCTTGGCACCATTGCCCTGTCTGGGATGATTATGCGGAACTCGCTGATTCTGATCGATCAGATTGAGCAAGATATTGATGCGGGACATACACCTTGGGATGCGGTGATTGGTGCAACCATGCGTCGTTTCCGTCCAATTGTGTTGACTGCACTAGCGGCGGTGCTGGCGATGATCCCTTTATCACGCAGTATTTTCTTTGGTCCGATGGCGGTTGCGATCATGGGTGGCTTGATTGTTGCCACCTTATTAACCTTATTTTTCCTGCCCGCACTGTATGCGGCATGGTTTAAGGTGAAGAAAACAACACAACTATCGTAATTATTTTGTGAATAAAGGTGCGAAACATTGAAAATTTCAATATAGTAGCACCTATATTTTAAGACCAAAAAATAATTGAATTTCATAGCATGACAAATTTTGCATAATGCTGTGAATGAGGTGATAGAGAGCATGGGGCAAGACGGTATTGAGCAGCATCGCCGCTATGTGGCGATTTCTTATGTGTTCATGTTTCTTGCATTATTTACGATAGTGTTTGCTGTATTTGCGTACCTATTAGCACGAAAAGTTGCGATTGTGGATAATGCCGAAGTATGGATACATGCGCATGCACTCTGGATTATGCGTAATGTGATGTTGTTTGTACTGATGGCTTTCTTTGCAGCGTTATGGTTTATTCCACTGTTCTTTTTTGCTTGGGATAGTGCACTCTGGGTGACTGCAATGACGGTCGCAGGTGTGGTATTTAGTTCAATTGCATGGTTATTTTTATTGAATGCTTGGTTGAAAGGTATTGCGAAGTACTTCAAGAATAAAGCCGTTTTCTAAAATTATCGCTTTTTTATTGCAATAACCCTTGTAAATTTATCGTACAGTCCCTATTAAGGCTCTGTTGACTTTTTATTTTGAAAGTCGGCAGAGCTTATTTGTTTTTTTAGATTTAAATAAATTCCGTGAGGAGCATCGCCAACCATGGCTAAACGTGATTATTATGAGGTTTTAGGCGTTTCGAAAACCGCAAGTGATGATGAGATCAAAAAAGCCTATCGTAAGTTGGCGATGAAGTATCATCCAGACCGTAACCCTGACAACGCTGAAGCAGAAGAAAAGTTCAAAGAAGCTGCGGAAGCCTATGAAGTCCTTTCTGATGAAGAAAAGCGCAGCATGTATGATCGTGCTGGACATAGTGCTTTTGAAGGTGGCTTCGGTGGTGCAGGTGGCGGTTTCGGCGGCTTTAGTGCAGAAGATATTTTTAGTCAGTTTGGCGATATCTTTGGTGGTGCGTTTGGTGGCGGTGGCCGTCAACAACGTCAACGCCGTGGTTCAGACCTTCGTTATGTCATGGAACTCACACTAGAAGAAGCTGTAAAAGGCGTGAAAAAAACCATTACTTTTACTGCCCCAGCGCCATGTGAAACCTGCGATGGAAAAGGATCAAAAAATCCAAACGATGTTGAAACTTGTCGTACCTGTCATGGTGCAGGTCAAGTACGTATGCAACAAGGTTTCTTCTCCGTTCAGCAAACCTGTAGCACCTGTCGTGGTCAAGGTAAAATCATCAAGAATCCATGTAATAGCTGTCATGGTTCAGGTGTTGCAGATCGTCAGCAAACCCTTGAAGTTACTATTCCAGCAGGTGTGGACAATGGTGATCGCGTACGCTTAACTGGTAAAGGTGAAGCGATTCGTGATGGTCAGGCTGGCGATTTATACGTTGAAGTCGTGGTTCGTGAACACGAAATTTTCCAACGTGATGGCGCAGATCTTTATATGGATGTACCTGTCAGCATTGCAGATGCAGCTTTAGGTAAAGAAATTGAAATCCCAACCCTTGATGGTCGTGTCAGCTTAAAAATTCCAGAAGGTACACAAACAGGTAAATTGTTCCGCTTGCGTGCTAAGGGCGTTCGTCCTGTACGTAGCAGCATGGTCGGTGATTTACTCTGCCGTATTGTGGTTGAAACGCCTGTGAATTTAAACAGTCGTCAGCGTGAATTATTGAAAGAATTACAAGCGTCTTTTGATGGTGATGGACATGCTGCCTCTCCAAAGAAAAAATCGTTCTTTGATCGTCTATTTGATTAATTAGACATCAATAAAAAACCTGCTGCGGCAGGTTTTTTTTATTGGAAATTTTTAGCGCAGCCACAGAGTTTTGCTATAGTAGCTGAATTGTTTAAATAAAAGACTGGGAAAAATTATGTCATCTTCTCCACGCATTGGAATCTTGGGTGCAGGCGGACGCATGGGGCGTATTCTGATTCAAGCGGTACAACAAGCAGGCTACCAACTAGCAGCAGCTGTTGAGCGTCCTGAAAGCAGCTTGGTGGGTGCAGATGCAGGGGAACTTGCAGGGATTGGCAACATCGGTGTCAAGATCGTGGGAAGTTTGAGTGAAGTGCTGAAAGACTGTGATGTGGTGATTGATTTTACTGCACCAGTTGCAACTGAACAGCACTTAAAATTATGCCGTGAAGCGGGTGTGGCCATGGTGATTGGAACCACGGGAATGTCAGATGAGCAAAAGGCATTCCTTGATGAAACAGCAACACAGACACCTGTGGTGTACGCTGCCAATTATTCAGTTGGGGTGAACGTTTCGATTAAATTACTGGAACTCGCAGCGAAAGTATTTGGCGATACGGTGGATATCGAAATCATTGAAGCACATCACCGCCATAAAGTGGATGCACCATCAGGTACTGCCTTTATGATGGGTGAGGCGATTGCCGATACCTTAGGTCGTAACTTGAAAGAAGTGGCGGTTTATGGACGTGAAGGTTATACCGGTCCTCGTGATCGCCAGACCATTGGTTTTGAAACCATTCGTGGTGGCGATATTGTCGGTGAACATACAGTGATGTTTATTGGTGAAGGTGAGCGTGTGGAAGTGACACACAAAGCCACCAACCGGATGAACTTTGCTTCAGGTGCAGTCCGTGCAGCGGCGTGGGTGGTTGGCCGTGAAGCGCGTAAATATGATATGAAAGATGTTTTAGGCTTTAACGAGATTGACGTTTAAAACGTTCCTTTTTTGTACTATAAAAGAGCTTGTTGAGCTTTCTTTCCGAGAGGAGTGAAACAAGCTCTCGCCCTTATTACAACAATTGAGCATGACATGAATAAAAAACATATCGTTCTTGCCACATTGCTCAGTCTCAGCAGCTTTGCAGTGACTGCAGCAACAGATACAGCCAAACTCAGTTTGCATCGGAACAATATTAAGGTTTGGACGTACCAAACAGAAAACAATCCGATTATCCAATATAAAGCTGAAACCACATTTGATGTGCCTTTAGAACGTGCTGTAGCAGTAGTACTGGATGTAGAACGTACACCGCAATGGGTGCCGTATGTGGGCAAGGCACAAATGCTGTCACGTGATGATAAGAAAGGTGAATTCACCTTGTATATGGTTCTGGACTTCCCATTTCCTTTAAAAGACCGTGATGTGGTGATTAAAGGCAAAATGACTAAGAATGCGGATGGCAGCATTAGTATTAAAAACAATGCTATTCAGAATAATTACCCTGAGCAGCCTGATGTGGTGCGGTTAAGCAAATACGCAGGTGACTGGACGTTCCAGCGGTTGGCAAATAACAAAGTTAAAGTGACGACCAGTGGCTATGCCGATCCAGCAGGGGCAATTCCATTGAGCTTTGTGAATATGTTTGTGCAGCAACAACCTTATCAAATGCTGATGAAAATGAAAAAAGAGGTGAATAATCCTTTATATGCGCAACCGAAGTTACCAGATTTATTGAAATAATAAAAAAGCCTGATTTAAATCAGGCTTTTTTATTTGAGCTTAAGCTTGAGGACATTGTTGTAATGGCGTCTCTGGTTTGCTTGCTAATTTCATTTGAATGAAAACCAAGATTAAACCAATAGCTGCCAGTACGGCACCAATCATGGAGACTGCCGCATAGTTTAAACCGAAGCTTAAGACGGCACCGCCTGCTGCGGCACCAATGGCATTGCCTAAGTTAAATGCGCCAATATTCACGGAAGAAGCAAGACCCGAGGCTTCATGTGCCACCGACATCACGCGCATTTGTAATGGCGGAACGATCGCAAAGGCTGCTGCACCCCAGATCACTAAACCGATTGCTGCACCCAATTGGCTTTGAGCAAGGATTGGGAAGATGACCATCAATGCGATCAACAAGACCAAGAAACCAATCAATGTTTTATCAATCGATAAGTCTGCAAACTTCCCACCGAAATGATTCCCGATTGAAAAACCAATTCCGATCAAGACCAGCATCATGGTGATAAAGGTCGGAGAGGCATGGGTGAACTCAACCAGACTTGGTGCGATATAGGTATACAAGGTAAACATCGCTGAGGCACCAAACACGGTTGTGAGCAATGCCAATACCACGGGTAGACGAGTAAGAACGCTTAACTCCATTTTTACATTGGGCTTTTGTCCAACCGATCCGACAGGAAGGGCCTTCCAAAGTGACAGCATGGTGATGACACCGAGGGCTGAAATTGCGAGGAAAGACATTCTCCAACCAATGTTTTGTCCCACCCATGTTGCGAGTGGGACACCGCCAATATTGGCGATGGTTAAGCCCATAAACATGGTTGCCACCGCACTGGCCTGTTTATTTGCTGGAACAACACTGGCCGCCACCACAGAACCAATCCCGAAGAAGGCACCGTGGTTTAAGCTGGTAATTAATCGGGCACCCATTAAGCTCATGTAATTGGGTGCAAAGGCTGCGATCAGATTCCCGATGGTGAAGATTGCCATGAGTAGAATCAGGGCATTACGACGGGCAAAGCCACCAAACCATAAGGTCATGATCGGTGCACCGAGCATCACGCCAAGTGCATAACCTGTAATCAACATGCCCGCACTTGGAATCGATACCCCGAGATCATTGGCAATATTGGGCAACAGCCCCATTGGAGAGAACTCTGTTGTTCCAATTGCAAATGCACCAATCGCCAGTGCCAGCAAAGGAAGGTTGATGCGGCTGCTCATGTTATTTGTCCCATTCAGGCGCAAATGGTTCAGGACTGACTTCTCGACCATTACGTTCAAGTTGAGCGATCAGCTGCATTTCTTCTGCACTTAAAGTTAAGTCTTGTGCTTTTAAGTTGCTGATCAGATTTTCTCGTTTAGTTGATGATGGAATCACCGCAAAACCATTTTGTAAGGCCCAAGCCAAAGCGACTTGTGCGGTGGTTGCTTGATGCTGTGCGGCAATCTCAATTAAGGTTGGGTCCTGCAGTACTTTGCCATAAGCCAGAGTCATGTATGAAGTCACATCAATATTTTGTTGACGTAAAAAATTGACCAAGGTGCGGTTCTGCAAATAAGGACTGAGTTCAATCTGGTTAGTGGCAATATGTTCTACACCAATGCTGTCAATCGCTTGTTGGGTCAAGGCGATATTAAAGTTTGAAATCCCAATTTGTTTAGTCAAACCCTGTTGTTTGGCCTCTAATAACAATTGCATCACGCTTGGGATGGAGACACCCAGTGCTGGAGCTGGCCAGTGGATTAAAGTGAGATCAACTGCATCGGTACGTAGTTTTTGCAGACTGTCTTTTAAGCTGGGAATGAATTTATCTTCAGCAAAATTGTCGACCCAGATTTTTGTAGTGAGGAACAGGTCTTGACGAGCTACACCACTTTCAGCAATGGCTTGACCCACTGCTGCTTCATTTTCATAAACCTGTGCGGTATCAATGGCACGATAACCCACTTCCAGGGCGGTTTTAACTGAGTCAATGACGGCTTGTTCTTTAAGACGGAAAGTACCTAAACCGAATTGAGGGATACGCATATTTTTCACCTAATCTTTTTTCATGCTCAAAAGAGCTGTTTTGTGGATGGCTGTTATTTTGCGATGATTATTGTTGCTAAAACATAGATGAATTTGCAAAATACAGTTGACTAAATATCAATAATTGAGAGGGTGGTAATGAAATCTACGGTAGAAGAACTGCTTGCTTTTATGACCATCGTCGATACAGGTTCATTTATTGCCGCTGCTGAACGACTGGGACAAACGGCATCTGGGTTGAGTCGCTCGCTCAGCCGTTTAGAGTCCAAGCTCGAAGTAACTTTACTAGAACGAACCACGCGAAAATTAAAGCTCACCCAAGAAGGCCAGCAGTTTTTACAACAGGCCCGTAAAATCCTGAGTGATTTGAATGCCGCCGAAGAAGCATTACAAAAATCAGATCAAGATACTTCGGGGGTGATTCGGATTGACTCAGCCACACCTTTTATTCTGCATGTGATTACGCCATTGGTACATCAGTTTCGGCAGTGTTATCCCAATATTGAGGTCGAGTTGAATAGTAATGATTTCGTGATTGATCTACTCGAACATAAAACCGATGTGGCGTTTCGTTTTGGTGAATTACATGATTCCAGCTTACACGCTAAATTGGTGTGTAAAAGTCGTATCTATATTGTTGCCAGTCCCGAATATTTACAACGCAAGGGCACGCCTTTACAGCCTCAAGCATTGCCTGAACATGATGTGATTGGTTTTACCCGTCCAACCTATATCAACACTTGGCCGATTAAAATTGAGGGTGAGTATTTTCAAGCGCAACCTAAAGTGAGAGCATCCAGTGGAGAAACCGTCCGACAACTGTGTTTACGTGGGCAGGGTATTGCTCGGCTCTCTGAATTTGAAATCTGGCAGGACATTCGAGAAGGGCGTCTTGAGGCTCTATTTGAAGATCAGATAGAGCACTCTTATCAAAGCATCCATGCTGTTTATTATCAACAAGAGCACTTGCCGAAACGTGTCCGTTTATTTATTGAGTTTTTGACTGAGCAACTAAGTCAGGGCTTCTCGGTTTGCCAATAGCATCATTTTGCAGTTGTACATTCAGCACTGGAATTGATGGTCCAGTTTTTTGTATCACTGAAACAACAATATGTTGCTGTTGTAACTTGCATTCAAGTTCGACCGTTGGCAGAAAGTTGCTTGAGAGTATCAAACCATTTTCATTGGGTTTCTTATAGGTCATTTTGATGATACGAGTCTGCTCTGGCGCCTGACTTTTCTCCATTTTCCATAGCTCATAGGTCGGTTGGTTCTGAATTTGCAGATAGCCCTGAGAAAGCGATTTACACACTTGCTGTTGCTGGTAGGTGGCTTGATCAGTCAGATTGCAGCCTGTAAATAAAACGGCGCTTAATATAAATAAGATATTATTTTTCATGGTCTTATCCTTTGGCTGTTGATTTTTATAGCTTAAAGGTGTTGTATAAACCAATACAGATACAGAAATTTATAAAAAAGCAGTACAGATATGACTTTTCACTATCAGCGCTTGGCAGAACAATTGGCTCACAAGATTTATCAGCATGAGTTACAGCCCCAACAAAAGTTGAGTTCTTTAAGGGAATTTGCACGTCAGCAAAGTATTAGTTTAAGTACGGCACAGCAATGTTACGAATTGCTGGAAGCAAAAGGGTTGATCTATGTAAAAGCCAAATCGGGCTATTTTGTCAATTCAAGACAATATCAAAGTGCCGTACCAGACAGTCCGAACTTTGAGTCCAAAGCCCGCCAGGTTTCAAATTTAGATCTGCAAAACCAAATTCAAACTGCCTCGATCCAGCATCATCTAACCCCGTTGGGTGCGATCCAACTGTCTCCGCATTTGATTCCTGTCGATGGATTGCGTCGCTCTTTACAACGTGCGCTCAAGCATTGTCAGCCTGAAGATTTTTTATATTGTAATAAGCAGGGACATCAGCAACTTCGTAAAGCTTTATCTGATCATTGGCGTGAGGATGGTATCTATGTTGCGACCGATGATATTTTTATTACCAACGGCTGTATGCCTGCCTTATCGCTACTGATTCAACAGATCAGCAAAGAGGGGGATAGTATTCTAGTACCGACGCCCACTTTTAATGGTCAGCTGCAAATGCTGGCTAGCCTGAAACGCAAGATTATTGAGATTCCAGCGGATCACCGTGGCATTGATCTAGAGCGCTTAGAATTTTTTATGAAACAGGGTGATGCCAAACTGTGTTTGCTGACTGCCAATTTTCAGAATCCTTTGGGCTATTGTCTCAGCAATGAACAGAAACAGCACATTGCTCAACTGGCACAAAAATATCAATGTTTTATTTTGGAAGATGATATCTATGGCGAATGTAGCTTTCAAAAGGAACGACCTTTACCCATTCGCTATTGGGATCAGGAAGGCTATGTGATCTGGTGTGGCTCGGTCTCCAAGTCATTATCAACCGCCTATCGGGTCGGTTGGTTTTGCTTAGGTCAACAGCTGCAATATTTAAGACCCCAATTATTGGCCAATAATGTGGGGGTGAATACGCCGTTGCAACTCGGTTTAGCCGATTTTATTTACAGTCGTGGTTATCGAGAACATTTGGATCAATTAAGACCTAAACTGATGCAGCAAGTTGAACAGTATCGGGCTTATATTCTCGACGTGTTTCAGGGGATTCCAATTGGATTAAGCCAGTCACAAGGTGGCTATGCTTTATGGATGCAACTGCCCAATAGTATTACTGGTTTGGAATTGTATTATTTGGCACAAGGTAAAGGGATCAATATCGTACCTGGTGAAGTCTTCGGTGAAGACCGCCGTTATCAACACTTTTTGCGTTTAAATGCAGGTCATGCTTTAACAGCAGAAATCCGCCAAGCGATTCAACAGTTGGCGGATTGGGTACGGCAGAGTATGAATTAGTCGAAGTCTGCTTTGAGTACGATGCGATAACGCGCTTGACCTGAATGCAGTCGTTCAATCGCCTCATTTAGTTGCGACATTGGAAATAACTCAACCTGTGGTGCGATATTTTTGCGTGCAGCAAATTGTAAAAGTTGGCGCAGGGCTAACGGTGAGCCCGTTGGTGATGAGGTGACAGATTTGGCACCACCCATGATGGCACCGACAGAAACAGGGATCGGTTCCAAAGTCACGCCTAGGAAATGTAGACTACCTTTGGGCGCCAAAGTATTGAGATAGGCTTGCCAGTTTAGGGTCACATTCACCGTACTGAGTAATAAATCAAACTTGCCACGTTGTGCTTTGATGGCCTGGGCATCACGGCTATTGACCACGTGATCGGCTCCCATGGCTTTGAGTTCTTCAGTTTTATCTGGATTAGAACTGAAAGCCGTAATTTCACAACCCCATGCTTTGAGTAATTTAATCGCGATATGACCTAAACCGCCAATACCAATCACACCCACATGATGGGTCGCTTGGATTTTGTGCTTGAGTAAAGGATCAAATACCGTGATACCACCACAAAGTAGCGGGCCAGCACTTTCAGGATCTAAATCGTCTGGAAGGGGAATGACCCATTGCCAACCTGCACGGACTTTATCTGCAAAACCGCCTGCATGGCCAATGATGGTTGCTTTTTTTTCACCAGTACATAGGACCTGATTACCCCCAATACATGGATCACAGGCTTGGCAGGTTTCAGCTGTCCAACCAATACCTACCCGTTGACCGAGCTTCAACCCTTTGGCTTCTGATCCCAATGCAATGATAGTCCCAATGATTTCATGTCCAGCCACCGCAGGGTAAACCGATGATTGCCACTCATTATTAATCACGGATAGATCGGAGTGGCACAGACCACAATATTCAACTTTGACTTCAACTTGATGGGCTTGTAATTCTCCCGCATCAAATTGGTACGGGACCACTTGCTCGCCTGCTTGCATTGCAGCATAAGCGCGAATTTGATTATTGCTCATTGGAACTCCCATTCAAGGAAAATCGATGATGATTTGTTATTTAAATTGGCAATGATTTTCGTGGTCATTGACCATACCAACCGCTTGCATAAAAGCATAACAGGTGGTCGGGCCCACAAATTTAAAGCCACGCTTTTTTAGGGTTTTGGATAGTTTTTGGCTAAGTTCAGTTTGTGCAGGTGCTTCGCGGTAATTCGCCACATCATTATTTTCGGTTTGATGATCGACAAAACTCCATAACCAAGCAGGGACATCTTCGACTTCATCCTTAAGCTTGAGCCAAGCAATAGCATTGTCGCGGATGGCTTTGAGCTTACCGATATGACGAATTAAACCTGCATCACTGAGTTTGAGTTCGAGTTGATCATCTGTGAGTGCTGCAACGTCTGCGATGGAATGTTGAAAGAAATGTGAGCGGTAGTGTTCGCGTTTTTTCAGTACCGTGATCCAAGAAAGTCCTGCTTGCTGTCCTTCCAGACAGAGCATCTCAAACAAATGGGTTTCATCATGTTGAGGCTTGCCCCATTCCTGATCATGGTAGTCAATATAGAGGGGATCATCGGAGCACCAGCCACAGCGTTGAGTTGACATATTTGATGCTCCTTGTTGTTATTTGAACAGTATAATTTAAAGTTTGAATGCCACCCATTCATTTGGGCGAGTATCCCAATAATACAGTTCTGCGCTATTTAAATCAGTAAACTTAAGCCAAAAGTCTTTACCTGATTTATCGGCAAAGCCTGTACTAATCAACAAAGCATCTTCGGTAATTTCCATGATCCAACCTTGATAGCTGGTACCACCCATGATGATTTTCTGTTGATTTCCAGACTCTGCAAATTCAACCAGACGTTCAATCAATGCTTCTGACATTGTAGATTCCTAACGTAAATACGGGTATGGATTGACTGCACCACGCCCTTTGCCATTTAAATAAATTCCGTAGTGTAAATGCGGAGCGGTATAACGAGCATTGCCGGTATTTCCCACATAACCGATCAGATCACCTTTACGCACATAGTCGCCAACATTCAGGCCGCGCTTATGACCATCCAGATGTGCATAATAGTGCCAAGAGCCTGCTGGCCCAATAATCCAGATCACTTTGCCGCCTAAATTATTATTACGTAAATCAGCAACTAAGCCTTCGGTCGCACTATACACTTTCGTACCACGCTCTGCCATGATATCGATGCCTTCATGGCTACGACCTTGACTACGTGCCGCACCCCAAGTATCCCGTAATTCGTTTCGATTTACACCTTTGACAGGCACAGGGAGGCGGCTGTCTAAACGCATGCTCTTGAGCTTGTTCACCTGAGCATTGGGTAAGGGGGTAGGTTTCTTTGGGGTGGTGGCACATGCTGATAGTAAAATCATCAGCATACCTAGAACCGTATAGGAAATCGAATGACGCACACAAACTCCTTGCGTTTGATCTACAGCATTTTAGGCGTTAAGCCTTTTGTTTGGCTGTAATCAGTTTTTTCATGGCTGTTGGAATGCCTTTGGCAATCGCATTTTCTGGACTTAGCCATATGCCATTTAATTCGATACTCAACTGTTCTTTTTGATCGTGTTCCACGTGGAACAGTTTTTCATGCAGTAACCAAGTGAAGTGAGTAAAGCTATGGCTAATCTGCAATGATGATACTTGAGCTTGTAGTTTGAAGTGTTGCTCAATCTGTTGTAATTCGGTTGCTTGTTCAATGATTGGAAGACAATACAATCCACCCCAGAGGCCATGCGCTTCACGTTGTTGCCACAGCCACTCATCTCCAGATTGGATCAGTAACACATTGGCTGTTTTGACTGGAACAGGTTTCTTGGCCTTTTTGAAAGGGAGTTCCTGTTCCATGCCTTGTTGATAAGCTTGGCAATGCTGCTGCATTGGGCAGTATAAGCACAGCGGTTTTTTCGGGGTACAAACGGTTGCGCCTAAATCCATGATCGCTTGGGTATAATCATGATTGCGCGCTTCTGGGCAGAGATCTTCCGCAATTTGCCAGAGTGTTCGTTCATGTTGTGGCTTGGATAAATCATCTTCAATGGCGAGGAAACGTGCCAGTACACGTTTCACGTTACCATCCATAATCACGCCGTACTGACGTAAGCCAAGTGACATGAGCGCACCAGCGGTGGAGCGGCCAATGCCTGGCAGCTCAATCCATTGTTCGAGTGTTTCTGGAAATTTCCCTTGCTGACTGACGATGCCTGCCGCTTTATGCAGATTGCGTGCGCGGGCATAGTAGCCGAGACCTGCCCAATAAGGTGCGACATCATCCCAACTGGCTGTTCCTAGGGTTTCTACGCTCGGGAATCGCTCAATAAAACGGTCGAAATATTGTAGTACAGTTTTGACTTGCGTCTGTTGCAACATGATTTCTGAGACCCAAACTTTGTAGGGATCATCGGCCACTTGCCATGGTAGGTCGTGACGACCGTGTTGGTCGAACCATGTAAGTAGTGCATCAGAAAATGAGAAGTCAGACATGAATCAGAACAGTAAAAAGCAGAGGCGTAGTATAGCGGAAATAGGGAGAGGAGTTGATGTATACAAACAAATTCGTTATTAAATGCTGATTACGATTGGCTTTTGTAAAGGCGACATCTATGTCGCCTTGCACGATTAGAAAATATCTAGGATTTAAACAAACGATATATTCGCTCAATTCCGTGTTGATGGTTTTTTAAGAGATCGTCTTTTCAAATCACTTTAAATGTTTATCTAACAGCTCATACATCGCTTCAAGACTTTGACGTTCTGCTTCGGCGTTATAGCCTAAGTCAACATTGTTGGCCTTGGCGCGCTCATCTGCAAGAGGGTTACTAAAACCATGCTTGGCATCTTCAAAAATAATCACCTCATGATCAACAGCAGCATCGTGCATTTCCTGACGGAAGCTGGCGACATTGTCCAAGGTCACCATGCTGTCGAGTTCACCATGCAGGACTAAAATCTCGGCTTTAACTTTGCCTTTTTCAGCAGGGGCTTTCGGACTTAATATCGCATGGAATGTGGCAACGGCTTTGATATCTGCGCCTGAACGCGCCAAATCTAGTACCACTTTGCCGCCATAGCAGAAACCAACAGCTGCCAATTTGTCGGCATTGACTTCTGCTTGAGCCGCTAAAGCATTTAAGCCTGCTTGAGCACGGTTAACAATGGTATCGGCATGCTCAAAAGTTTGATTCATCCATTCAGAGGCTTGTGGCACATTGGTTGTAACTTTCTTATCACCATACATATCAATGGCTAAAGCGGCAAAACCATGTTCTGCAAGTTCACGGGCACGTTGTTCTGTGTATGCATTGCGGCCCCACCATTCCGGTGCCACAATCACCCCAGCAACGGGCATATCAATTGCAGGTGCAGCGAAATAACCAATGAGGCGTTGACCATCGGGAGCGGTATATTCAATTTCACGTGTGTTAATCGGGAAGCTCATTCTATAATCCTGATCTGTATTTTTAGAATGCATTGATTAAAACATAAAAAATAAAATGGATGGCATCGTAAAAACATAATAAATACGCTTGTTTTAGCGATGCTCAAAAATGAAAAAAGAAGAATACCAAGATTCTTCTTTTTATGTTTCGGGTAGGTCAAAACGACTAGACTTTGCCTCTGGATAAGAAGCCGACGATTGCTAAGATGACAGCAACAACCAATAAGATTACTGCGAAATCTTTGGATAAACCTGCCACGCCACCGAAACCTAATAAACTGGCAATGAGTGCGATGACTGCAAAAATAATGGCCCAACGGAACATGTCGTGTCCTCCTAATTTTTCGTTATGTGTCCACTATACCGTGTGTTTTTTGCACAAAATGTGGTGTTTATGTGGTTTAAATGTTTAATACTTAAAGAAGTGTTAAATCAATTAAAATAGATTGAAGTCAGCAAAGCAAAGATGAATGCTATAATAAGAAGTTCATTTTTTTTAATATTGAAAGCTCTGTATGTCCGTCGAACTGCGCCCCAACTTTTGGAAACACTATCCGCTTGATCAGCTCAGCAATGCGGAGTGGGAGGCATTGTGCGACGGCTGTGGTTTATGTTGTTTGATCAAGTTAGAAGATGAAGAAACCGCAGAGGTTGCGTATACCAAAGTGGCGTGTAAATTACTGGACTGTAAAACCGCGCGTTGTTCCGATTATCCTAACCGTCAGCAGCAAGTGCCGGATTGTATCCAACTGACGCCTGAACGGCTCAGCACCATTTCTTGGTTACCACCGAGCTGTGCGTACCGTCGATTAAGTGAAGGCAAGAATTTACCTTCATGGCATTACCTCAATACAGGTTCACGTCAAAGTGTGATCAAGGCGAAAAAGTCTGCTGCAGGGCGTTGTATTTCAGAAACTGAAATCGATGAAGAACAAATTGAAGATTATATTGTGCGTTGGATACGGTAATCGCGGCTAGCAAATCAATAAGACATGATGATCATAAAAACAACACTTTTGCAGTATTTTTATTGGCGATGTTCCCTAAGATGAAGAATAAACGAGGGAGATAAGCCATGAACAAACTGTTGATGACACCTTTGCTCTATAGCGGCATTTTATTTTTGGCTGCTTGTGGTGCCAACGAAAGCAACTCTAAAACCCCAGAACAAAATATAGCACAACAAGCGTCAAGCCAGCGCATCGCACAAAAGTATCGGATTGAGAGCGTTGCTGAATTTGATGAGCCGTGGGCGATTGCAAGTTTCCCAGACCAACGTTTATTGATCACTGAGCGCAAAGGGCAATTAAAATTATTTGATCCGCAAACCAAGAGCAGTATCAATGTCGCTGGCGTTCCAACCGTCAGTTATGGCGGGCAAGGTGGTTTAGGCGATGTCATTTTGCATCCTGATTTTCAGCAGAATCATGAATTATATTTAAGCTATGCCAGCAAAGGTCAGGGTGGCTATGGTGCAGAGATTGCACATGCAAAACTGGATTTATCTGATCCCAAGCAACCCAAGCTCACGGATTTCAAAACTATTTGGCAACAAGTACCGAAAGTGTCAGGGCAAGGTCATTATGGTCATCGTATGCAGTTTGGTCCCGATGGCAAACTTTGGGTCAGTTCGGGTGAGCGCCAAAAGTTTGATCCTGCTCAAGATTTAAAAAGTAATTTAGGTAAGGTTTTGCGTTTAAATGCAGATGGAACTGCTGCGGAAGATAATCCATTTTATCAGCAGGGTGGTGTAACGGCAGAGATTTGGTCGCTGGGTCATCGTAATCCATTGGGAATGGCCTTCGACCAGCAAGGACAACTGTGGGTAGTTGAAATGGGTCCTAAAGGCGGTGATGAATTAAACCGTATTGTGAAAGGAGAAAACTATGGCTATCCAACAGTTTCGAATGGCGACCATTATTCAGGCTTGCCTATTCCTGATCATGATACCCGTCCAGAATTTAAAGCCCCTGAAATCGATTGGACACCTGTGATTTCACCGTCTAGCTTGATTATTTATTCAGGTCAGCAGTTTCCTTTGTGGCAACACAAAGCGTTGATTGGTGGCTTATCATCCAAAGCAATTATCGTGGTGGATTTAGCTGCAAAACCAATTCAAGAAGTTCAACGACTTGAGATGAAACAGCGAATTCGTGGCCTACACCAAGCCCAAGATGGTTCAATCTGGGTGATCGAAGATGGACCGAAAGCTAAACTACTTAAACTTCATGCCATTTAAATTTTAACTTCAAGTGATACACATCATGAATCAGCCGAAAGCCTTTTCTATGACTTTAAAAAAACTATTTGTACTTACAGGACTGTTGTCCTGCAGTTCAGCGCTTTGGGCTGGAAATTTGACCGAGCAACAAGTTCAAACCATTGTTGATCAGCAATTTAAGCCTTTATTGGCACAATATAAAATTCCAGGTATGGCTGTTGCTGTGACCTTGAATGGTCAACATTACTTCGTGAATTATGGGCTTGCTTCTAAGCAAAACCAGCAAGCAGTGAACAACAGTACTTTATTTGAACTTGGTTCGGTCAGTAAGACCTTTAATGCGACTTTAGCAGGTTATGCACAGGCACAAGGGCAACTGTCTTTGTCGGATCATCCTGCCAAATATTTCCCTGAACTGAAAAATACTGCTGTCAATCGTGCCACTTTATTAAATCTCGGAACTTATAGTGCGGGTGGCTTTCCGTTGCAATTCCCTGATGAGGTAGTGCAGCAACAGGATATGGTGAAATATTTTCAGACTTGGCAGGCAAAAACCAAAATCGGTGCTGCCCGTCAATATTCCAATCCAAGTATCGGTTTGATGGGCTATGTCACCGCCTTGGCAATGAAAAAACCATATAACGAACTGATTGAAAAAACCTTGCTGCCGCAATTGGGGATGACACAAAGTTTTATTCGAGTCCCTGAGCAGCACATGCCGCAATATGCTTGGGGATACAAAGCCGATCAAGCCATGCGTGTTTCGCCAGGTATGTTTGATGCAGAAGCTTATGGTCTAAAAAGTAGCAGTGCGGATATGCTGAAATTCCTCGATGCGCAAATCAATCCTCAGCAGTTTAAACAACCGCTTCGCAAGGCGATTGAAAATACTCATGTGGGTTATTTTAAAGTGGGTGCAATGACCCAAGGTCTGGGCTGGGAACAGTATGCTTATCCAGTATCACTTGAAACACTTTTACAGGGCAACTCGAGCAAAATGGCTTTAGAAAGTCATGTAATCACAGCGATTAAACAACCGAAGCTAGCCACACCCGCGACCTATTTTAATAAAACAGGCTCAAGTAATGGTTTTGGTGCTTATGCCGCCTTTATTCCGCAGCAAAAAATTGGAATTGTCATGTTAGCCAATACCAATTTTCCCAATGAAGAGCGGATCAAAGCCAGCTATCGCGTGATGCAACAGTTGGTGCAGAGCAACAGCGCGCAATAGAATGTCGCGTGAGTGCAGATTCAAATTGTAGATTTGAGCCAGACACAATAGACTAGGGTAAAAGATCATAAAGCCAGTGATGATGTCAGATACGCATATTCCTTTACCTGAACGTTTACGTCCTCGTGACTTGTCCGAAATTATCGGACAAGATCATTTGCTGGGTGAAAACGCCCCTTTACGTCAGATGATTGATCAAGGGCATCTGCCTTCGATTATTTTCTGGGGGCCTCCAGGGGTTGGAAAAACCACGATTGCATTGTTATTGGCGCAGGCGGTAGATCGTCCTTTTATCAGCCTTTCTGCACTCAATACAGGCGTGAAAGAACTCCGTGAGGTGATTGCGGAAAGTGGGGACTTGTTGACCCCTGTGGTGTTTATTGACGAGATTCATCGCTTCAATAAATCGCAGCAAGATGCCTTACTCAATGCGGTTGAGAAAGGCAAAATTACCTTGATTGGGGCAACCACAGAGAATCCTTCTTTTGAAGTGAATAGTGCCTTGCTGTCCCGCTGTCAGGTGTATACCCTGAATAATCTGAGTGCTGAAGCGATTCAAACCCTACTGAATAAAGCGATTCAAACGGACAAGTTCTTAAAAGAACGCTTTATCCAGATTGAAGAATATGATGCGCTGATTCAGTTTGCGGCAGGTGATGCACGTAAGGCGCTTAATCTGATTGATCTAATTGCCAGTACCTTTGAACCTGATATTGAGAATCTCGTAACCAATGCCATCGTCGTTAAAGTCGCGCAGCAGAATATCGCACGCTATGACAAATCGGGTGAGCAGCATTACGATCTGGTTTCGGCTTTTATTAAATCGATTCGCGGCAGTGATCCAGATGCAACCCTGTACTGGATGGCACGCATGCTGAAAGGTGGTGAAGATCCAGTCTTTATTGCGCGTCGTATGCTGATTGCGGCATCGGAAGACATTGGCAATTCTAATCCAAATGCCTTGTTGCTGGCGGGAGAGTGTTTCCGTTCAGTCCAAGCGGTGGGAATGCCCGAAGCTCGTATTATCCTAGGACAATGTGCCGTGTATTTGGCCACTAGCCCGAAAAGCAATAGTACCTATCTCGCGATTAACAAAGCCTTGGAGCTGGCAGAAAAAACCGCAAACCTGCCTGTGCCTTTGCACTTACGCAATGCACCAACCAAGTTAATGAAGCAGCAAGGTTATGGCGTGGATTATCTGTATCCGCACAACTATCCAGAACACTTCGTGTTACAGGACTATTTGCCCCCAGAATTACGCGGTACCAAACTGTACGAACGAGCCTTAAATAAACGTGAGGTCGAAGGCGAACGTTTGCAGCAACGTCGTTGGCAGCAGCAACAACAGCAGCAGTAATCACAAATTCGGTTGATTTACCGAGCATTTTAAAATTGTCCAAAGCAAGAATCCGAATCGCATTGATAGATTTTGCTTTGGCCTCAATATTCTATTTGTATAAAAATGAACGCAAAAAAAGCAACACTGATTGGATTGGTCGCGATCTTGCTCTGGAGTTTGATCGTTGCCTTAATTAAGGATGTCAGTAGTCATTTTGGCGCAGTGGGCGGTGCAGCACTGATTTATACACTGGCCTCAATTTTCCTGTTTTTCTCGGTCGGTTGGACCAGCCTCAAAAGCTTTCCCAAAACCTATTTGATCTGGGGCAGTATTCTATTTGTTGCCTATGAAATTTGTTTATCACTTTCGATTGGCTATAGCAGTAATAATCGACAGGCGATTGAAGTGGGGATGGTCAATTATTTATGGCCGACCTTTACCATGGTGGCTGCCATTATTTTTAATCAGCAAAAAGCCAATGTCCTGATTATTCCTGGCTTTATCATTTCCATTTTGGGCATCTGTTGGGTGCTTGGTGGAGAGCAGGGTTTTGATTTGGCTGGGATGCTGCAAAATATTCAGCACAATCCATTCAGTTATGGGCTTGCCTTTATTGGAACATTACTCTGGGCCGCCTACTGCACGCTCACCGCGAGAATTGCCCAGGGAACCAATGGCATCACCCTATTTTTTATTCTGGTCTCGGCGGTGCTTTGGATTAAATATGCATTGATGGGGGGCGGCAGCTTTGATTTTGATGGGTCTTCTTCAACTGCATTGTTTTTTGCAGCAGCAGCGATGGGCTTTGGTTATGCCGCTTGGAATGTTGGGATTTTACATGGCAATGTGACGTTATTGGCAGGTGCATCCTATTTTATTCCAGTTTTATCTGCCTTTTTCTCGGCAATTTTACTCAGTACGCCATTAGGCCTTTCTTTCTGGTATGGCGCATTTATGGTATGTTTAGGCTCGATTCTATGCTGGCTAGCAACGCAGAAAAAACACTAAAACATTGTCTGATTTTGCTGGGTCTTGCTGATGCGCTGAACAGTCACGGTATTTTTGTAAGCGACCTCTAGACACTACAGATAAAAGGTCGCATCATCCCGCTTATCAAGGATGATCAAGCTCCACCATGACCACAAACAAAATTAATGCTGCGGAAAGTATCCGAGGCTTGGCATGTCTCGCCGTTGTGCTGTCACATCTATCACTGACCTTTTTTCCGCAACTGCATAATTTTGATGTCAGTGCTGTACCGCAATATGATTTTTTTGCGCAGTTACATCACTCGCCTTTGGCCTTCTTTTATTCAGGTACAGGCGCGGTTTTTGTATTCTTTGTTTTAAGTGGCTTTGTACTGACATTATCCAGTTTTAAAAAGCACAATACCGCAGCACAATTGAAAAATTCCTTGGTCAAACGTTACCCACGCTTGGCAATTCCAGCCTTCATCTCTTGTATTATTGCTTATCTGGTGTGTTTTGTGCCTGTGGATGTGTCGCATGTTTCTGAATGGGGAGCAGCACTGGCTAACCCACATCCGCAACTGGGCACAGCCTTATATGAAGGCAGTATTGGCGCATTCTTATTTGGCGATTCCAGTTATAACTGGGTGCTGTGGACTATGCAAATTGAGTTGCTTGGGTCACTGGTGATTTATCTGGCTTGCTATCTCTATGGCAAGCTGCCAATTCTATGCGGTCTATTTCTCATCATCAGCATTGTGACCGCGTATATGATCTCGCAAACCGTGTTGTTAGGTCTTCTCAGTTTTGTTTTGGGGATGGCACTGTTTCTCTATGCCGCAGAACTGAGTACAGTAGTTTCAGTACTGCTATTTTTGTTGGGATTGTATTTTTGTGGCGCCCATAACAGTAGCTCAAGCTATCAGATTTTTAGCCAGTTCATCGGTGAACAAACATATGACTACCTCAACTTTATTGGCGGCTTTTGCATTGTCTATGCGGTACTGAAAGGCAAATGGTTAGCACAGTTTTTTGATCGGTCTGTTTTGGTATTTTTAGGCAAAATCTCATTTTCAATTTATTTAATTCATCTTGCTGTGCTTTATGCTTTGGGGATTCCATTGTTTAATCTATTGCATGTGCAATGGGGTTTCTCCTATTTAAATGCAGGATTATTGGCAAGTTTACTGATTGTGCTGCTGAGCATTATTTTGGCACAACCCTATAGCCGTTATGTTGATGATGCCGCGATTAAAATCTCGAATAAACTGGCAAAGATGTTTTGAACCGCACACTAGGTCGTGTGCGGAGCCTATGTCGGGCTGCTCGGAACTTGACCAAACATTACAAAAATAATCAGTGAATGCTTTCTATTACAAGCGGAATCAGTTTTAATCAAAAAAGACATAATAAAAATATGGGTTTTAATTCATGAACCGTGCTTATCTCAAACACTGCACCTTATTCACTTCTATTTCACTGGCTGTTGCGGGCTGTGCAACCACGGCAGTGCCTGTCACTGCAACAGAACAACTGTTTTATGGTGGCCCCATTCTGACCATGTCAGGAAACAGTCCCGAATATGCAGAAGCCCTGTTGGTAAAGGATGGAAAAATTGTTTTTGTCGGCTCAAAGCAGCAGGCTGAACGCTTGACGGATAAAAAAGTTCAATTGATTGATCTAAAAAATAGAACCTTATTGCCAAGTTTTATTGACGCGCATAGTCATGTGAATATGGTCGGTTTCCATCAAATGGTGGCCAATCTCTACCCCATGCCTGATGGTCAGGTCTCAGATATCAACTCTTTGGTGAATGTGCTGAATAGCTGGAAAGTCCAAAATCCAGCTGTGATTAAAACTATGGGCGGCTGGATTTTGGGGAATGGCTATGATGATGCACAACTGAATGAGCAGCGTCATCCGACGGCAACCGATCTAGATCGGGTGTCTCTAGACCAACCGGTGATGATTTTGCATCAATCGGGGCATTTGGCCTCTGTGAATCATAAAGCACTGGAACTGCTGAAGATCAATCAAAATACCCCGAATCCAGCAGGTGGCGTGATTCGCCGTGAAGCCAATTCAAATGTGCCAAATGGCGTATTAGAAGAGTCCGCTTTATTTACTGCAATTGGCTCAATTTTTAAAGATGTACCCCCTGCGGTGATGTTCCAAATTGCAGAAAAAGGCATTGATGCTTATGTAAAAAATGGTTTTACCACGGTACAAGAAGGGCGGGCGGATCAGGGGACCACTGAAATGTGGCACGCTTTAGCCAAGCAGAATCGACTGCCAATTGATGTGGTGTCTTATCCAGATATCACCACCAGCCAAGACTATATGCTTAAGCAAGGCAGCCAGCGACAGTATGATCATCATTTTCGTATTGGCGGGGTTAAAATCAGTCTAGATGGTTCACCTCAAGGCAAAACGGCTTGGCTGACCCAGCCTTATCTGGTGCCGCCTGAAGGTAAAGATAAGACGTATAAGGGCTATCCAGCCATGAGTAATGATCAGCAGGTCAAGGACTATATTAATTTAGCCTTTAAGCAAGGTTGGCAGGTGCTTGCCCATGCCAATGGTGATGCCGCGATTGATCAATTTATCGGGGCGGTAAAAGATGCGACCGCGAAGCAAGGTAAGGCCGATCGTCGTAGCGTATTGATCCATTCGCAAACCATCCGTGATGATCAACTGGATCAGCTTAAGACCTTAGATATTATTCCTTCGTTCTTCTCGTTGCATACCTTCTATTGGGGGGATTGGCATCGTCAACAAACCTTAGGCGAAACCCGAGCTGCCCATATTTCGCCAACTGCAACCGCTTTAAAAAAGCATCTGATCTTTACCGAACATCATGATGCACCTGTAGTGCCACCGAGTAGCATGATGATGCTGGATGCGACCGTCAACCGAGTAACGCGGAGCAATTATGTTTTGGGTGTAGATGAGCGCATTAGCCCTTATCTGGCATTAAAGTCGATGACAGATTGGGCTGCGTATCAGTACTTTGAGGACCAAACCAAGGGTACTTTAAGCCAAGGTAAATTGGCTGATTTGGTGATTCTGAATCAGAACCCGCTGACTGTACCTAGTCGTGAGATTAAAAACATTAAAGTGCTGGCAACCTATAAAGAAGGCAAACTGATTTATCAGAACGCGCAGAATTAAACTGAAAACCGAGCCAGAAGGCTCGGTTTTTGATTACTACCAACGATAATTGATCTTGCCGTAATAGAACGCACCATTAAAGCCAAAAGGCGAGAACTGACTATAAGGCAAGCTGCCACCTGTGGGCTGGTTGATATCGTAGACATCTTTATCAGGATATACATCGGTAATATTGTCGCCACCAACCGTGAAGTTCCAGTTTTGATATTGGTACGACAGCGCTAAATCGAGTAACCATTTGGCGGAGAATTTTTGGTCTTTGGCTTCGCCAGAATTACTAAAGGTTTTAAAGCTGCCATAACGTGTGAGATTGGTATTCACCGTGAAGTTTCCAAGCTTATAGTCATTCGCCAAACTGAATTTATGTTCAGGAGTACTGCCAGCCAATAAACCGTATTGCTCTCGACGATCCAGACGCGTGAGGTTAATGCCCAGTGCATCTAAGATGGCTGGATTGCCATCCACATGGGTCACTTTATTTTTATTGTAGTTGTAGGCCAGTGAGGTATTCAGTTCGCCATAAGGCAATGCAGTCCATTTATAGGTCGCAACTAAGTCAACACCACGCGTGCGGGTATCGCTGGCATTGTTGAAATAACGAATTGTGTTGAAGTTGGTGTCGGTGATCCCTTTTGAATTCAGGTATTGGCGAACGGTCACACTGCTGGCATTGATATTGGAGGACAGACTAATCCGGTTATCAATGTCAATTTGATAAGCATCCAAAGTCACATATAGTTGATCTGTAGGTGTCAAGACTAAACCCACACTATAGTTTTTAGATTTCTCTGGTTTAAGTTGTTCGGCACCAAGTAGTTGAGCAATGTATGACGTGGTGGGAAAGGTACCTGCTTCAGCAAATTGACCATTGATCAGTTGTGAGGAGGTTTGCGCAAAATATTGTTGAGCCAAACTTGGTGCTCGGAAACCAGTAGAGGCGCTACCACGTACAGCAATCGCTGGATGAATCGCATAACGTAAAGACAATGACGCATTATCGGTGTGACCAAAATCATTGTAATATTCATGGCGATAGGCTGTAGATGCTGAGAGTTTTTCAGTTAAATTGGCCTCTAAATCCAGATAAGCCGCATAACTGTCGCGTGACCATTCACCAGTATCGGCAGAGCGAAAGCCCGCTAAACCAGAAGAACCACTTTTATAATAGGATGCTGGATCACCCGCTTGGATTTGATACTTCTGATTCAAATATTGCGTACCAAAGGCAACATTCAGTGGGCTGGCGAGTGCTGCAAGATTAAACTCTCGAGAAAGATCAAAATTCACTACCGTTTGTGCATTTTTCAGTGTGCCATTTTGGAATCCAAAAGGCGTGGTAGCGGTGTCTTTATAGAGATCGACATTAATGGTCTTGGTATCGACATCATAACGATTTAAACCATAATTCACCGAGGCATCATAATGCCAATCTGACCAATCGCCTTTGATCCCTGCAACTGCACCAAAATCATCGAGTTGGCCCTGAATGATGGGTAGATAGCCATTGGGAAACAAGGCAGGAATATTATTGGAGGCGTTGCTTAAACGATAGAATCCAGCAGTTTCTGCATTACGATGGCTATAGGTCGCAAAAGAATACAGCTCGGCATGATCACTGAGGTCATAACCTAAATTCAAGGCTGCTTTGACCTCATCGGAATCTGGATCACCAAAACGGAAAGTGCGCTGTCCATAAGTGGTTGATTTTGGATCACGCAGGTCAGGGCCAGCACGATTGGTGGCTTGACTATCCTGCCATTCCCCTGAAAAGATCGCATAGCCATAATTATTCAGTTTGGTGCCACCCGAAACAAAGGATTGCTTCTGTTCACCATCACCCTTGTTATAAATCCCGTATTTAATCCCAGCTTCGCCATGTGTAGGGTTGGATTTCAGAATAATATTAATCACCCCTGCAATTGCATCGGAACCATAGCGAGCCGATGCGCCTTCACGCAGTACTTCGACACGGCTAATCGCTGAGATTGGAATGGCATTTAAATCGGTTGGGGCAGAGCCACGACCAATGGTTCCGCCAAGGTTAATAAAGGCACCTGTGTGGCGACGTTTTCCATTGACCAAGACCAGCACCTGATCTGGTGCAAGTCCTTTCAGTTGAGCAGGGCGAACCAGTTCAGTTCCATCCACTACAGTGGGGCGTGGAAAATTAATTGAAGGGATAATTCGAGATAGCGCTGTGCCAAGTTCATTGGAGCCGGTGCGTTCAGTCAGTTCTTTGGCACTGATCACATCAATTGGCTGTAAGGACTCTGTTTGGGAACGATTGTTGGCACGGGTGCCGGTGACCACAATGGTGGCGAGTGTTTTGACTTGTTCGGGTTCTATTGGATTGTTCTCAGCGGCATGTACATTGCTATACAGGGCCAGCAAAATCAGGCTAGTACTCAGACTTAAAGGAAAAGTTTTTACAAGGGGAGCATTCATTTTGATCTTCTAACTCAAGTTTTGTAAACATTTGTGAACATGGTAGGAGCATCAAAATATTTTCAAAAACAATATAAAAACATAAGGTTAGAATTAAAGTTGCAAAGCTGATGGAATGCTTTTTAAGTAGATGATTTATATGATATTGAGATTTAAAACAAAGCGCGTTGTTTTTGAATAAAGAATAAAAAAACCAGCCCGATTGGACTGGTTTTTTGTTTAGAACTAACAGCTTAGCTAGGCTTAGATATCGTCTAAGTTAATGCCTAAACGTGCAGCAACTTCTTCGTATGCTTCAACCACACCGCCTAAACCTTGGCGGAAGCGGTCTTTATCCAATTTTTTCTTGGTGTCTTTATCCCATAAACGGCAACCGTCTGGAGAGAATTCATCACCTAATACGATACGGTCATGGAACACACCGAATTCAAGTTTGAAATCAACCAGAATCATATTACCTGCATCGAATAATGCTTTAAGTACATCATTCACTTGGTAAGTGAGTTCTTTCATTTTTTCAAGTTGTTCCGCAGTTGCCCAACCTAAAGCAATCGCTTGAGATTCGTTCACCATTGGATCGCCAAGCGCATCATCTTTGAAGAACAATTCAAATGTTGGCGGAGTTAATTCCTTACCTTCTTCAACACCTAAACGACGGCACAATGAACCGGCTGCATAGTTACGAATTACGCATTCCACTGGAATCATCTGAAGTTTTTTAACCAGCACTTCAGTTGGAGAAAGCAATTTTTCAAAATGCGTTTCGATACCCGCAGCGGCTAATTTGTCCATGATGAAGGCGTTAAAACGGTTGTTGACCTTGCCCTTACGATCGAGTTGCTCGATTTTTTCGCCATTGAATGCCGAAGCATCATCACGAAAGACTAAAATCAGGTGATCAGCGTTATCTGTCTCGTATACAGATTTAGCTTTACCAGTATAGAGCAAGGTTTGTTTTAACATGGGGGAACCTTTTGAAAAAAATGCCTAGTAAACGACTAGGCTGGCCAATTTTGGTAAATCTGGGCTAACACTTCAGTTGCAACTGCCGGTTCTGCAAAAGTCGTGTCGAGTTTGAAGAGGGCAATGGTATTGCTTGAGCCAACCGCAGAAAGCTTCAACAGGTAGTTTTGTTCACCGACCTTAATCGTTGCTTCGTAGCCATGATCTGCTTGAGAGATGACTTTGTAGTTGAGGGTGCTCACGGTTGCAAAGGTATATTGCCAAGCAGTTGCTGTTGGACCTTCCACTTTCAGTAATGGGTTTTTATTCCCATCCATCACCAATTGTGGACGGCCTAAAGTCGTTGCAGCCGCTTCAGTGGTATTGCTTGCAGTTTTCATTGACTCTGGACGAGGCAATGCATAACGGTTGCCAGTTGTGTTCTCAAATGTTGGCGCATGTTGAATCGCTAGTGGATCAACCGTCGGTGCTGGATACAATGGCGTGAATGGTCTTACCGTTGCATTCTCAGGGAATTTGAGTGGTTCAAGCGCTTGCGCTTTTTTATAATCTAAAGAATGATTATTGAGGGCAAAACGACCACAACCAGCCAAACTTAAAGCTGAAATGACAAGGACAACACCAAGACGTAATTGCATCATAAATTGCTCGTATTAAATAATGCCCGCAGTTTTTAAATCTGTGCGGAGCGGTTCACGATATTGTTCTGCGAGAGCGGTTAAAGGCAGGCGTAGACCTGTACTAATGTATCCCATCTCATGCAACGCCCATTTCACAGGAATTGGGTTTGATTCGCAAAACAAAATATTGTGTAGATTTGCAATTTGTTGATTCAAACTTTGTGCTTTGGCTTGATCGCCAGCTAAAGCTGCTTCACAAACTTCGCTCATTTGTTTTGGTGCAACGTTCGCAGTCACCGAAATATTACCTTTTGCACCAAGCAAAATTAATTCCCAAGCAGTTTCATCATCGCCTGAATAAACTGCGATTTTATCATTTAGACCTTCGATGAGGGCTTGACCACGTGGCACATCGCCTGTTGCATCTTTGATCCCAACAATGTTTTTAACATCGGCAAGACGAATGACGGTTTCGTTTTGCATATCAACGCCAGTACGACCAGGGACATTATAAAGAATTTGTGGAATATCAACTGCTTCAGCAATCGCTTTGTAGTGTTGATATAAGCCTTCTTGTGTGGGTTTATTATAATATGGCGTCACGAGCAATGCCGCATCTGCACCGAGTTCTTTGGCTGCTTTGGTCAGTTCAATTGCTTCGTGAGTCGAATTTGCACCTGTACCCGCAATAATTGGAATACGTTTATTGGCTACACGAATCACTTCTTTGATGACCTGTGTGTGTTCTTCCATGCTTAATGTAGACGCTTCGCCCGTTGTGCCAACAGCAACAATACTATGTGTACCTTGTTGGATGTGCCACTCAACGAGCTTCTCAAGACTCTTCCAATCTACGCGACCATCTTCAAACATAGGGGTGACGAGTGCGACAATTGAGCCTTGAATATTCTGTGCTAGCTGAGTCATTTTAAAAAACTATCCTATTTTCCCATCCGAGATTGAATTAGTTGAAACGAAATATTGGATGGTTGCAGTATTTTGATTCGTCGTTCAATAATGAATTCGATTGAATGACAATTATGCAAATTATGACTGATCGGCGGCATAAGAACAATATGCTTTAGTCAAACAGCCGAAAACTTTAATTCATCTTTTACTTGAATGATTTTCATCTTCTGAAAAGTTTGTGCCTGTTTGGCTGGTCAGAAACTGAGAGGCAGCGTATTGTACAAGGAGCAATCTAGGTTGAATAATGAGATGCAAAACGATTCAAAACACAGCGCATTAATTGTTGTCGATGTGCAAAATGGATTTACCCCAGGTGGAAACTTGGCAGTCACAGGTGCCGATCAGATTATTCCTGTGATTAATCAATTGGCACATCAGTTTGAAACGGTGGTGCTGACCCAAGACTGGCATCCTGATCAACATATTTCTTTTGCTGACAATCATGCGCATAAAGTGCCTTTTGAAACCATTGAGTTACCTTATGGCACGCAGGTGTTATGGCCAAAGCATTGTGTACAGGGGACACAGGATGCCGAATTTCACCCTGATTTAGATATTCCAACGGCACAATTGATTATCCGCAAAGGCTTTCACGTTAATATTGATAGCTATTCAGCCTTTATGGAAGCCGATCGTAAAACCCCGACGGGATTAAAGGGCTATCTTCAAGAACACCAAATTAATACGGTCTATATTGTGGGCATTGCCACTGATTTTTGTGTGGCATGGACAGCCTTGGATGCCGCGCAAATGGGTTTCAAAACCTATGTGGTTGAAGATGCCTGTAAAGCGATTGATTTGAATGGTTCATTACATAGCGCATGGCAAAGCATGTCAGCACACGGGATTCAGCGGATTCAGTCTGCTGCAATTTTGGCATAAGCTTGAGCTGATTGATCTAAAGGCGTTACACTTCTCAGGTTGATGCACCAGCATCAGTTCAATTATGCCTTAAACCTAAGCCGAGCGTTTTATGACCGTCGAACTTGATGATTTTGATCAAAAAATTATCCATCATTTACAAATGAATGGACGCTTGGCCAATCAGGAATTGGCTGAATTGGTGGGTTTATCGACCTCGCAATGTTCACGTCGTCGGGTTCAGCTTGAACAGAAGAAAATTATCACGGGTTATTATGCCCAAATCGCATTGAGTGCTGATCCTGCGCCAATCATGGGCATTATTGAAGTGAAACTGCAAAACTATAGTGATGCAACCCATGATCGTTTTGTTGAATTTTTGATGCACGAACCTGCTGTGAAAGATATTCATAAACTGACAGGCAGTTATGATTTTGCTCTTAAAGTGGCAGTTAAAAATCTGGATGAGATGGTCAAACTCATTGGGATTTTGTCTTCCAAGAACTTTGGTGTCAGTAATCTCAATACTTCAATTGTGCTGGAAAAATTAAAAGAAAATGGAATTGCGATTAAATAAAAACAGGATTTTTATTGTCACTAGATCTGAGACAAAGTTAGAGCAAGGCTGATCGAAGCGCATAGACTATTCGAAATGGATTATTTTGAATATAAATTGCATTTATGGCAAAAATATAAGAATAAATTGCGAAATTTTAATAAAAATGATCAAATATGCCATGTCTTTCTTTGAAAGATCTCTCTCCCTTTAGCTGTTCTCCTATTTGAGTTGTACCGTTATGAATACCGAGCAAAATGTATCTCTGGTAAGTCCAGTCATGCCTGTGATTGAGCAGCACTCTAAAATTGAAGATGCATTGGCAATGTTGATCGGAACATTCATTCTGTCTTTTGCAATGACTTTATTGCAGCAGGCAGGCATTATGACGGGAGGGACAGCAGGTCTATCTTTGCTGATTCACTACATTACCGATCTGAAGTTCGGCGTATTATTTTTCCTGATCAATATTCCATTTTATTATTTTGCCTATAAAAAGATGGGCATCGCGCTGGTGGTGAAAACTTTTATTGCCGTTGCATTATTGGCAGGATTTACTGAAATTATTCCACAGTTTTTTCATCTCTCCGATGTCAATCCAATCTACGCTACGATTTTTGCCAATGTCTTGATGGGTGTGAGTTTTTTGATTCTATTTAGACATCGTTCGAGCTTGGGTGGTATCAACCTACTGGCGTTGTATTTGCAGGAACGCTTTAAAATTCCAGCAGGAAAAGTGCAAATGGGTATTGATGTGGTGATTTTATTAACCTCATTGTTGTTTGTGGACTGGAAGCTGATTTTGATCTCGATTTTTGGTGTCATTATTTTGAATTCAATCATTTTATTAAATCATAAAACCACACGTTATGTGGCTTGATGCATGCGTATTTCTGCTATTAACCTGACTGTTGCAGAACACAAGCTATATCGATCATGAGACGCTAGATGTGATCTAGCCTATGAAATGGCTGAAGTCATAACAAGCATAATCATAAAAAAAGCGCCATAAAGA
>NZ_DBBF01000008.1:0-156480 GCF_002292065.1 Acinetobacter sp. UBA991 | reverse complement strand
TCTTTATGGCGCTTTTTTTATAGTCAGGGTCGTACAAACTGTATGAGAGTAATAAAGAAATACTTAGTGAGTGTATAATCAAACTTACTAAGTATCGAATTACTCGACCGTAACACTCTTGGCGAGGTTACGTGGTTGATCGACATCAGTACCACGTAACACGGCAACATGATAAGACAGCAGTTGTACAGGCACGCTGTAAACGATCGGTGCTAACCATTCATTTACCGCTGGCACATGAACCACGTGTTGACGATCTTTACCGTGAATACCGCTATTTTCATCTGCAAAGACAAATAATTCACCACCACGGGCTTGTACTTCTTCCATGTTCGATTTGAGTTTATCGAGCATGTCATCTTGTGGTGCCAAGATGACCACAGGCATTTCATTATCCACTAATGCCAATGGCCCATGCTTCAATTCACCTGCAGCATAACCTTCGGCATGAATATATGAAATTTCTTTCAGTTTCAATGCACCTTCGAGTGCGATTGGGAAATGAGTCCCACGGCCTAAGAATAAGCAGTGATTTTTCTCAACGAATAATGCAGATAAACGCAGAATTTCAGTATCACCTTGTAAGGTATCTAAAATCACTTTTGGACAATGCCAAAGTGCTGTTGTGATCTCATTCAATTGAGCATCAGACAAGCGATTTTTGACTTGACCAATTTTTAAGATCAATAACATCAATGCTGCAAGTTGCGTGGTAAAGGCTTTTGTTGACGCCACCCCAATTTCAGGACCAGCAAGCGTCAGTAAATGATGATCTGTTTCACGAACCATTGATGAGGTTGCAACGTTACAAATCGTCATGGTACTGATGTCAATATTGCTTGCCTTGGCACGTTTTTGGGTTTCACGTAATGCGGCTAAGGTATCGGCTGTTTCACCAGATTGTGAAATACAGATATACAGCGTATTTGCCACAATCACCGGTGTGCGGTAACGGAACTCACTTGCAATCTCAACTTGGCAAGGGACGCCAATCAGTTGTTCAAACCAATATTTAGCAATCATCCCTGCATGGTAGCTGGTCCCACAGGCAATGATCTGGATTTGCTGAATCTTGTCAAAATCGGCATTGGCATGATTGAGGAAATCTTCACGTAAGCTATTGCCGTTCAATGCTTGAGAAATGGTTTGCTGAATCGCTTCAGGCTGCTCATAAATTTCTTTGAGCATGAAGTGCTTATATTCGCCCTTAGAGGCATTGCTGACCGTTGCATCTAACTCTTTGACTGGACGTTGTACAAGCTCGCCGTTGACAAAAACTTCAATACTGGTACGGGTTAAACGCGCAATATCACCTTCTTCTAGATAAACGAAGCGATTGGTGACTGGTAATAAAGCCAATTGGTCGGAACTGATAAAGTTTTCACCAATACCGACACCAATCACCAGTGGCGAACCTTCACGAACCGTAATCAGCTCATCTGGATGTGCTGTGTGCACAATCCCAAGTGCATAAGCACCCTTAAGGCGTGGTGTAATCTTTTGTACCGCTTCCAACAGGCTATCTGTTTGCTTTAGCGCATCGTTAACGAGATGCGCAACCACTTCAGTATCGGTTTGCGAGGTAAACACATAACCTAAAGCTTGTAATTCATCTTTAAGGTCTTGGTAGTTTTCAATGATCCCGTTATGAACCACTGCAACATCACCCGAAACGTGTGGGTGTGCATTATTTTCTGTCGGTTTACCGTGAGTTGCCCAGCGTGTGTGTGCAATCCCAACATTTCCAGTTAAGTGCTGTTCTGACACGGCTTCAGCCAAGTTGGCAACTTTACCAACACGACGTTCACGTAAGATTTTTTGATTATTGAGTAATGCTAAACCAGCAGAGTCATAGCCACGGTATTCAAGGCGTTTTAGTCCTTCAATCAGAATATCGGTTACACAACGTTCAGCAACGCCACCAACAATACCACACATAATTTTATCCTCTTATTTTTTCAGCTTTTGGGGACGTTGATAATTTGCTTTTTCAAACTGTTTTGATCGTTCGACAGCCAAACTATGCTCAGCTACATCTCGAGTGAGGGTTGATCCTGCACCTGTTGTAGCACCTTGACCAATTTTAATTGGTGCAACCAAGGAGTTATTGGTTCCAATGAATACATTGTCTTCAATAATGGTACGGTGTTTGTTGGCACCATCATAATTACAGGTAATGGTACCTGCACCAATATTACAGCTCGCGCCAATATCTGCATCACCTAAATAAGTAAAGTGATTGGCTTTTGAGCCTAGACCCATATTGGTATTCTTTACTTCTACGAAGTTGCCGATATGTACGTCATTGGCAAGGTTTGCACCTGGACGTAAACGTGCGAAAGGCCCAATTTGGGTGTTTTCGCCGACAATCGCATTCTCAAAAATACTATAGGGTTGAACTTTTGTACCTGCCGCAATACGGGTATTTTTTAGAATACAGCCTGCGCCGAGTTGTACGTTATCACCCAGTTCACAGTCGCCTTCGATGATAACATTGACATCAATTTGTACGTCTTGCCCACAGCTTAAGGTACCACGTAAATCAAAACGATTTGGGTCAATGAGGTGAACACCTTGTAGCATCAATTCTTTGGCTTGCTGCTGTTGGAACTGACGTTCCAAGGTCGCAAGTTGTAAGCGGTTATTCACACCTTCAACCTCAAACGCAAGCTCTGGTTCAACAGAGGCAACTTCTAAGCCATCCGCAATTGCCATCGCGACAATATCAGTGAGGTAATATTCACCTTGCGCATTTTCATTAGAAAGTTGAGGCAACCATTCATGAAGTTTTGCATTGCTGACACAATAAATGCCAGTATTAAATTCTTTAATTTGGCGTTGTGCTTCGTTGGCATCTTTATGTTCAACAATGGCCTGAATTTTACCATCTTGGCGAACAATCCGGCCATAACCTGTTGCATCATCGACTGTGAGTGTCACTAAGCCAATGCCTGTTTGAGTGGATGCATCCAATAATTTTTGTAGCGTATCTGCCTGAATACAAGGTACATCGCCTGATAAAATCAGTGAAACACCTTCTTGTGGTAAAACAGGTAAGGTCATTTGTACTGCATGGCCTGTGCCTAATTGTTCTGCCTGCTCAACCCATTCAATCTGTTCTGCTGCAAAGCTTTTTTTAACCAGCTCACCGCCATGTCCATATATGGTAATAATGTTTTGGGCATTGAGTTTTTTTGCGGTTTGAATCACATGTCCAAGCAGTGGACGACCTGCAAGTGGTTGTAATACTTTTGGTAATTGTGAACGCATCCGCGTTCCTTTCCCAGCTGCAAGAATAATAACAGTTGTTGACATAACTAACTCTAATAGTGGCTTAAGTCAAAAGATAAAAATGAAAAATAAGAATACAGAGTGCTGCCCAAAGGCCAGCAATGATGTCATCTAGCATAATCCCTAAGCCGCCAGACACTTTTTGGTCAGCCCAGCTAATTGGGAATGGTTTCCAGACATCAAATATACGGAATAAGATGAATCCGACAATGACCCACAGCCAATTCATTTGCTGTAAATAGAGCAAAGGCAGGAGGGTAATGGATTGTCCTGCAAACTCATCCCAGACAATGCGACCATCGTCATGCACATTGATGACTTTTGCAGTATGTCCACAGATATAAATGCCAATTAAGGACATTAAAATAACCACAACGATACTGGCCGACAGACCCAAATAGAGCCATAGTGGTACAAATAACAGTGCAAAGGCAGAACCAAAGGTTCCAGGGGCTTTGGGTGCTAAACCAGAACCAAAACCGACACCACAGAATACGATGAAGCGGTCAAACCAAGTCATTTGGCTAAAGTGAATGGGAGGCTTATGCAAAGTGTTGGTATCCATGAACATGTAATGGGTGTGCTTTGCCCATATACTCAAATAACAATCCAGTTTGTTGGGTAATTTCGCCGATTATTGTAAGCGGAACATCTAATTGTTGTCGCGACAGTTCTTTGAAGTTTTGCGGTGATATTGTAAAGCATAATTCGTAATCATCACCACCTGCAAGCGCATAATGCCAAGCTTGTTGCAGATCCAGTTGTTTCAGTGATGCATCTAACGGAAGTTGCTCAAGCTGTAATTTTGCACCGACATTGGATGCTTTTAAAATATGACCTAAGTCTTGCGCCAATCCATCTGAGATATCAATCATACTCGATGCCAACCCTTTGAGCTGTTGACCCAAATGACAACGTGGGGTTGGATAATCTAAGCGTTGTTGTAGTGCATGCCCTAGATGCTGTAATCCAAACGCAGCATCGCCAATCTGTCCACTCACACAAATATAGTCACCAACTTGTGCACCTGCACGGGTAATGGCCTGACCGTGTTCAATCCAGCCTAGTGCAGTCACACTAATCGTGAGTTGAGTGCTTTGGGTGGTATCACCACCAATCAGGCTAACACCGAACTGATCGCAGCAATTAAACAAGCCCTGACTAAATCCAGTCAGCCAGTCATGATCAACTGTGGGAAGACTCAGTGCGAGTAAAATACTATGAGGTTTTGCCCCCATTGCTGCCAAGTCAGATAAATTGACTGCAACGCTTTTCCAGCCGATAGCACGGGCAGCGGTGTCTAGGGGGAAATGACGACCAGCAACCAGTGTATCTGCACAGATCACCAGTTGTTGTGAAGAAGGTGGGGTAATAATGGCTGAGTCATCACCGATGCCTAAACTGACATCCGTATTGGATGTGCGTTTAAAGTAATGCTCAATAATTGAAAACTCAGCCATTTAACACAAGCCTATTATTTTGCTTGCTGTTTTTCAGCTTCACGCAGTTTTGATGAAAGACGGTCTAATACACCATTGATGTATTTATGACTGTCTGCACCACCAAAGTGTTTAGCTAGCTCAATCGCTTCGTCAAGTACAACGCGATACGGAACTTCGAGGTGATCTCGCAGTTCATAAGCACCTAGTCGTAAGGTTGCAAGTTCTACGCCATCCAGGGCATTTAACTCACGGTCAAGTACAGGGATGAGTAACTCATCTAAAGCTTCATGTTGAGCAACCACTTGAGTGAGCAATTCATGGTAATAGTTAAGGTCAACTTTGTGCATGGCATTTTCAACACGCGTGCGTGCTTCAATTTCATGAACTGGGTTATGACTCATTTGCCATTCATAAATCCCTTGTACAGCAAAACGACGTGCTTTGCGTTTCGCTGCATAAGCGGCCTGAAGTGTTTGCGACATGCTTTAAATTGCCTTTAATAAGTTAACCATTTCGATTGCAGTCAATGCAGCTTCGCTACCTTTGTTTCCTGCTTTCGTACCAGAACGTTCAATTGCTTGTTCAATACTGTCTGTCGTTAAGACACCATTGATTACAGGCATTGTGCTTTCAAGAGCAACTACGCCTAAGCCTTTTGCACATTCACCTGCAACAAAGTCAAAGTGAGGTGTGCTGCCACGAATCACTGCACCTAATGCAATGATGGCATCAAATTTATTTGAAGCTGCTAATTTTTTCGCAACAATCGGCAGTTCCCATGCACCTGGTGCATGAATAACAGTAATCGCTTCTTCTGCAACGCCATGGCGTTTTAAAGTGTCGATTGCGCCTTCAAGTAAATGTTCAACCACGAAGCTGTTGAAACGACCCACTAAGATCGCATAACGACCTTCGCTTGCGAGATGTAATAAACCTTCAATTCGGCGAATTGCCATAGCAACCTCGATTATTTTGCTGTGATTTGATCGGCAGTGATATATTCCACTACCTCTAAATTGAATCCGGATAAGGCATTGAAACGAAGTGGAGAACTCAACAACTTCATTTTCTCAACGCCTAAATCACGTAAAATCTGTGCACCCACACCAATGGTTTGATATTGATGAGAAAGTGCGGCATTGGATTTCAGTGGTTTTGGCTGATTTAAATTCTGCAATGCAGGACCAAGATCTTCTAATTGACCCTGACCAATCCATACCAGTACACCGCGATCACTTGCAGCAATCGTTTGCATAGCAAGGTCTAAGTTCCAAGCAGGAGAACCATCGGCTTTATTAAGTTTTAATAAATCACGAATCGGGCTGAAACCATGAACACGTACCGTAGTGACGCCTTGTTTTGGTTCACCTTTAACTAAGGCAACATGAATATCAGGATTGCCGATTTCACGATACTTATACAGCTCGAACGTTCCGTATTCAGTCTCAATGGTTTCTTGAGACAAGCGCTCAACGGTTTGTTCATTGGTCATGCGGTAATGGATCAGGTCCGCGATGGTGCCAATTTTTAAGCCGTGTTTTTCTGCAAATACTTCTAAATCAGGACGACGTGCCATTGTACCGTCATCATTGATAATTTCACAGATCACAGACGCTGGCTCTAGACCTGCTAAGCGGGTGAGATCACAACCTGCTTCGGTATGACCTGCACGGTGTAAAACACCACCTGGTTGTGCCATTAACGGGAAAATATGACCCGGTTGAACAATATCACTTGGTTTGGCATGTGCCGCAACCGCAGTACGAATAGTATGAGCACGTTCCGCAGCTGAAATACCTGTGCTGATGCCTTCTGCAGCTTCAATCGAAAGCGTGAAGTTGGTTGCGTGTTGCGCGCCGTTTTGATCAACCATCAATGGAAGGTTGAGTTGTTTACAGCGGTCGCGACTGAGTGTTAAGCAAACCAAACCACGTGCATGGGTAATCATGAAGTTAATATCTTCAGGGCGAACATGCGTTGCGGCGATGACTAAGTCACCTTCATTTTCACGATCTTCATCATCCATCAGGATGACCATTTTGCCTGCACGAATATCTGCAACAAGCTCTTCAACATGACTCAGCGGCATTCGCTTTCACCTTTTATCTTGCCTTTTTAGGCACTAGTATTCGATAAATCTGGCATAGTTTACCGCATTTTAAAAAATTTCGCCTGTGCTTCTTTATCAATAAAAAGTCAGACTAAACAAATTATCTTGCAACACATTATCCTGCCCAGCTTTGCCACTTTAAAAGACAGTGTGATGCGATTGTAAGCTTTGTATCTATGGGCTAAACAAAAAAACACAAGGCTTTGTATCTAGACAAAGCCTTGTGTTTAGAATGACTCAATTCGCGGAGCCTTTGTACTATTTATTCAAGCTCTGTCGATGCTTTGGCTTTTTTACCCATTAAAATTTCGGTACGTAGCGTTTGCGCCAACGTTGCACATTCTTCATTCATGCCATTAATCATAAAAGCATGACGGGTCATGATATTACTTGGATTTGGCATTGCCACTAATTCATAACTGTTTTGAATGGTTTTGAGCTGCTCATGATTTAAATGCAACGCTGCTTCTTTGGCATGTAAATGTTGTGCCAATCGTTTCGCGGCTTCAACTGCATCGAGCTGCATTGCATCGACTGCACTTGCAACTGCACCACGGGTTTGCAAGGCAAAACGTTTATCTTCACGATAACGTTTATACAGTACATCAGCCAATAATTGGAAAACAGCACCGACCATCATCAGACATTCAAGGGCATGACTGTTTTCAGACGTCGTGGCTAAGCTTGCACCATCTGCATTGAATTCTTGAACCACCTGAATCTGAGCCGCGTCGATCTGGTAATGCTTGGCACAGAGCGCAATACTTTTATCTAAAAATAATTGGCATAGCTTGAAATACGGGACTGAAACAGACTGATTCACACTACTCAATAACTGCTTAGGATCATAAAACTGAATATTGAGCGCCAACGCTTGATCATCCAGTGATACGGATTCAGCTGGATTTTTTTCAACACGCGGTTTGGCTTGAACTTTTGCCTGCTGTTGTGCCTGAGTAACCAAAGTCACAGTATTTTGTTTTTCAAGGGCAAGAGCTTGGGTTAAACGTTGAATTTCATGCTTGAGATGATTCTCTTGATTGATACGTGCCAAGTATTCGCTACGTGTTGGGCGTGCGATGGCGCGATAGGCCAACCAAATCAGACCATGAATGAACAGTGAAACTAAAATCGCTAACCATTGGGTCCGTAAAATCTCACCGATACTCGGTTGGATTAAGGTAATTTCAACGGTACCGACTTTCTTTTCATTTTGTAGCGCATCGCGAACAAACACTTCACCTTGGCGGGTTTTAGCCATCCCACTGGTTGCAAGCACTTGTTTATTGGCATCTAAAATACGAATGGATGCAACACTCGGATTGGTTGCATAACGATTCGCCACCAATGCCAGCGAAACGGTATTGGCTGGTTCCAACTCGGCAAGACTATCTGCCACTAACTGACTGGTCATCAGTTGTCCTTGGCTAGCGCGATTTTCATTGAGTTGATGTGTCGTTGCAATCACCAATAAAAAGGTATGCAATGCAAAACTTACGATCAGTAGGCTAGCAAATAGCCCTTGGCGAGGCGCATTCAAGTTAAATTTCCAAGGCAAATAGATTCATGGGTTATGTTATGATTCTTACAATAGTTGTCGCTCAACCACGAGTCAATTCATGCGAGAAATCATTCTTATATCCTTTCTAGGACCAGATCAACCGAATCAGTTTACTCGATTAATGCAGGTACTATCCGTACATTCTTTGCAAATACTCGATGTGGGGCAGGCAGTTATCCATAATCAACTGACCCTTGGGATCGTTGTTGCATCGGATAATGAGACTGCAACTGCATTAGCAATGAAAGAGATTTTGATTTTAGCACATGATATTGGCTTAACTGTGCGATTTAAACCAATCTCCAACGCAGAATATGATCAATGGGTAAGTGAAGGCGGTCGAACTCGTTATATCGTGACTGCGCTTGCACCTGAACTTACCGCTGCGCATCTACAAGCCGTGACTAAAATTGTATCAAGTCAAGGCTTTAATATTGAAACAGTCACGCGTTTATCGGGGCGTTTAGATCTGGATGCAGAAAGCCAATTTCCACGTCGTGCCTGTGTGCAGTTTGGCCTCAGTGGACAGATGTTGGATGCCCAAGCGATGCGTGCAGCATGTTTAAGCCTATCTGGCGAGTTAAATATTGATGTCGCTGTGCAAGAAGACAATGCATATCGCCGTAATCGTCGTTTGGTGTGCTTTGATATGGACTCCACCTTGATCGAGCAAGAAGTGATTGATGAATTGGCATTAGAAGCAGGCGTTGGTGCTCAAGTCGCTGAAATTACTGAGCGTGCCATGCTGGGTGAACTTGATTTTCAACAAAGTTTCCGTGCCCGTGTTGCTTTATTAAAAGGTTTGGATGCTTCTGTATTGCCGAAAATTGCAGAACGTTTGACGGTGACGGAAGGGGCAGAGCGTTTGATCTCTACCTTGAAAGCCTTGGGTTATAAGACCGCAATCCTCTCTGGCGGTTTCCAGTATTTTGCTGAATACCTACAGGCAAAGCTAGGTATTGATGAAGTACATGCCAATATTCTTGATGTAGAAGATGGCTTTGTGACGGGTGAAGTGAAAGGTGCGATTGTTGATGGTGCTCGTAAAGCAGAGTTACTGCGTCAACTGGCCGAAAAAATGGGGATTTCGCTAGAGCAGGCGATGGCTGTTGGTGATGGTGCCAATGACTTACCGATGCTTTCAATTGCAGGTCTGGGCGTTGCATTCCGTGCTAAACCTTTGGTCCGCCAAAATGCCAATCAGGCAATTTCAAGTGTGGGTTTAGATGGCGTGCTGTACTTATTAGGTATGCATGATAAGGATTTAAACCGCGCTTAGATCAACATTGATTGTGTTTCAATAAGGTCGCTTTTACTGCGGCCTTATTCATTTTTTGTACGTCATTTATTCGTCATAATTATGTCTAAATGTATAGAAAAACAACGATAAAAAAATTCCGAAAAAAGTTTTTTTGCAGCAAAAAAGAGGCATAGTTTTTTGTAATGACACGCTGTAATTGATGCTATATGGACATTCAAGACTTTTATATGTTTTAAAAATGTAATGACAAAAGCATATTGCGACAGCTTGTGTCGTAAGGTTAATTTCAGGCTCTTTTTTTCTAAAAAAAACGCTCCATAATGCATAAAGACGTTAATGCAATACGAAGTACTGTTAGAGATTACAGAACAAGATAGAGGTCTGAATTAAATACAGACCACCCCTTTTAAGACGGAGGTTTCTATGGAAGCAGCGAATTTCACCATGTGGGTTGGATTTGGCTTAATCGCTGTCGCAGTTATTGCTGTTTTCTTTTCTCCTTATCGTCGTTGGTTAGGTTTTATGTTGGCGGGTATGCTGTGCTGGGGACTGTTAGAAGTGGTGCGCTTTGGTGCGCAAACCATATTCGAGATGTCCGTCGCCTATAGTTATTTGACCGCGTTGAGCCTTGCGATGATAACGGTTACATTTATCCTTTTACGTGAAGACAAACAAGCACAAAAACAGCTGGCAAATCGTCAGTATATTGAACATACACCTGTATATAAGGACGACCAGCAGCAATGTTCTAGCAGATAAATTATAATAATTTGAATAACATCAAAGGCATGCTCAGCATGCCTTTTTTGTACTAATTTTCTGCAACAAAGCTTTTACAGACTTATATACAATTGTGCTACGATACGGTTGTCTTAATTTTCATCATAATACTGTAGGCATAATTGTCATGAAGCTTTCTTCTTTACCTGTGGTTAAGTTACCTATCGTTGATGTAAGCACTGATCCACTGGATTTATTAGTGGCAGGTTTGGCGTTACGTATGAAGCAATTGGCACGTACCAGCCCAAAGTTTATTGAATTGGTGCATGACCGTGAATTTCGTATTCAGATTGGTACAGATTTAGGTTTTGCCCGTCAGATTCTAGTGAATCGTGGCAAGATTGATACGGTTGCAGGTAGCCCAGAAAAAGCAGATTTTATTTTACAGTTTGCATCAAGTGAGCAAGGTGTTAAAACTTTGTTGAAAGGTGACCCGACCGCATTTATGACCGGTATGCAAGATGGCAGCATCAAGATGGAAGGTGACTTTAGCTTATTGGTGTGGTTCAACCAAGCGGCGAAATTGATTCCACCTAAAGTGCCAAAACCAGTCAAAGAAAAAATTCGTCAAGCACGTGCCTTTATTAAAGAAAAAACAGGCAAATAAGCTGATATAAAAAAACTCCCCAATGGGGAGTTTTTTTATTGTCATGACTTATTCGATTTCTAGGTTGAACGTCACTGGACCGTCATTGACCAGATGCACTTTCATATCTGCGGCAAAAATCCCAGTTTGCACGTGGTCGAATTGTTGTTGTGCATATTCAACCAATTGTTCATATAGGACTTTGGCTTCTGCTGGAGGCATAGCAGGGCCAAAGTCAGGACGTAAGCCTTTTTGTGTTTGTGCCATCAAGGTAAATTGTGAAACCAATAAAATGCCACCATTGGCTTGGCTGACATTCCAGCCCATTTTGCCTTGCTCATCATCAAAAATACGATACTTCAAAATCTTATCAATCAGCTTTTGGCCTTTTTCTAAAGTGTCTTCTTTGCCTAGACCTAGAAAAACCAATAAGCCGTGTTGAATTTCGCCAGTGGTTTGCCCTTCAACCACAACTTTGGCTTCGAGGACACGTTGAATTAATGCGCGCATAAAAAGGAAGATCGGTATTGAATCAGCGCAACAGTCTAACAGATTTGGTTGTTTTATACCGACCCCAGCAAATGCTTGGCTAGTCTTAATCTTATTTTTCGATTTATTTTATTAAAATTATCTTTTTTATCTATTGTTCAAATCTTTGTATAGTCCTCTTGCAGGAAAGGTATTTAGATTTTGGATTTAATAGTATGTTTAAGCGAACATTTTTATTTACGATAATGGCAGCAACGCTTGGCACCGCGTATGCAGCACCTTTAACAAAAGACAACGGTGCACCTGTAGGTGACAATCAAAACTCAATGACAGCAGGTGCGAATGGCGCAACGCTACTACAAGATGTACAGCTGATTCAAAAATTACAACGTTTTGGTCGTGAACGTATTCCTGAACGTGTGGTGCATGCCCGTGGTACAGGTGTATATGGTGATTTCGTTGCAAGTAAGGATTTGTCTGATTTAACGGTCGCATCGATGTTTAAGGCAGGTACAACCACCCCTGTTTTTGTACGCTTCTCAACAGTCATCCATCCTAAAGGCTCGCCTGAAACTGCACGTGACCCGCATGGTTTTGCCGTGAAGTTCTATACACAGCAAGGCAATTGGGATTTGGTCGGCAATAATCTACCCGTATTCTTTATCCGTGATGCAATCAAGTTCCCTGATTTTGTTCATGCCATGAAGCCTGATCCAGTCACCAATGTCCAAGATCCGAATCGTATTTTTGATTTCTTAAAAAGCCAGCCTTGGTCAATCAATATGTTGACCTATGTCTATTCAAATTTAGGCACACCAGAAAGCTACCGCACGCTAGATGGCTTTGGCGTGCATGCCTTTAAACTCTATAACGACAAAGGTGAATATAAGTACGTTAAGTTCAACTGGCGTTCGAAACAAGGTGTGAAAGGGTTGAATCTTGATCAGGTCCGTGAAGTTCAAGGTCGTGACTGGAATCATTTAACCAATGATATGTACAAAAATGTCTATGCAGGAAACTATCCGAAATGGGACTTGTATATTCAGGTGCTTGATCCAAAAGATTTGGATAAATTTGATTTTAATCCATTAGATGCAACCAAAATCTGGCCAACTGATCTGGTGCCTGAAGTCAAAGTCGGAACCTTGACCCTGAATCGTATGCCGAAGAACTTCTTCCAAGAGACTGAGCAATCCGCATTCGCACCAGGCAACTTGATTCCAGGCATTGAAACGTCAGAAGACCGTTTACTGCAAGGTCGTATCTTCTCTTATTCGGATACGCAATTATATCGTTTAGGTGCCAATCATCAGCAGATTCCAGTGAATCGCCCTCGGGTTGCAGTGAATAACAACAACCAAGAAGGCTTTATGAACATGGGGCAAACCGAGTCTCAGGTTAACTATGAGCCAAGTACGATTGAGCCTAAACCATCCACTGAGATTGCCAGAGCTGTACAAACGCCGTTGCAAGGAACGGTTTTACAACAGGCAATCCAGAAACAGCAACCCTTCAAGCAAGCAGGTGAGTTATACCGTAGCTATTCTGCGCTAGAAAAAAATGACTTGATTCGTAATCTTGCGGCAGACCTTGGACAAGTCAAAGATATCGAGACCAAGACCATCATGGTGTCTTATTTCTATAAAGCCGATGCTGATTATGGGACACGTCTTGCCAAGGCTGTGGGTGTGAATCTTAAAAATGCTCAAGCGAAAGCAGCGCAATTGAAAGACGAATAAGTCGTTTTAGCATGTGGTAACAGGTGCCAGAATGTTACCCCCAGAAAGTCCTGTAACCTCAATAGCCTTTCCTGCACCTAGGGCGAGTGTTACAGGCACTCCTGATTCAATTTTAGGATATTGTGATGATTCACTTCAGAACTGCATTATTTGCAATTGGCGTAGCCTGCGGCAGTGTTTTGGCCTCAGTTTATGCGGACACCCCATCAGCCGCAATCAACGGATCAGAAGAGGTGGTTGAGCTATTTTTCTCTGCGGCCAAGATAGGCAATGTTGAAGTTTTACAAGAGTTTTTGAAGCATGGTTTTCCGATCGATGTGCAGGATCGCTCCGGTTATAGCGCATTGATGATGGCGAGTTATTACGGGCAAAAAGAAGCGGTCAATGTGTTGATCAAACAAGGCGCCAATCGCTGCCTTCGAGACAAGCGTGGACATACCGCCTTAATGGGGGCGATTGTTAAGGCCGAATGGAGCATTGCCAAACAATTGCGTCAGGTCGATTGTGATGTTAATGCCGCAAAAACAGGTCAACTCAGCGCTGAACAGTTTGCAATTCAATTCGGACAACAGCAACGCTTAAAACAGATTCAGGCTGAGCTCTCCAACTAGGTTCTACTATATCTGTAAGCTATTGAATTTAAAAAGACACCGAATCAGATAATTTTGAGAAAAATAACCATCGTCGTATACAGTCTCATTTCTGGATAAAAGTATGCTTTAATGCTTGAAATAGAATAGATCCTAATTCAGTCATGTCTACACCAATTATTCAATCTTTACTGGATACCGACTTATATAAATTCACCATGTTACAGGTGGTGTTGCATCAGTTTCCGCAAACGCATAGTGTGTATTTATTTCGTTGCCGCAATTTAGAAGATACGGTTTATCCCTTAGTTGATATTTTGGATGACTTGAATCAGCAGCTGGATTTGCTCTGTGAACTGCGTTTTGCCGAAGATGAATTACAGTACCTGCGTTCATTGCGTTTTATTAAAAGTGATTTCGTTGATTATCTGGAATTGTTCCAGCTCAAACGTCGTTTTATCCAAGCCAGTATGGATGAGGCTGGGCGTTTAGATATTCGCATTGAAGGCCCGATGGTTCAGGCGATGATGTTTGAGATTTTTGTCTTGGCCATCGTCAATGAATTATATTTCCGTCGTATTCGTAGTGATGAAGTGTTGCTTGAGGGTGAACGCCGTCTGCAACAGAAATTGCTGCAGCTACAGCATTATGCCCAAGAACAACAAGATAAAGAGCCACCATTTTTAGTCTCTGATTTTGGTACGCGTCGTCGTTATAGTTTTGAATGGCAGAAGCATGTGGTGCAAGCCTTTCAGGCTGCGGCACCCAAAGTCTTCCGAGGCACCAGTAATGTGTTATTGGCCAAGCAATTGGGGATTAGTCCAATTGGGACCATGGCGCATGAGTTTTTGCAGGCTTTTCAGGCACTTGATGTGCGTTTGCGTAATTTCCAAAAAGCCGCATTGGAAGCATGGGTACAAGAGTATCGTGGCGATTTAGGTATTGCCTTGACTGATGTGGTGGGAATGGATGCGTTCCTGCGTGATTTCGATTTGTATTTTGCCAAGTTATTTGATGGTCTGCGCCACGACAGTGGTGATCCGTATGAATGGGGTGATAAGGCGTATGCGCATTATCGCAAACTCAAGATTGATACCAAAACCAAAATGTTAACCTTTAGCGATGGTTTGAATTTAGAAAAAGCATGGTTATTGCATCAGTATTTTAAAGACCGTTTCCAAGTGAGTTTTGGGATTGGCACCAATTTGACCAATGATATGGGGCAGAAACCATTGAATATTGTGTTGAAATTGGTGGAGTGTAATCGTCAGTCGGTGGCGAAGATTTCGGATAGTCCGGGTAAGACCATGACGGATAATGATACTTTCTTGGCGTATTTACGTCAGGTGTTTGAGATTGAAGAAGCCTAGCTATTCTTTCACACTCAAAATTTGGTACGGCCGTGGAATAGCTCAAACGTTATGAGAGATCTGTATAGGCACTCTTTACTTTTGAAAGATCAAAAGTAACAAAAATCTTTTGTTGAACTGACGGCACATCCTTGATGCCGCAGTTCAACGGGCGGCATCCATGCCGCCTCTGCACCAGTAAATTTTCTCGACAGGTTTATATGGCTTAACTCCCGAAATTGCCAGCAAATTTTAAACGTTTAATCCATAATCGTTGGACTTTTTGCTATATCTTCTTTTCTGCTAAATGAATGCAAAAAATCAGACAAAGATAAAAAGTCGGCTATGTTAATATCATCCCCAATGCGGATGATAAAACAGCATAACCATGACTGACGTAGATTTTAAACTGGGTTTACTGATTGAACCTGAACAACTGGTGCCTTATTTAGGCAGCGAGTTGATTCGTATTGTCGATTTAAGCCGAGCTTCGGTATATGAACAATTGCATATTCCTCATGCAATTCATTTACAGCCTAAATACTTGGTTGCACAACAAGAACAAGCCAATGGGGTACTACCTGATTTAGCAGGTTTACAAGTCTTAATCGAAAAATTAAATATTTCACCTCAGCATCATGTCGTGGTCTATGACGATGAAGGTGGAGCTTGGGCTGGACGTTTAATCTGGAATTTACATTGCCTTGGTTTTAACCGCACCAGTTTGATTAATGGTGGCATTCATGGCTGGTTGGGGGCAGGTTTGCCGACTACCGCGGAAGTTGATCCCGTAAAACCCGTTGCCGATCTGTTCCAGATCGATTTAGACACCGTGCAACAGCATCGAATTGAATATCATGAATTGTTACAACAGGTCGAACAAGACAATATTCAGCTTTGGGATTGCCGTACCAACGAGGAATATACAGGCTTACGCCTCGCTGCGCGACGCGGCGGTCACATCCCAAATGCACTGCATTTTGAATGGAGTACTGCCCTAAACCGTGAAAATCATCTAAAATTACACCCGCTTGAACGCACACAACAACGTTTAGAACAATTAGGCTTTAATTTACAACAACCTGTGGTGGTGTACTGTCAGTCTCATCACCGTTCCGGCTTGGCGTATATTTTGGCAAGATTGCTCAACTGGCAAGTGAGGGCCTACGATGGTGCGTGGAGTGAATGGGGCAATCGCCTCGATAGTCCTATTATTTCAGGGGAGTCACCGTCTTGAGTTTTGCAGCAGATTTAAAAAAACAATTATTTATCAAAGCACAGAATCTTGTGCCGCAACATCAACTCAGCCGTGTTGTTGGTAAGGTTGCCGCAAGTGAAAATGTCTTGGTAAAAACTGCTGTAATTCAGGCATTCAAAGCAAAATATGGCATTGATATGAGCATTGCAGCGCAAAGCAACGCACTGCAATATAAGTCATTTAATGAATTTTTTACCCGTGCGTTAAAAGAGGGTGTCCGTGGTATTGATGAACAAGCTGATAGTATTGTTTGTCCAGCGGATGGTGCGATTTCGCAACTGGGTAAAATCGAAGCAGGTGATATTTTTCAAGCTAAAGGCCAAAGCTTTTCTGCTGAAAAATTGATTGGTGATCCGCAGTTGGCGAAACCATTTATTGATGGTCAATTTGCAACCGTGTATTTATCGCCAAAAGATTATCACCGCGTCCATATGCCATTGGCGGGGACATTGACCGAAACCTTATATATTCCGGGCGAGTTGTTCTCAGTCAATCAAACCACGGCTGAAAATGTACCAGGTTTGTTTGCACGTAATGAGCGTATGGTGTGTTTGTTTGATACCGAACTGGGTCGTATGGCGGTGGTTTTGGTTGGCGCAATGATTGTGGCAGGGATTGAAACGGTTGCCACAGGTAAAGTAAAACCATCGGGCAAAGTTGAATTGCAGCATCACCAAATGAAATTGGATAAAGGTGCAGAGTTAGGTCGTTTCTACCTAGGCTCAACCGCTGTGGTTTTATTTGAAAAAGATAAAATGGTCTGGGAAGAGCAGTTTAAAGCCAATTCGACTGTGGTGATGGGTGAGCGTTTAGGTCATTCGGTTTAATTTAGATGTGATTTTAAAAAGCTCCAAAATTGGGGCTTTTTGTTTATAGTTTAAATCTTATATATTTTGTATGACGTGAAATAGTCTTAGATAATTTAAAATAAAGGCAAATAATGATGAAATTTTTAATACCACAACTCTCATTTTTTGAATTTTTAGGAATGCTTACTTTTGCAACAATATTCAGTAATTATTTTTTAGATCGACCATTGATCAATATGACGGTTTTTATACTGTATTGTATTTTTGCAGGGATATTATCCAGTTTAAATTTGTATATCCGTTATAAAAGAAATACCGCTATTTCTGATTAATTACGATTGCTGTGTATGGACTCATCTTCGGTAGATCAAACATATGATTGAAGATATAAGATATTTAATTATTTTTGCAAAAATTGCTGAGTTTGGTTCAATTTCAAAAGGTGCTAAAGCATTAGGCTTATCTACCACGACAGTGAGTATGCATTTAGCCAAGTTAGAAAAGAATTTGGAATGTGCCTTATTTTATCGAAATACACGGAAAATGACCTTAACTCATGATGGTCAAAAACTTTTAGATACCGCCCAAGTCATGTTGGAAACCTATGAATCAGGTATTTTAGATTTTAAGCAACGTTCCATTATTAGAAAAACACAGTTGCATATTTCTATTCCTGCGGTTTTTATTCACAGTGAGTTGATGCGCTGTATCACGACATTTTGTGAGGCATATCAGGACTTAACTGTACATATCACCTGTGATGATAGTCGGACAGATTTGATCGCTGAGAATGTGGATATTGCTGTTCGAATTGGTGAGCTTCCAGACAGTTCATTTAAAGCTCGCTATTTATTTCCTTTAGCCCGAAGTATTGTTGCAACACCTGAATTTTTAAGCCAACAGCAACCCATTACTCATCCTAAAGAGCTGATCAATATGAAATGGATTGGTTTGAGTATGCGAAAAAATAAAAGAATATTGCGGCATCAACACACAGGTGAGGAAGTCGAAATTTCCTATCAGCCTCATATTTATGTGAATAATGTTGAAGCCGCGTATCGTCTGGCAAAATTAAATGCAGGACTGGCAGCGCCTCCTGATGAGTTAATTCAAGCTGATCTTGAACAGCAAAATATTGTGAAAGTTCTACCGAACTGGACACTTGAGCCATTGAGTGTGTATGCGGTTTGGCCTGCCAATATTCCAATCAATAGTATTGCACATGCTTTGATTGAGCGAATTTATCAATCATTTAACTCCAAAATAGTTTGATGAGCATATAGCTTGATAGAATGATTAACGACCCACCCATTATGGTATTCAGGATTTTGAGGTGGCGTGAGTTGGTTAATATTTTAGCGAGTTTATGCCCAGAAATGCCCCAAAGCATTAAACAGATATAGCAGGTAATGAAATAGATGAGAGTAAACAAAATAAAGGGATGATAACTCACGGGGGAGGAAAATAATGAGATACCAGAGAGGCAGGCAATCCATGCTTTGGGATTGAGCCACTGTAAGAGAAATCCATCTATAAAATTGGCTGCCGCAATATTGTTTGATATTTCAACTTCTGCTTTTGAATAGATAATTTTTTGCCCGATATAGAAAATAAATAAGCTGCCTAGAACCTCAATAATCATAAAAAATGTCGGGTAATGCATGATGGTTTTAGATATCCCAAAGCCTAAAAATATAAGCAGTAAACTAAAGCCAATGCTTGCACCTGAGATAAAGGGCAGTGTTTTTTTAAATCCATACATTAAGCTGGATGAGAGAATGGAGATATTGATGGGTCCTGGTGAGATGGACATCGTGAATGCAAAAATAAACATACTGAAAAGAATGGAAAGCTGCATGGTTATGGTCTTTTGAGATCAATCTTAAAAGCAGATGATACAGCGTGGTTTAAATAAGATTAGTCTGGTTTTATCAAAAGCAGATTTTGATTTTTTAGAGGTTTAAAGCTAAAAAGTAATGCATTTTATTTATCAAAAATAAACATTATTGGGCTCATGAGTTGAGTATCTTATCTAAAAATTATAGCTGTTAGAAATAATGAAAATTTACCAAGTAGATGCTTTCAGTAATCAACTCTTTAAAGGAAATCCTGCTGCAGTTGTCTTGCTAGAACAGTGGTTAGATGAGCATATCATGCAGAATATTGCATTAGAGAATAATTTGTCTGAGACCAGTTTTGCTAGAAAAATTGATGATCGAAATTATGAAATTAAATGGTTTTCACCGGTAAAAGAAGTACAGTTTTGTGGTTATGGCACGCTAGCGACCAGTTTTATTATTTTTAGGAATCAGCCTGAAATTGAGTCATTGGTCTTTCACGTCGCGCACTTAGGTGAGTTTTTTATTACTCGTGGTGAAAACGGACAGATCAAAATGAACTTTCCGATACAAATGCCACATCGCTTGGAGATGATTCCTCAAGCATTAAAAGACAGCCTGTCTCAAGAAATCTCTGAGGTTTATATCAATCCACAGGCCTATATTGTGGTCTATCCTAATACCCAGGCTATTTTAAATGAACAACCGAATTTTGATTTGATTAAAAAACTCGGTGGGCGGCGTGTTGCAATCACCACACTAAATGATGCTATAAATGAAAGACTTGCTCGGTTTGATATCATTTCCCGTTACTTTACGCCATCTATGGGAATTGATGAAGATCCTGTCACAGGTTCATTACATACGTCACTGATACCACTGTGGCAGCCATTACTTAAAAAAGAAAATATTGTCGCTTATCAGGCTTCAAAACGAGGTGGTGTGCTGCATTGTAAGTTACTTGAAAATGATCGAATTGAAATCGCAGGTGAGTGTCGCTTATATTTAGAAGGTGAAATTTTCATTTAATCAATAAACTAAAAAGTCATGTACGTTTTTGCTTACATCGATTAGGGGCAATGTCCCATTTTCAGCCAAGGCTGAATTGCCTAATATGAACCCATCAGGAACAGGAAGTTCCAAAACATAAAACAAGAATGATAAGTTTGCGCATCAGGATGTGAGATATGACAGGAGTTGTATCTAGTGAAAGGAATACGAAAAAGCCCGACAGGATGTCGGGCTTTTTTCATTTGAGCTAAAGCTCAGTCAATTTTTAGCTCACCTGCTTGGCACTATAATAAGCATGAATCGAGGCTGCACAACGTTCAATGATCGAGTCTTCATCCTTTTTCCAGATGAGTTTCACTTCGCTGAGGGTGTTCTCGTCTTGGATGGGAATCAGTCTGACATTGCTAGGCAAAATCACTTTAAATTCTTCGGGCACAATACACACGCCAAAACCATTGGCGACCAGTTCCAGTTGAGACCTTTTCCTTGAGTAGATTCTGGTTCTTTTAGGACTAAAACCATTGACCAAACATAAATTGGCTGCCAAATAACTTAGGCCACCACGGGCTTTATGGGGTACAGAAACAAAATTCAATGGCGCCAATTCACGGATCGAGATACTTTCTTTTTCACTTAATAATGGGTCTGCAATATGGGCAGCAACATATAAGGGAGCCGTGTATAAACTGATCGAATTGATATCATTTAAATTGTGATAAATCGGGGGCCGAATAAAACCCAGATCAATTGTCCCATTCAACAAATATTCGAGCTGTAATTCAGAGGATAGGGTATTCATTTCGATATCAATGTTATGGGTATCACAGAGCTGCTCAAAGATTTCCAACTTGTTTTGATCCAGCACAATACTACTGGAGTGCGCGATTTTAATGATTCGACCTTCACCACGGCTGATGCTTTGGGCGCTGACAATCGAACTTTTTAAATGATCAATATTGGTTTTTAGACTTTTATACAGGGCTTCTCCTGCAGGTGTGAGTCTAATTTTCTTCTCGGATCGATCAAAAATTTCAAAACCGATTTCTTCTTCTAAATTTTTAATTTGTCTGCTGAGGGCCGATTGAGCAATAAATAGCTTTTCCGAGGCAGCAATAAAACCCCCAGTTTCAACAATCGTGATTAGATAATTGAATTGTTTGAATGTCCACATATCTCAAAATTAGATCATTGCTTGTTTTTTCTATATTAGATTAGATGGAAGAAATCTTATACCTTTTTTATAGATCCTTAATTTAGGTAGCTGAACATGACAATGAAAAACAAGATGTTGACCTTGATTGCTGCTGTAGTGATTTGTTTACTGGCGCAAAGCTACGATCAGTATATGGGGGTGATGACGAAAGAGCAGACTATTGATTTATTGGGAGATTGATAAGTTTTCCGTACCCAGTTCCATATAATTACTGACTTTTTAAAGGATGAGAAAGCTCAGCAGTGTACGCTTTTTCTTACATTGATTAGGGGCAATGTCCCATTTTCAGCCAAGGCTGAATTGCCTAATATGAACTCATCAGGAACAGGAAGTTCCAGAACATAAAACAAGAATGATAAGTTTGTGCATCAGGACGTGAGATATGACAGGAGTTATATCTAGTGAAAGGAATACGAAAAAGCCTGACTTGGATGTTGGGCTTTTTTTATGCGCGATGGATTTGTTTTTCCCACAGCTCAATCAAAAGCTGCATGGATTTGCTCAGTGGTTTATAAGCTGGCCAAATGGCATGAATCGGCATATCCAGCCCATTGGTGGTATCGAGAAAGGCTAAGCGCACCAGACTTTGTTTGGCAAAATGTGTTTGCACTACGGAAAGCGGAAAATTACCCCAACCCAGGCCTTGTTCCACCATATCAATGGCCATGGATAAATTGTCGCTATACCAATAAGAGTCCGAGACCAAAACCCGACTGTCAGGTAGAGGGTAATTTTTGCTTGCAACAATAATCTGTCTGAGTTCAGATAACATGGTGAGTTCATTTTTATTATGCGCTTTGAGCTGTTGTGCATCTTGAGGTGAAACCGCAGCAACAAATTGTTCCATGCCCAGCAAACGGAAGCGTTCATTGTTATCGAGTTGTGATGAGCTATAGGCGATATAGAGATCAATTTCGTTATTGTGTAGCCGTGTTTTGAGCTCCTGTTGTGGTGCACTGACGATTTCAATATTTAACAAGGGATAGCGTTGAATCAGCTGTTCAATTCCTGCCAATAAAAACTTTTGATTCACATCTGCAGCGATGCCAATGCAAAGACTGGTTTCTAATCCCGTTGAAAGTTCGGTCAAATGCAGGTCGAGCTGACGTAATTTGGTCACAATCAGTCGGGCATGCGGTTCGATTGAAAGTGCAACCTCTGTGGGGGCAAGGTGGTTTTTACTGCGTTCAAATAATTTTAAATTCAATTCTGCTTCAAGATTGGCAATCGCCATGCTGACTGCTGAAGGGACTCGATTTAACGCACGTGCCGCTGCGGAAAAATTACCACGATCAATAATTTCCAGAATCAGTTCAAGCTGCTCACGACTGAGTTTCATGGCAATTCCCTTGTCAGTAAATCTGATGACGATTGACTTTTTTTATCAAATTTAAGGCGTAAAATCCACCCATTATTGATTTTAAGGTGTGGTCATGCAAGGAACCAAGAGAAGAGTCACTTATGTGTTTTTCTATGAAGTTTTTAGCTTTTTTATCTGTGCAATGGTGCTGGCAGTGCTTTCAGGTACCACCATCAGCCATACAGGGCCTTTATCGATCTTGATTGCGGTAATTGCAGTGACGGTCAATTTCTTTTTTAACGCTGTGTTTGAGATGTGGGAAAAGAAGCAGACATCAAAAAAACGTACGGTACTCAGACGTGTGGCACATGCGATTGGCTTTCAAATTGTCTTGGTGATGATTTTGATTCCTTTGATTGCTTGGTGGATGCAGATCAGTTTAGTTAAAGCCTTCTTGCTAGATTTTAGTTTGATGGTGCTGATTCCATGTTATACCTTTGTTTATAATTACTTTTTTGATCATATTTTTGGTTTGCCTAGTCATTTGCTTGAGCCAGCAGCGATGAGTGCCAAAACTAGCTCTTAATTGACAGTTTTATCGTTAAATTTATAAAAAAGAGTGCATAAAATGCACTCTTTTTTATGTGAAATTTAAATAATTAAAGTCGAATCCAAGTCATATTACGGAAACTATTATTGCTTGGATTTTTGGCATTGATACTCAACATTTTGCCCGTTTTGCTGAGACGTCCATTCAGGTTGTATTTGTGACCATCATAAGGATTGAGCCAAACACCTTGTCCAAATTCTTCATTTTGACTCAACATCTTTAGACCGGTTAGCACTTCCATACCGATAATCTGCTGGTTTTTTAAAGTACCTGTACATGCTGTACATAAGGTCGGTGCAGCCTCCTTGGCAGAAGGATACATTTTGACAATCACAGCACTGTATTGCTCGGTCGCAGAATGTTTGCGAATGACGATATCAGACAGGTACGAGCCCGTACGCTCATCGACGACTTTCCACGTCCCAATCAGTGGATCTGTTGGAGCAGCATGAATCGCCAAAGGGGTATTGAGTCCAAGTAAGAGAATACAAGCACGAAGAAAAGGGGTATTGAGCATGAGGAATACATCGAGAAATATAAATGATGAAATGAAACAACAATTTATTATATTATTTTAGTGGAATGATCACATCATATTTAAGGGAACTTAGCAGTTCCCTTCAGGTTTAAATCATGCGGTATAAGCGTTCTTTCGGGAACACGGCAGTAAAGGTCGAACCTTCATTTTCTTTAGAGCTAATTTCCAAATGTGCACCGTGTTGCATTAACACGTGTTTCACAATTGCCAATCCGAGTCCTGTTCCACCTGTCTGACGGCTACGTGCGCTATCAACACGGTAGAAACGTTCTGTTAGACGCGGCAAATGTTTTGGGTTAATCCCGATGCCATTATCCTGAACGGTAAAGTAGGCATGGTCACCATCTTCATGCCAGCCAATGGTGATGATGCCACCTGCAGGCGTGTATTTAATCGCATTGGTAATTAAATTGCTGAATGCACTGGCAATTTCGATATCGGAACCAATCAGGTCGCAATGGCTATCAATATCCAGATTCAAGGTATGACCATAATCGAGATTGTAGGCGCGGGCATCATCAAAGATTTGATTCATCAGATTGGCCATATCAATAATCTGATTTTTCGCGACTTTTTTATTATTTTCTAAATTAGATAGCAACAATAAATCATTAACCAAAGCATTCATACGCTTGGTTTGTGACTGCATTTGTGTGAAAGCTCGTTTCCAGCGTGGGGTAATGTCATCTTGATCAATAAAGGTTTCGATATAACCACTGAGTACGGTCAGCGGTGTACGTAATTCATGTGAAATATTATCGACAAAGTCTTTACGCATTTGCTCGAGGTTGTGTACTCGCGTGGTGTCATAAGCGACCAATAGACGACTTTCGCCACCGAAACGGGTCAGTTTGACTTGCACATAACGATCTTCATCCATCTGCGCTTGCAGACGGATGCCATCAGGAGATTGATCACTGTGGTTAAAATATTCAATAAAACTGGGTTGGCGCAGAATCGACAATAAGTTGCGGCCACGATCTAAGGGACTAATGCCTAACAGTTTTTCAGCGGCAGGGTTCCACCATTCGATTTGATGTTGATCATCAATTAAGACCACGGCTTCGGCCAATGCCACCAAAGAGGATTGTGCGCGATCAATCAAACCCACCATTTCGGCTTGAACAATGCGTTCTTGACGCTGTGCGCGGTAGACATTGAACAGCAATGCGCCCCAAATCCCGTTCAGATTTGGGGGGACATCATAAGGGCGATTGGAAATCCATTCATTGACCAGATAAATCGAGCGGAGCTGTAGCATGAAAAACAGCACAAAGGCGACAAAAATACAGCTCCAGAAGTAACCCACCCCGAATCCGACTAAGCTCGCAATTAATAAGAAAAAAAGTAACAGTCTTAAATCTTGCTTTGCAAAGGTCCATAAACTGCTATAGCGAAAACGTTGGTGTTCACGTGCCAGTTCAGGGACGGGGTAAGGTTCATACATAAAGGATTTTTAACCTACTGCTAAATCTGCTCGTGTCGAGAAGCGATAACCTGTGCCACGAACGGTTTGTACAAAACGATCGACACCAAAAGGCTCTAACACTTTGCGTAAACGACGAATATGCACATCAATGGTACGGTCTTCGATATAGACATTACCACCCCAGACTTGATCTAGGAGTTGAGCGCGCGTATAGGCACGCTCAGGATGGGTCATAAAGAAGGCCAATAAACGATATTCGGTTGGACCCATCTCTAAAATACTGTTGCCGAAACTCACGCGCTGGCTGACAGGATCAAGTAATAAGCCATTGGCATCAATCACTTTCTCACCGCTCAAGGCATTGGCACGACGTAATACCGCTTTGATACGAGACACCAGTTCACGGGTTGAAAATGGCTTGGTCATGTAATCGTCTGCACCCGCATCAAGACCTTGTACTTTATGGTCTTCTTCACCACGTGCGGTCAGCATGATTACTGGAATCTCGGCCAAGTTTTCATCGCGTTTGAGGCGGCGGCATAAATCTACACCACTCACACCACCCGGTAGCATCCAATCCAGCAAAATAAGCGCAGGACGCTGATCAACGATAATCTGATGCGCTTGTTTGGCATCCTCTGCTTGTAAACATTGGAAGCCTGCCATATCTAAAGAGGTATGGATCATTTCGCGGATCGGTAGCTCATCATCGACAATTAAAATATAGTCATCTTTCACAGCGCAATACCCTTAAAATCTGTAACGGTTTAACCGTTTTGTTGTTATGACAGGCTTATTACAAAGATTAATTATGACAATATCATTGCAAAAGAATTAATAAAGTCGAATTTAGCAATAAATTGTGACAATCGTAGGGCAGCATGGTGACGGATTTATGACAATCTGCTTAGCAATAAAGCAAATAAATTCATTTGCTTAACTCAAGTGTAGTTTAACAGCTTTGCGTGTCACAAAACTGTAAAACGATTTTAATTTTTTTGCGAGGTTGTTTCGATAAAAGACAAAAAGACAGCACAGCAGGCTGACAAAACATCTTCTAGAGGCTGTTTGAAGCCTTCTGAGACCCAGCGAATAATAATATGCGTAACATAACCATTTAAGCCCGTTGCCATGAGCGAGACTTCTTCAGTGCTATGTGGGGCATTGGGCATGGTGATCATTACAAAGCCTTGAATGATACGATCGAACTGGGTCAAAGTCTCTTGAATGGTGGCTTGATTATGCAGATCTTGCACCAGCATGGCATCAATATAAATAATTCGTGCCATACGTGGATCATCTTTAATCGCACCTAATAAAGCCGACAAACCTGCAGTCACCATATTCTTGGGTTCAGGCGCAGCCATTAAAACAGCTTGGGTTAAGCAGGTTTGCATTTTTTCAATCATTTTTAAGAATACGGTTTGAAACAGTTCTTCGCTTTTCTTAAAAGATTCATAAAAATAGCGTTCAGTCAGCTTGGCTTCATTACAGACATCTTTGACGGTCACCGAGAAAAAGCCTTGTGTGCCATAGGTTGCAATACCTGCTTCAATCAATTTTTCACGACGTGCTTCTTTGCGCTCGGTTAAAGACAGACCTTTAAATTGTCGTTCTTTCGCTTCTGTATTTTTTTTCTTGCTTGTCGCTTGATCTTGAGTTGCCATTGAGAAAACCGTTCCCTAAAAAGTCTTTAAATCGTGTGTCTAATATTTGCATTTCAACCATGTTGTGCTGACTAGCATAACCAAATTTTGAAAATATGCCTTGTCTCTTTTAAACATCATCAGTCATGAAATGTAAATAGGCCTATTATGACATGTAGGATGTTGGTTATTGCCATTTGTCTTAAAGCTAGAGTGTACTATATTGACAACACGTATTGTCAAAATTATATTGGTTACAGGTTAAACAGCACATGGTCTGAGCGAATATGTGCGTATCATTCGTAGTACAAAGGATAGGCAATGAAAAATTTTAAAAATAAAGTCGCAGCGATCACCGGTGCAGGTTCTGGGATTGGACAACAACTGGCAGTTTTATTAGCGAAACAAGGCTGTCATTTGTCATTGAGTGATATCAATGAAAAAGGCCTGACGCAAACTGTTGAATTAGTGAAGCAGTACCCTGTAACAGTGACCACCAAAGTACTCGATGTTTCAAACCGTGATGCGGTGAAACAGTGGGCACAAGAGACTGTACAGGATCATGGCTCAGTCAATTTGATCTTCAACAACGCAGGCGTAGCACTTGGCTCAACCGTCGAAGGTGCGAGCTATGAAGATTTAGAATGGATTGTTGGAATCAATTTCTGGGGTGTGGTCTATGGCACCAAAGAATTTCTGCCATTCATCAAACAAACCAAAGATGGTCACATCATCAACATCTCTAGTATTTTTGGTTTAACCTCGCAACCAACCCAATCCGCGTATAACGCAACCAAATTTGCGGTGCGCGGTTTTACTGAATCACTGCGCCAAGAATTAGATATTGAGAAGGGCGGAGTCAGCTCACTCTGCGTACACCCAGGCGGGATTCGTACCAATATCGCCAAAGCAGCGAAAATGAATGACAGTTTGAAGAGCTTGGGCATGGACCCGAACAAATCAATCAAGCAATTTGACAAGTTCCTGCGCACCCCACCAGAAGAAGCTGCACGTCAAATTTTAAATGCAGTATTGAAAGATAAACGCCGTTTATTGATTGGGACCGATGCGCGTATTGTGGATTCGTTCCAACGTTTATTCCCGACGGGTTATCAACGTATTGCAGCGCTTGCAACCAAGATGATGTAAGTTGTCAGCATGAAAAAAGCCATTCGCTGTGAATGGCTTTTTTATTTGCATCAGAATGTGATTTTAGATCAGCACTTTAATCTTGGTCTTTTTCCAAAAGAATTGATAATAAAAGGCTTGGAATAGACATAGACAAACAAAGGACAGTGCATAGGCAATCCAAATGCCTGTTAAGCCCCACAATGAACTAAACCAATACGCGCATGGCACTTCGATCAGAACAATTGTGAAAATATTGATGAGCATTGGGATATTGACCGCACCACTGGCACGCATAATCGATGCAAAAATGGCGCTGGCACCAAAGAATAGAATCGACCACAACACAATAAATAACAGTTGTTGACCCAGCTCAATTACGCTGTGATCGGTAATAAACAGCGCCATTAGATATTTTGAGAACAAATAAGCCAGAGCAATCAAACTACCGGTAAATAAGAAATTCATACCCAAAGCGGTACGGGTGACTTTGGCCAATAAATCAGGTTTACCTGCACCAATCGCTTGTGCAGCAAAAATCGAAGCGGCAATTGAAATCGACAAGGCTGGAAATTGGATGTAGTTCAGTACCTGATTGACTGCGCCGTAGGCAGCAGTGGCGTGTGCACCATAATGGTTAATCAAGCCAATAATCACCAAACCAGCTAAGGAAGTGGTGACCATTTGAATCCCTGTTGGAATACCGAGTTTTAAAATTAATTTACTCAGCTCAGCATCATGGCGAATATGTTGCAGCAATAGACCATCAATTTTCAGTGGATGGTTTTTATAATTTAGATAAATTGCTAAAAAAATCAGCACCGCGGCATAACCGATAATGGTTGCAATCGCAGGGGCAACAATACCTAAAGCTGGGAAACCAAAATAACCTTTCAGTAAAACGGGGGTTACGCCCAAACCAATCAAGCTAGTGAGGCTCAGTGCAATCAGTGGTGTCACACTATCACCGACCCCACGCAAGATCGAGGTATAAATAATATAGACGAACAGTAAGGGGCTGCCCACCAACATCCATTGCACATACGGCAAGGACAGGTGCATCACTTTAGGATCAGTACCCAGCAACTCCAAAATATGTTTGGCGAAGATCAGGCCCAAGACCGCAATAATGCTGCCGCCGATCAAGGTCATAAATACGGTGGAGCCAATCACGGAACGGACTTTTTCTAGATTCTGTGCACCCCATGCCTGCCCAATCAGCACTGTGGAACCTGCGGAAATCCCGATCACAAAAGCCAGTAAAAAGAACAGGATGGGGAAGAATACCGAGACTGCGGCAATCGCATTTACTCCCATCATTTGACCGACGAAGATGGTATTAATGGTTCCCGACAGGTTTTGTAAAATATTGGTGGCAATCAACGGCACCAGAAACACAAAAAAGGTTTTCCAGAGATTCGGTTGCATGACCAAGGGTTGGCGTGGTGTCATTCAGTTTCCTTCACGCTTCATCCTGAAACGATTGTATTTTTGTCAACATAACATTCTCAGTTGTGTTGAAGATGAGGGTTCAGTTTCTTTTTGTTGATCAACATTGTACGAGGATTTCACCTGCGCGTTGTAGTGTTTGATCGGTTTTGGCAAAGCAGAAGCGGATTAAGCGTAATGATTCAGGTGCTTGCTGATAGAACACCGAAATTGGAATTGCCACAATTTTATGTTGCTCTGCAAGGAATTGGCACATCTCGATATCATTGAGATCAGGCCGAATATTGCTGTAATCCAGATTTTGGAAATAAGTGCCTTGAGATGGAATGAAGTTGAAACGTGAATCTTGAATTTGGGCGTTGAACAAGTCACGTTTTGCCTGATAAAAGCTAGGCAATTCTTGAATATGCTCAGGGTGTTGTTGCATATAGTTGGCCAGTGCAATCTGGCATGGAGTGGTGCCACAGAAATTGGCAAATTGATAGATCTGGCGGAACAGACGCATAAGTTGTGGCGCAGCAACACAATAGCCGGTTTTCCAACCAGTGACATGATAGGTTTTGCCGAAAGAACCAATCACAAAACTGCGTTCACGCAATTCAGGGAATTGCAGTGCACTATAGTGTTTTTGCCCATCAAAAATCAGGTGTTCATAGACTTCATCGGAGAGCACCACGATATTTTTATCTTGAATCAAATCAATTAACTGTCGCCAATCCTGTTCTGACCAAATTGCTCCTGTTGGATTATGTGGCGTGTTGACAATGATCATGCGGGTGTTGGCATTGATACTGTCTTTGACCTTTTGCCAATTTACCTGAAAGCTGGGTGCATCTAAATGAATATGCACTGATTTTCCACCTGCTAACTGAACTGCAGGGGCATAGCTGTCATAGCTTGGATCGAAAATAATCACTTCATCGCCAGCATGGATACAGGCTTGAATGGCGCAGAAAATTGCAATCGTTGCACCAGGGGTAATGGTGATTTCAGTGACTGGATCGAGTTGCAGTTGATCGCGTGCTAAGAATTGCGTCGCCAGTTGTTGTCTTAAGGCTAGTACACCATCACCCGCAGGGTATTGGTTATAGCCTGAAAGTGTGGCTTGGCTAAGGGCGTCGAGCAATGCTGGTGGCGCAGGAAAATCGGGGAAACCTTGAGACAGGTTCAGGGCATTGAGTCGTTGTGCGAGTTCAGTCATGACACTAAAAATGGTGACGCCTTGGCTTGGGAGTTTTGACTGAAGTTGCAACATGATTGAAATGACCTAATAGAATTTTAATGGATTATGTATTTTGACGGTGTCTTACCGAGAGATTATCTAATTTCAGGATAAGCCTTCAGCTGGAGTTACTTTGGTTTCGCCCAAAGTAACCAAAAGCATTGTCATTCGCAAAACCTGTTCACTTGTTGCATTGGTTTTATTACATCGCAGAAACAGCACTTAATTGAAATCACGCAGGTTGCGAATGACCTTTCTCGCGTATCTTATTGATGACAGGTTTTTGTAGTCAATATTGACGCTATATTACAAAACATTTTCAACAATGGCACGAATCACACCGAGTGCTAAACCAATAAACGCACCGACAATCACACCGTTGACGCGGATCATATGCAAATCACCACCAACTTCACTTTCGATTTTGGCGATCATTTCACGCGAATCCCACTCATGGATGCGCTCACTGATATAACGAATGATCTTGTCGCTATATTGCTCACTGAAATTGGTGGCTAAGCCGACCATTTTTTCATTCAGTACCTGACGGACTTTTTCATTTTGAATCAGGCTCTCGCCGAGCTGCTGTATCGCGGCTTGTAAATTGGTGGCAATGCCTGAATCTTCCTGCATTAAATCGGTTTTAATTGCATCACATAAAATCGCCACGGCACCACTGATAAAGTTCAGCACTTGTGGGCTATCGAGCAAGGCATCTTTGCCACGATTTAAGCGTTGGCTGGCTTCACTGTCTGTTTCTGCTAGTTGTAGCATCAGTGAATGCGTGGTCGCTTCAATATCCTGACGCCAAGGATGGTCAGGGTTGGCCAACATCGATTCAACTTTTTCGATCAAGGAATCAATAGTCCGTTGCTGTACATCTATCCCGATCCAGCTGGCACCTTTAGCCAGTTTCCAAACGCCGAGTTCTTGGAATAATTTACGTGATAAATCACGTGCTTCTTCAGGATGAGACACCATCCATTCATGTGCGAGATCCAGTCCACGCTGCAACACATCTTGATGGAAGTCATTTTCCAATACAGCACGCAGCATTTCACTGGCCAATTTATTGACTTTGGTACTTCTGACCCATTGCACACTGTTATTTTGCACAAAGTGGGCAATCTGATCTTGGCTGACAAATTCAAAAATTCTTGGCACAGTGTGTTGGATCATCTGTACTACATGCTGATTGTTCTTAGGATTAGCCAACCACTGACCTACCGCCAAACTGATATCGGCATTTTGTAAGCTACGTTCCACAATTTGTGGTGATAAGAAATTTTCCTGTACAAAGCGTCCCATTGATTCGGCAATACGTGCTTTATTGCGTGGAATAATTTCAGTGTGATCACGCAACAGTTTGGGCAGCGGCATTCTACCGAAAGGGTTGCGGAATAATACGGTGACTGCATACCAATCGGCTAAGCCACCGACTACACCAGCTTCTGCACCGAGCATAAAAATATGGATAAGCCATTTATATTCAGGGAGAAAATGTGCCGCGACCATTAAAGCGACCCATGACACCACTGCAATAATCAGCGCCATGGTGGCGAAGTATTTACTTCTCTGTAAGCTTGGGACGTGGATTTCTTCGACTGAACTCATTGAGTCATCCTTTTAATTTCATTTCTTGTTTTGAGGTGGTGCAGGTGGCTGCAACACATCTCCTGATGGACTCAAGCCATATTTAGGCCCTAGGGATTGCAAAATCAGTTGTGCATCAAAGGCATCTGGTGATTGCTGCTGTGTCTTAAAGCACTCGATAGTATACGACACTTGAATCGGATCAATATTGACCACTTGTGGGGTATCGTAGAATGGATCCGGCCAAAAGGCAGGGTGACGACGATAATAACCATAAGGATAATAAGATGGTGTCGGATAAATCACCGCCTGACGAGGTGTTTTATGACGGGCATTGCTTGGATCGTCCACCACACTAAAATAGCGGAAACCATTTTTGACCGTGGTTTGCGCTGCTTTGAGCAAGGTAATTTCCTCAGCCGTACCATAACTCAAATTATTATCCGCCTGGAAACCAACGCGGTAAGTTTTGTTATTTAACGGATAAGCGGTGAATTGTCCGAGTTGATCAAAGGTTCTGGGTTTGGAGGGAACCGTTGCACATCCTGCAAATGTCAGTGCGACAAGGAGCGGGGTGCATATTAATAAAGCTTTCATATGCCATTCCTTTATTCAGTGTCGAGGGAGATCGACTTAAAAACTACTATTCGGTTGAGTTAAAAATTCCAGTTCTTCAGCGCTTGAGTTACGGCCTAAAATTGCATTGCGATGTGGATAACGACCAAAACGATCAATGATCACTTTATGCTTTTTCTCAAAGTTTAAATTAATTTCATTGCCTAAGCGTTGAAATAATTTTAGGGCAAATTCATGTATCAGTTTGGATTCGCTATGCATAAACGGCATATAAAGAAAGGAACGTTGCTCAGGACTGAGTTGTGCATCCAGCTGCAAGCTAATCGCTTCTTGTGACAGGCTTAAAGCCAAGCTGTCGTAGGCAAAGGCCTGTGCCTGATCTCGATATAAATTTCGTGAGAACTGATCGAGGATAATAATTTCAGCCAAACGTCCTTCAGGTGTTTGGCGCCATGACCACAGCTCTGCCTGAGCAGCTTGTTGATGAATCTCTGCAAAGGACGCACGAATTTTTGCATCAAAATCATCACTTTTGGCAAACCAAAGTGCACGATGATCAGGGTCAAACCAAAAATTAAGAATGTCTTGCGCTTGCATGGTCGAGTATCCATTGGAAGATTTATTTTTCAATAAAATCACAATTTTTGCGTGTCTTATGTAACAAGATTGTGATAAAAATTGCCAAACTAAATCAGATGACTAGATTGTAATTGTCGTTATAATTGGCTGAGTCGAAGGGATTGGCATGCACATCATGTCTGTAGAATCGACGAAGTCGTTACCATGCATGTGGTCGGCTGATCTTGAATAAGCGAGCATAGAATATGAATCAACCCAGCCTTACTTCCTCTGTGATACCAACTTGGGTAGATGCCTCGCTATTAAAGGGGATGTTACGTGGGATTGAGCGTGAAAGCCTACGCATGCAAAGCAATGGATTTTTATCACAACAAAATCATCCCATCGCTTTAGGTTCGGCACTCACGCATCCGCATATCACCACTGATTATTCAGAAGCGTTGATGGAGTTTATTACCACGCCACAAACGACCATTGCTGCCGCTTTAAACGAGTTGAGTGATATCCATAGCGTCGTACATCAGCAGCTTGAAGAGGGTGAGAAACTCTGGCCTTTGTCGATGCCGTGTATGCTGGATGATAACGAAGAAAATATTAAACTGGCGCAATATGGCAGTTCCAATATTGGCCGCTTTAAAACCTTATACCGTCGTGGTTTAGGCGTGCGTTACGGGCGCCGTATGCAGACCATTTCTGGGGTGCACTATAATTTATCCTTTCCAGAACAACTGTTTGCAGTTTTGCAGCAGCATGAAAGTAATGAACAATTAAAACAGCTCAGTCTGCAAGATTATCGTAGTCACCGTTATTTTGGCTTGATCCGTAATTTTATTCGTCTAATTCCTTTAGTGATGTATATGCTGGGCGCGAGTCCATCGGTGTGCCGTTGCTTCCTGACCGGTCGCCAGCATCATTTACAACCCTTAGTCAAAGGCACTTTATATTTACCTGAAGCGACTGCATTGCGGATGGGACGTTTGGGCTATCAAAACTCAGCGCAAAAAGAGTTAGGAATTCATTATAACGACCTGCATGATTATCTGGATGGCTTACAAAAAGCCGTACATACCCCATATCCAGAGTTTACCCAGCTCGGTTTAAATGATGAACAGGGTGAGCCGATTCAGATCAATGATCATGTGTTACAGATTGAAAATGAATACTACAGTCTGGTGCGTCCTAAACAGGTACCACAAGCAGGTGAAACGCCTTCACAAGCCTTAAAAAATCGTGGTGTTGGCTATGTCGAATTACGGGCAGTGGATGTGAATCCGTATAGCGCGATTGGGATTGATGAAATTTCGGCAGGCTTCCTTGAGAGTTTAGCCTTGTACTGCTTACTCAAAGACAGTCCAGATCTCTTTGCTGAAGAACAAGAACAGATTGATCGGAACCAAACTGAAGTGGTCAATCGTGGTCGTGCAGCAGATGCCAAGATCGAAGCGGGAGACCAGTCGATTGCTTTAAAAGACTGGGCACAAACACATTTAAATGCAATTCAAGCTTGTGCCAAGATCCTAGACCAAATGGATGGTACCCAACTATATCAAGATGCCATTCAAGTGATGCAACAACGCCTAGACCATGTCGAAAACACACCTTCGGCGCACGTCATTGCAGATACCTTGCAACATGGTGGCACATGGAATTTTGGTAGTGTCATGGCGCAGCAACATGTTGATCATTATGACCAGCATCCACTCAGTGAAGAACGCAAACACTATTTTGAACAATTGGCGCAAACTTCGTTGCAAAAACAGGCGCAACTTGAACAAGATAACGACATGAGTTTTGAACAATATCTTGCACAATACCGTTAAAATTTTAGAGGACTTCCCATGCGATGGAATTACCGCTTAGTTAGTGCATTACTGGTACTAACCAGCATTATTGGTATCTCATTTGCGTTGTATTTAGAACATGTGCAAGGTTTGGATCCTTGTCCACTTTGTATTTTCCAACGCCTTGGCTTAATTGGGATGGGCTTAATTGCGCTTGTCGCATTTATCCATAATCCAGTTTCAAACGGATTTAAACGTTTTTATGCCTTCTTGGCGACTTTATCCATTGGTTGGTCGGTGGGTGTTGCGGCTCGTCATGTTTGGTTGCAAAGTTTACCACCCGATAAAGTACCGAGCTGTGGACCTGGCTTAAACTATCTGGTGGATGCCTTGCCGATGAAAACCGTACTGCAAGAAGTACTTTCGGGTTCAGGTGAATGCGCCGCGATAGATTGGACTTTCCTCGGTCAATCGCTACCCGTTTGGTCTCTGGTTTATTTCAGTTTGATTTTATTGATCTGCTTATGGCAATTATTTAGAAACTATAGCGTTACACAAAAATAAACGAATCGTTGTTCTAAATCCTTTTAAAACCCGAAATATGAATGCATGTTTCGGGTTTATTTTTGTCACTTAGTCAAAAAAAGTGTAAATTTTTACTAAAAATGGTCGTTTTTTTGTAGACAGTCAGGTCTGTTTTTTATAAAGTTCAGCCGATTCCCCGTACGATCTGATTATAAAAAATGCTTTTTAATATATTTAATGTATTAGAAAAAATAGGGCTAAATGCACAGAAACGTGCCATCCACGTACAATTTTCTAATAATCTACTGAATAATCAAGTTTTTTTACAACGCATACAAGGCCAACATCAACTTAATGAGGGCTTGGAAGCAGAGTTGATTTGTCTTTCGACCAATGCCCAGATTCCCCTGAAACAATTTATTGGGGTTCAGGTTGCGGTTGATCAGGTCACCGACTCAGGGCAACTGTTTCGCACCACGGGGATTGTGACTGAGGCCAGTTATGGACAAAGCGATGGCGCATTAACGCTGTATAAGCTGACTGTAAACGATGCGACCCATTTATGGCATAAGCGCCGTAATAGCCGTGTGTTTATGAATAAAACCATTGTGGAAATCACCGAAGTTTTGTTCAAAGAATGGCAGCAAAGAAGTCCACTATTTGCGGCAAGTTTGAGTCTGGATCTGAATGGCTTAAGCCAGAATTATGATATACGCCCATTTGTAATGGGCCATAATGAATCCGACTATTCTTTTCTTACACGCCTATGGCGCAGTGAAGGCATAAACTGGCTGATTGATGAAGCTGAGCTTTTTGTGCCGCATTCAAGTACGCCTGTCAAAGCGCAGAAGCTGAGATTGATTGATGATAATAGTCAATATCAAGCTTTAGCTCGACGGAGTATTCGCTATCACCGCAGCAGTGCTACTGAATTCCAAGACAGCATGACCAGTTTCGTGGCGGTGCGTAGTTTGCAGCCGACTGCGGTGCATCTGCAACGTTGGCAGCCTGATGCCTTGGCACAAGAAGAAGGTGCAGGTTCAGTGGTCACCAGCCATAACCATTCGGACAGTTTTGACTCTGCCAGTTTAAGCCTTGAGCAGGCATGGCATATCAGCCCAGCTTGGATGCAGGACTTAAAAGGTGAAGACCAAGCCACGGCTTCAGGTGGCAGTCAGTTAGAAAAACTGAATCAGCAATTCAATGACATGTACGCCAGCCAAGCCAAATACTTTAAGGCTTATAGCACCGTGCGCGATAGCCAAGTCGGTTATTGGTTTAATCTCAGGGAACATCCTGAAATTGACCAACATGAAGGAGCAGATCAACAGTTCCTGATTATTGCCAAGAATTTCTATAATCAAAATAATTTACCGAAAGATCTGCAGCAACAGGTCAGTCAACTGCTCAGCCAAAGCCGCTGGGATCAACGAGGCTATGACGACATCGAGCGCCAAGGCAATGAACTGACCTTAATTCGCCGTCAGATCAAAATCACCCCTGAATATGATCCAGAATTACATCGTCCGATTGCCTATCCGCAACGCGCCAAAGTAGTGGGGCCTGATGGGGAAACCATCTATGTGGATGAGTGGGGACGGATCAAGGTACGTTTTCTGTTTACCCGTAGCGATGATCATGGACATGATGGTGGTGCGGGCAGCAATGACAATGACACCGACTCCGCATGGGTCGATGTCCTGACGCCTTGGGCGGGGGAAGGCTATGGTGCACGCTTCTTGCCGCGTATCGGTGAGGTGGTGGTCATCGACTTCTTTGATGGCAATATCGACCGTCCTTTTGTGACAGGGCGAATCCATGAAGCACAGCGTTCTCCGACCAAATTTGATGTCAAAGGGCAACTCCCAGACACTAAAAGACTCAGTGGTATCCGCAGTCAGGAAGTGAATGGCAATGGTTTTAACCAGTTACGTTTTGATGATACGACAGGGCAAATCAGTACCCAGTTACAAAGTAGCCATGCTGCAACACAGTTGAATTTAGGTAATTTAAGTCATCCTAAAGTGCAGGAAACCAGTAACGGTCGTGGCGAGGGCTTTGAGCTCAGAACGGATGCTTGGGGCGCTGTACGGGCAGGTAAGGGTATGCTGATTAGTACCTATGCCCAAGAACAGGCCATTGCTGATCATCTGGAAGCTGCGCAAGCGCAATCTTTGCTGTCACAGGGCTATGACAATATGAAAATGCTCAGTGAAGTGGCTGCGAAGCAACAGACTGATGCGCTGAATGTGATTAACCGTCTACCGAAGTTTATTCAGTCATTGGAACTTAAAACCACAGGTCAAGCATTGGATAGCACTTTAAATCTATTTAAAGAAGGGATGAGTAATGATCCGATTCATGCTTTAAAGGATTGTGGTGGTTTTATTGAGGATATTGGTGCCCTCGGCGGCAACGCCAAAAGCGCGGTAGATGAGTTTAATGCGTTCTTTAGCGATGCCAAAGATGCGGTTGAAAATCTGAAAGAGTTCATTGAAAACGTAGAACAGCATGGCGCTGATATAGTCAAAGGCAAGCTTGCCAGTATTAAAGATCGGATTCAGCAAAACCCGTTTGAAAGTATTAAAGAAGTCGGCAACGTTTTGGCCAATGTCGATATTAAAGATTTTGAGCTGATGAGTACTTGCGGCACCTTTAGTAAAGGCAGCAAGTTAGAAGTGACCCCGTCAAAAGCGTTGAGTTCGTTACAGGGCTTTATGGAGGGTTATACCCAAGGTTTGGAAAGTAGTTCGAATGCCAAACAGCAAGAGCAAGGCAAGATTTTCAGACAGGCGCTGATGTTGTTGGCATCGCCGAATGGGATTGCATTAACCACGCCTGAAAATATTATTTTGCAGGCCTCTCAGGATATTGCTGAGAGTGCCAGTGGGTCAATTAACTTGAGCGCACAGAAGAATATTATTGGGCATGCACAGGATAAGATTAGTTTATTTGCTGCACAAAAGGGCTTTAGGGCATATGCAGCAAAAGGGAAATTGGAGTTACAGGCACAGGATGATGCGATTGAAGCGATTGCCAAGAAGGTAATTAAACTGATTTCTACTGAAGAGAAGATTGAAATTACCAGTCCTAAAGAGATTGTACTAACAGCGGGTGGTTCTCAGCTGAAGATCAATGCCAACGGGGTGTTTTCAACCACGGGCGGTAAGTTTGAGAGTAAGGCTGGTCAGCATTTGTTTGTGAGTGGCGCTAAGGTTTCATATGAGGTTCCTGAATTACCTAGCACACCGACTTTTAGCAATCGCTTAGATATTTATGACTTATTTTGGGAGAGCGATTTTAGCCAGCTCAGTTATAAAGCTTTTGTACCGGGAACGAATTCATTTACTTCGGGATCAATAGATGAGCATGGTCGTACAGGGAAAATTAGCACGCCAGATCCAACCAAAGTTCAGGTCCTTGTTGGCTCTAATGATGAATGGGGATTAGTCATTGATAGTTTTGATGAAGATGATTTTTTAGCAGATCAAAATGTGAATGAATCAGAAACAGAGAATAGTGTAGAAGATAGGGATTGGAAATGAATAAAAAATCATTAGTTACGATACAACTCTTAGATTTATTTGGTAGTCCAATCTCAAAAGCACAATATGAAGTAAAAAATCAGAGGACTGGGCAAGTTATTGCTGCGGGATTTACGAATTCATCTGGATGTATCGTTGAGATTAGTCGAGATAAAGGTACGGCTTTAGATGTTTATATCAAAAGTATGTTTAATGGCTTGATGATCAAGGTACAAAGTTTTGTAATGTCTAGAGATCGCATGCTCGTAAAAATTACAAGCCCAAAAGTAATGTTGGATTTAAAAACATTAACAAATCAAGGTAATAATGGACAATATAAAAGAAAAACGCATGTTGTAAAAAAGGGTGAAACTTTATTTGAAATAGCTCAAAAAAATCATACTACTGTTCGAGCATTGGAGCGTTTGAATAAAATAGATGACCCCAATAAGATTAGTATTGGGCAAGTGATTAAGTTGCCAGTGAATATTCCTGCTACAGGAAATAATTCACATCAAGAAAAAGCTAAACAGACCACTCAGCAGAGATCACAACCTTCGGCTAGCAGCACTAAAACAAAAGCACCACAGACTCCACCTGTAAGGCCATCGAGTACAACACCTCAGAAAAAGCAGGAAGAAGGAATTTTTGGAGCAAATTTTGGCAGTAAAATCCTCGACCAAGTGAATGAGCTTTATGAAGAAGGCAAAAAAACGCTGAATGAAGCTACAAACGCTGCTTCCAAGATATTGACGGTTGATGATCGCAGTCAGGATGGCGGGACACCTAAAGCAGATGCTCCAAATTTATGCAAAACCAATCCGCAATGTATTTCAAGTGGTAAGAGTGAGCTTATTCGAGAAGTGAATATTCGTTTGGCGGGCTTCGGTGGGGCTCTACCTACGGATGAGTTTACCGAACTAACTGCAAATTGTATTAAGCAATTCCAACGGGATTATATGGGGGTACCAGAGACGGGGAAAATTTGTGGCTCAGTATTGGTAGCGTTGGATAAATTTTATGAAGAATACCCTATTGCAGGTTTTATGGGGAAAGCTGCTTGTAATTGTGGAAAATGTTCGGGCTTTGGTAATGGTAATATGGGGGTTCAATCTGGTTCAAATAAAGCAAATGAATATCCAGGATTACACCGAAGTCTAATCTGGATATTAAAGGCTGTAAATTTTTATTTAAAAAATGAATTTAAGAAAAAGAAAATCGAAGTGGCTTATATAGAGTCTGGTTATAGATGTATTGAAAATAATAAAAAGCATGGAAGAGCAACAGTAAATCATATGGGGTTAGCTCTGGATATTCATTTTAATAAGAATGGAAGTAGGACTCGTGAAGTCAATGATATGGAATTTATTCGAAAAGAAATTATGATTAAAAAAATGCGAGCATCAGAGAATAGAGAGGTTGATAAAATTTATTTAGAACCAAAAGTTTTTAATAGTGGAACTTCAGGAGCAACTACATGGGTACATTTTGACGTTACTAAATTCTCAGCTGTATATTTTAGTGGAAATATTTTTCAAAAAACAATAGTTGAATTAAATGGCGTTAAAATGTCTACTCTAGTAAACAGTTTGAAAGTTCCTAGGATTTTAAGTTGTGGAGGGGGGGTGTCAACACTAAAACCACATGATAATATAGTGGGGGGTGAACTAGTACTAAGTAATGATGATATTATAGATATTATGAAAGTAACTGAGACTGAGGTAATAAAGTTTAAAACAGAGAAGTATTTTACTGATCAAGCTGCTGGTGTTGTAGATACTATTATGAATAGAGTCAAGTCTGGTGTATGGGGGAATAGTGTCAGAAGTGTAGTCAATGCTGATAGACAGTTTTCTAAAATTACAGGTCCTAAAAGTTTAGACCCTTATGGTAGTGTTGAAAAAATGCCAATATCGCATGTAAGTACAAGGGTTAGGAATTTTGTTAATAGCTATCTTATAGAAAGAGCAGATGGTAAACTTTCCATTATTGGAGAAAATCTAAACTATGCAAATAAATATTATTCAGATGCAAAAAATAGAAAGGCATGGGTAGATAAATTTCATGATGAAGCAGTAAAGAAAGGTATGATACTTGGCAATGGAACAGCTATACATGCTCATGGTACTACGACTGAACTAAGAAATAAAATGCCAAAACCTTTTAAAATAGTTCTCCCTAAAAACTTCAAAGGAATTTAATATGTTTAGTAAATATGTGGTTGGTACAGGATTAGTATTGTTAGCATTTGGTTCAACAATATCAGCATGTGCGGATAGCTCGTCAGTAAATTGTAATAAAAATAATGTTTATGAAAGTATACAATGTATAGAAAAGGAAAATAAAAAATTAATTATTAAACTTGATAATGAGAAAAATAGAGAAAAAAATGATTATGATAAATGGGTGAAAAAAATAAAAAGTAATTGTGAAGGGAAAATAAGTCATATAGCTGGGGAAGGTGCTGGTCTAGTTAGAAATCAATGTTATAGGGATGAATATTTATCTAGATTATCATTTTTAACAACTGGAAAATCTTCGAAAGAAGAAAAAAATATTCATGGTTTAGTATTAACACATTTACCTTACAATTCAGTTGATCATTTTAAATGTCTTTTAAAGAAAGATATAAATAGTTGTTCTAAAGTTAATTTGGTGAGCTCATCTAATTTGATAAAATTCTATCCATCTATTTCTCCTAGTTATGGGGATGGTATTGTTCTTCCAGAAACAGAAAGTGGTAAACAAATCATTATTTCTCCATTTGAAGATAATGAGGATGAGGGGCCACAACTTGCTATTTTAATCATTAATGCTTTTGGTGTGGAAGAAAAGAAATTTATACCAGCAACTAAAAACGTATTAATCGATAAGAATTATAATTTAACTTATATGGAAGGAAATAAAGAAAAACGAGTACAATTAAAATGATAATTTTATTTGTATTGTAGTAAATACGTGAAATCAGCCCGAATTTTGCTTAGTTCGGGTTTTTTGTAAACAAACAGTAAGAGCAAGGCAAACTTTTCAGACAGGCGCTGATGTTGCTGGCATTGTCGAATGGGATTGCATTAGCCACGCCTGAAAATATTATCTTTCAGACCGCTCAGGATATTGCCGAGAGTGCTAGTGGTTCAATTAATTTGAGCGTACAGAAAAATATTATTGGCATGTACAGGACAAGATCAGTTTGTTTGCTGCGTAAAATGGCTTTAGGGTTTATACAGCAAAAGGGAAATTGGAGTTGCAGGCGAGGTTCCGCAATTACCGAATAGCTTTAATTATGGTAATGGGATTAATTTATATAAAATTTTTCAATGAAGTAATTTTGATAGTATTAAATATAAGGGTATTTTTGAGAATCAAAAAATTATCCAAGGAAGTTTAGAGTGGTTGAAGTGAACAGAACTATTTAAAAGTAGTACTCCTGATAAAATGAAAGCCAGGATTGTGTCAATATTTTAAGAGATAATGGCGGGTTGCTAATGAAATTTATATGTTTTTTATTTTCTGTTTTATTAACTAGTGGATGCAGTGCGAAGATAAATGTTAATAGTTTGGATCAAAATCAGCAATGTGAAAATGATCTTAATGCTATTGTTTATAAAAATTTTGACATGAAAGAAATTAAAAAGAAAGATATTGCTTTCGATTTTTCAGAAAAGGATTACATACAAATATTTGTGAAAAGTAAAAGTGGGGTAAACAATGGAGCGACATTTGAGTGGATTAAAATTGATAAAAATAATAATAAATTATATGATGTTACTTATGATAATGAAAATAAAATCCCAATGAATACTTTAGGTAAAAATAATTATATCGATAGATGTCTGTAGTTTTAGTGCTGTTAAAAAGCTTTGTGGTATAAAAATAAGGAGATAAGTTTGTGAAAGTTTTTAATCATATAAAAATGTATTTAGCTATATTAGTGCTAACCCCTATTTTTGCTTGCTCAAGCAGTTCGTCAGTCGCCAAAGAAATTAACAAAATAGAAGAAAATGTGAAGGTGGTTAAATCTTCAGCATCTTTGAATTCATTTATGAATTTTAATGATAATTTTTATTCATTCAAAATTTGTAATATAACTGGTAAATGTCAATTGAATAAGGCGAGAAGTAATAATGATCAATATTTTTTTGAAAGTTTTGATCCTCCGAATGATGAATTTTATTTAAAAAAGAATAAGGATGGGTATGTTCTCTATTATAAAAATATTTATAATGAAGATGTTTTAATGGGGTGGGCAAATTCTCATATTTTGTCTGAGAATGATGAGAGTTTAATTTTAGGTATAAATAAAGTGTTTTTGACTATGGGGGGAGTCGATTTTTTATTAATGGGTGATAATTCAAACCAAGTACAATCCAGAAACCATAAGAAAGGTATTTATTTTTTGAATGATAATTATGACAAAAATCCATACTATCAAAAACAAGAAATTAAATTTACGAAAAAAAAGGATGGTACGATACTTTTAGATTGTAAGGCTTATATGAAAAATGAAATGGTAAAAAAACAATTTTCTGGAATTTTTTATAATGAATGTTCAGATGAAAGTAAAGTTTATTTTAAGAAAATATAATTTATAAATATAAAATGATAAAGAATGTCATAAAGACCTTCTTCATTCTTGCTAAAATTAGAGTGCAGTTTGTTCGATATCTGGAGCAACAGTGCAGGAGTTGATTTAGGGCATCTAGTGGGGCAATAGAAATTGTAAGGATGAAACTATGTATCTATCGTATTTTTTTAAAGTCAATTTTTTGAAATGTGTATGATGAATAAATTATTATAACTATTTAATTTACCCTCAAGCTGAGACACCTGATGATTACGTACTTAAGCAGGTGAATTGCTTAACCAAGAAAAAGATTAAATTCAGTGAATATTATGGTCGTTGTGGTTAATTTTAGAGGAATTTATTATGACTCCGCCCTATAAAAAATATACTTATATTCTAAGCTTAGTCAGCCTAAGCATCATAACTGCTTCCTGTAGCACTGCCTCAGAAAAGAAACATGAGATTTCTCATCAAAGCCAAATACATAAAGCTTCATCAAACCCTGCAAAGTTAAAAAATGATGATGGTTTCCTGATCACTTCGCTTCCTTATAGCTCAAATGCACATCTGAATTGTATTTTATCTGCACAGAGAATGAATTGTGGCTCAATTAACTTAATTGATAGTGTTGGTTTGATCAAAGTTTATAAATTTATTAACCCAAGCTATGGCGATTCGGTCATCTTCCCAGAAACAAGTTCGGGTGTTTTATTGATCGCGTCTCCCTCAACAAGTGAAGGGGAAACCCCAGAAATAAATCTGACGACGGTCAATAGGTTTGGCTTGGTTAAAAGCATTACCTTAGATGCATCTCAAAATATTGTCATTAATCAGAAGTATGAAGTTTTATATAAAGAATTTGGAAAAGATCTAAAACTAAAATTAAATGACCAAGGTGAGTTTGTTCAGTAAGGGTATTTCTAAGCTGATGAAGTTTGTCACGGATTTTGATCGATAAAAGCTCAGCTAGATCCTAACTGAGCTTTTATCTTTTAGGTCTCAACAATGCCTTCTAAATCATCAAAGGTATAGTTTTGAGGTACGTTGATCATATGGGTTTGTACACCAGCTTCAACTTTCTCTTTAGCATCTGGATATAACCAGCGTGTGATTTGTTCGGCCACACTGGAATGATACTGAATTTCAAAATGATTCAGCCCATAGAAAACCGCTTTATGGGTGTCAGGTAATTTCAGTTGGAAACGTGGGTTTGGATGTTCACCCAAAGCACTTTTCACACTGACCAGATAATCCCCAATCACAGACAGCGCTTTATTACGTAACTTCTCAAACTCTAAAGTTCCTGCAATCAAGAAGGTATTGATATGGGACGGTAACGGAGCGGGTTTACGATTGTCGTCGGCAAAACCAATGCGGGCATCATTATGTTCCCAGTCATCATCACGGACACTACCATAACGTAGATCGAGTATGCCGTTACTACGCACATTCACCAATTGGCCAAGCAAGTTGATAAACGGGAATCCACCGAGCTTGTCCTGTAAAACGAAACCAAAGCGTTCAAGTACTGCACCATGATGTGGCGAACCGATACAAACCAGATTCTCGACCATATGCACCCATTGATACAGATTCTGTTTGCCATAAAACAGGGCACTACGCGAAACCAAGCCGCCCATACTGTGCCCGATCAGATCAATACTGGTAATACGCGGATTACGCTGTACCAAATCCTCTAAGGTATTGGCAAAACTACGGCCATTGGCGGAAATTCGGCGACCAGTGTTGTAATTCAAATACAGGATGGTGTTGTTATCACGTTGCGCGAGCAAACGCTCACCAATCCCGCCATAACGATGATTAGACCAAGTTAAATGGTTCATACATAAACCATGGGCAAGAATCACCACACGCCCTGTGAGCTCGCCTTGCTGTAAAGAACCATAGTGATCATAAAGCACCATTGGCAAAGCCATTGGATTGTGCTGCTTTAAAAAGAAATCACCAAAAATTCCATTCAACGCACCCACCAAAAAATGTAGAGTTGGGGTTAAGGGCTTGTCATGTAAGACTGGAAATTTTTCAATAATGCGACGTAAATTTGGCGCAAGAAAATGACTGCCATATTTTTGTAGCGCCACATAAGAAAACTGATAAAACTTTTGCAGTTGCGGGTGCTTTTGTAATTGTTTGGCTTTTTGTGCACTTAAACCGAGCGTTGTCCTTAATACCTCAGTCTGTACCACTTGAATCAGTTCGTGTACACCACTAAGGCTGGTACTGACCAGCTGTGCCAAACCCTCCAAAACATCTGCCTGACTCGGGGGCGTGCGATCCCACTTACAATAGGTTTCATGCAGAGGTGTTAAACTTGGCATATTGATTTCCCCATCCTTGATATATACCGAAGGTTTGAAGTGTTTTTTCTGAATATTGTTTAGATAAACTACAACAAACGCTTACATCTTATGTCTTTCATACGTAATTTTTTTAGAATACTGATGAACGGAGTACAGTATCGTTTTTTGTGTCAGACAATATCCAGCTTAAATGTAATTTATATTGTTATTTGTTTAACTATTAATCAAAATAATGTGATTTATTTCACTTTATGTCAAGTCATTGCCTATTTTGGTGCGTATGCAAATTATCTATCTACATGGTTTCCGAAGCAGTCCGATGTCGATAAAAGGACAGCAGTTGCAACAATATTGTGCACAGCATGAGGCGATACAGGTGCATTTACCTGATTTAAATCAGCCACCCAATCAAGTGCTAGAACAACTCTCTCAGCTTATCGAAAATTTAGCACAGGATAAAGTAGTTTTAGTGGGAAGCAGCCTCGGTGGTTTCTATGCGACATATCTTGTCGCAAAATATGGTTGTGCTGCTGTATTGATTAATCCTGCTATGCGACCATGGCAATTATTCGAAGATTTATTTGGGGTTGAACAAATCCCACTCAAAGTCACTGCATCATGGACACTTGATGCCAATCAACTGCAGCAATTACAATCGATTGCTGACACGAAGCTCGTTCATGCTGATAAAATTCTAGTGCTTTTGCAACAAGGCGACGAAGTTTTGGATTATCGTGAAGCTCAACGCTATTATAGTGCAGTTCATCCATCCTCATTGATTTTAACCGACGCTAATGGTAATCATGCAATGGATGATTTTGAAGAAAAATTACCTTTAGTTCTCGAATTTTTATCGGCAGCCATCCAATAAGGAAGTCAGACCAAGTGACACAATACACGGCACAATCTCTTGAAGTTCTTTCTGGTTTAGATCCAGTGCGTCGTCGACCGGGCATGTATACCGATACCTCACGTCCAAACCATTTGGCGCAAGAGGTGATTGATAATGCAGTCGATGAAGCACTTGCAGGTCACGCCAACCAGATTTGTGTCACAGTTTATGAAGATGGCTCATTGTCGGTTGAAGATAATGGTCGTGGTATGCCAGTCGATATTCATCCTGAATATGGGCAAAGTGGTATCGAGATTATTTTGACCAAGTTACATGCGGGTGGCAAATTCAGTACCGATAACTATCAGTTCTCAGGTGGTTTGCATGGCGTTGGGATTTCGGTGGTCAATGCATTATCGACCCGTGTTGAAGTGGCCGTACAGCGTCAAGGTAATCTGTATCAAATGGCCTTTGAACAAGGCGAGCCAGTTGCACCTTTGTCGGTTTTAGAAGGTAAGGTAGCTAAGCGTGCGACAGGCACGACGGTACGTTTCTGGCCTGAAACCAAATATTTTGACAGCCCTAAATTTGCGCTTAAGGCACTGAAACATAATTTAAAAGCCAAGGCGGTTTTAGCTGCGGGCTTAAAAATAATTTATGACGATAAAATCAATAACGAAAAGATTGAATGGCAGTTCGAAAATGGTCTGGTCGACTATTTAATGGATGAACTGCAAGATCGTGACATCTTGCCAGATCCTGCTTTTGTCAGCAGCGGACAAGCAGACCGCGCAGCCTGTGAATTTGCAATTTGTTGGAATGTTGAAGGTGGCGAGCAAATTCAGGAAAGCTATGTCAACTTGATTCCAACCGCGCAAGGCGGTACCCATGTCAATGGTCTGCGTTCAGGTGTGACGGAGGCTTTACGTGAATTTTGTGAATTACGCAATTTGTTGCCGCGTAATATGAAGCTCTCTGCGGAAGATGTTTGGGATGGTGTGAATTTCATTTTGTCGTTGAAATTTCAGGAACCACAATTTTCAGGCCAAACCAAAGAACGTTTATCCAGTCGTGAAGCCTCTAATATTGTGCTGAACATCGCCAAAGATGCATTTGCCTTATGGTTAAACCAGCATGCCGAGATTGCGACACAACTGGCTGAAATGGCGATTGCCAAAGCAGGACGTCGTTTAAAAGCAGCGAAAAAAGTAGAACGTAAGAAGATTGTCGCAGGCCCAGCCCTACCTGGGAAATTAGCCGATTGTGTCGGTTTAACTCGTGAAGACAGTGAGTTGTTTATTGTCGAAGGGGATTCTGCGGGCGGTAGTGCCAAACAGGCACGTGACAAGAACTTCCAAGCGATTATGCCGATTCGTGGAAAAATCCTGAATACTTGGGAAGTCTCTTCGGACGAAGTTTTGGCTTCTCAAGAAGTGCATGATATTGCCATCGCAATTGGGGTCGATCCGGGCAGTGATGATCTGTCTGAACTGCGTTATGGCAAGATCTGTATCCTTGCCGATGCGGACTCGGATGGTCTGCATATCGCAACCTTATTATGCGCTTTATTCGTAAAACATTTCCCGACCTTGGTCGAGGAAGGTCATCTATTCGTAGCAATGCCACCACTCTATCGTACCGATATTGGTAAAGAGGTGTACTATGCCTTGGATGATGACGAACTTGAAAGCATCCTGAAAAAAGTTAAAGGCAATAAAAATCCGCAGATCACCCGATTTAAAGGTTTGGGCGAGATGAACGCCAGCCAGTTGCGTGAAACCACCATGGACCCGAATACGCGTCGTTTGGTGCAATTAGACTTGGACGATGCACATTTAACCGCAGGTTTATTAGATAAATTACTTGCGAAAAAGCGTTCTGCGGATCGTAAACATTGGTTAGAGCAAAAGGGTAATTTGGCGGATATCGTGGTTTGATTGTAGATTGTAGGATAAGTTTATAAAATTGTAGGAATAGTCTATAAATTATGTAGGATAAACTTATAAAAAAGCTTATAATTTGAACAAGGAAGTTCAGGATGAGCTAGAAAATGAATAGCCCTGCGCGCAAAATTCAGAAATCTGCTGTTAAGAATATTGTTCGTTTTCCTTCAATAAAAGCGAATGATGGAAAGACAATTCTTGTTGAATCCATCTTAGAGTCGAAATATTGTCTTCATTTAGAGTTTGACGCTGAGGTAGAGACATATTTCCCGCAACCTCGAAAATTTGAAGTTTCTGATAATGATGGAGAATGTAATATCTATACACCTGATTTTGAAGTTATTTATACTTCTGGTGTTAGGAAATATGTGGAGGTCAAACCCTCTGAAAATGTTCAAACTGAGCACTATCAACTTCTCTTTTCTCGCTTTTCCAACTTCTTGCAGGGTACTAATACAGACTTCTTGATAGTGAGTGAAATTGAAATCTATCAGCAGCCATTACTATCAAACTATGAAAAGCTTTATCAATATAAAAAGCGCCCTTTATTAAAAATGAAGAATCTTCAGCAGTGTGCCGAAGATATTAATGATTCGATGCCATTAGCACAGTTAGTGCATAGACTTGGTGACCGAGCACACTTGAGAGAAATATATTCATGGATTGCGCTAGGGTATTTGCGATTTGATATGCGCTCTGAGCCATTGAGTATGACAACAGAGGTGAAATTCGATGTCTGTTGAGTTATGGGAACAAGGTGTAATCATTGAGTTTAACAAGGGTATTCCTTGTCATCGTGCTATGGTCAGGTCTGTAGGAAAAGCAGAGGTCATTTTAGTAGATATTGAGAATGGAGCCGTATCTAGATTGAGTCGAGAAGAACTAGGTACAGTTTATGCTTCTGGAGGTATCAAATTTCTTGCGGAATCGCAAGATTTTGGGGATCTTAAGTTTATTGATCTTTCAGAAGCTGAGCAGCGTGAAACCAATAGAAAATATAAATATATCAAAAGGCTTAAAGAAAATGGTATTAGTAAAATCACTGAGAAAAGTGCTAGAAATACGATAGAGGAAGTCGCTTTAGAATTGGGTGAGAAAGCACCACATTGGCAATCAGTAAGAAGTTGGTACGCTAGTTTTGTCGAGGCAGGTCTAAAGATACAAGGTCTTTATCCTAAGCATCGATTTAAAGGGCATAGAAACCCTAAGATTGATGCTAAAGTTATTGAAATTATTGAATATTGTGCAAAGCGATATTACACACTCAGCCAGTCGTCAATGGCTTCAGTGGTTCGTAATGTTGAAGCTAAAATTATGTCACACAATTTAGATCATCCTGATGCACCGCTTCAGAAGCCAACATATCATACAGTTCAGAACCGTGTGTTAAGTGGGCTTTACCAAACTAAGAGAAAAGGGCGATATGGTGCTCGAGTTTTGCAGGCGGAGCTTGCTAAAGCATTAAGTGGGATAACTACTACTAGAGTCTTAGAGCGTGTCGAGCTTGATCATACTGAGTTGGATATTCATGTTCTACATGATGACTATAAGACTTTACTTGGCCGACCTAATATCACTGCTTTGATAGATCATTATTCTGGAATGTTACTTGGATTCCAAATTTCTTTTGAAGCTCCTTCATATGCCTCAGTTTGTTTGGCTTGTTTGAATGCATTCTTACCGAAAAATGACTTTATGAACGAGTTGAAATTGGACGGTTCTTGGCCTGCTCATGGGATTCCTTCGACGCTTGTAACAGACAATGCTAATGAGTTTTGGGGGAAGAAATTTATTGCAGTTGCGGATGAAATAGGGACAGTTTTTCAGTATTGTCCGATTCGTAAAGGTAATTATAAAAGTCGTATTGAACGTTTCTTCGGTATAGTCAATGCACTAGTGCTTGACGATTTGCCTGGTGTGGTTAGAAAAATTGGTAAATCTGGTGATGGCTATGACGCAAGACAAGAAGCTGCGCTCACATTTTCAGAGTTTAAACGCTATTTTGTGAAGTGGGTGACAGAAGAGTATCACCATACACCTCTAGAAGACTCAGATTTAACACCTTATGAAATTTGGGCTAGCTCGGAGGAGTGCTTCCCAGTGCCCGTAGAAGATAAAATGGAATTGACTACTATTTTACTGGCTACTGCCACACGTACGCTGAATAAAAGTGGTATCGAAATTTTTTCGATGAACTATGACTCAGGTCTTCTTAAAGATTTATATAGAAGAGATGGGCCTGGGGAAGTAACTGTAAAATACAATCCTTTTGATATTGGTTATATCTTGGTGCTAGATAAGATTAACAAGGTCTATTTAAAAGTAGATTGCCTGAAATATTCTTATGCTTCCAATCTTTCTGAGTTTGAACATAATAAGATTCGAGCTGCTGCAAGAGCTGCTCGACAATCAAAATTTGATAACTTGAATCTCCAAAAAGCTAAAATTCAACTTGCTAAAGAGCGTGAAGAATATCATGCAAGAAATGTTCGAAGAAGTAAGCAAGTAACAACATCTAAAGCCGCAAGATCTGATAAAACAGGTGTCCCTAATATCAGCCTTGTGGTGGACAATTCACATCGTACGATGAAAGTTGATTTTGAAGATGATGGGGATAATCTTAGCTTAAATGGATGGAGTATGGGCTAATGAAAACTACTTTCGAGGATCGTCCATTCATTAAAAGTCCATTTCTTACAAAAATGGTGAATCTATTTGATTCTTTGCGCAATAAAAAGAAAAAATATGGTGTTGCTTCTTGCATGTTGGTAACTGGAGAATCTGGGAGCGGGAAATCTGAGTTAGCAAAATATTATGCAAAGAATAATCCGAAAATAGAACAAGCGGAGCGGACACATATCCCCGTTCTACACTACGAATTAAGATCAGTTTCCACACCAGAAGAATTCCTAAGATCGTTGTTGGTCACAATTGGCGATCCACAGTGCGGACGAGGTGCGAGAAACAAAGGTGAACTTTATGAGCGATTGATTACGTTGCTTAAGGTGGTTGGCATAGAGTTGCTGATCCTTGACGAAATTCAGGTGATCATTGAACGTCGTAGTGCAAAGGTTGTTACAGGAATTGCAGATTTATTTAAAGACCTAATCAATGATACAGAGATACCGATTATTTTTATGGGAATGCCGTGGAGTAGATATCTTGTTGAATCAAATCAGCAATTAGCACGTCGGATATCATACCGCTACACCATTCCACCTTTTAGGATTAGCAGTAACGAAGATCGTGATGATTATAGAAGGCTCTTGATGTGCCTATCAGAGGCATATGGACTTTCTAAAAAGATTAAATTGGAAGAAATGACAATGTCGCTAAGGTGTTTTAGTGCAACGAGTGGAAATCTAGCAGCTACGGCTAATCTTGTTCGTGATGCTAGGATGATGTCTGAAATGGAAGACATGAAAGTAGATAAGGATTTGTTTGCTGAGGTTCTTAGCAGTTATGGTATTGATGAGCGAAATAATGCTTTTTTACTACCGATTGACAAGTTGGTGTTGAGAGAACTCATCGTTCATTCAGACTGGCATTTTGGGTATAGGGCAAATAAAAACGCAATCATCGATGCTGAATATGTTGAGTTTGGCGTATCAAAAGGCAATAAAGTGTTTTGTTTGGCAGGGTAAATGATAATTTATTTCAAGGTAAAGCATTGTGTTACTTGATCGATCACGACCAAATGATCAGCAAACATTTGATGATTATTTGAATGATTTGGGAAAGAAAAATGGTTTTTCGGATATTAAAGCTTTTAAAAAATTTCTAGTAAATTCTTCTAAAAAGTGGTATCGCACCTATTCTGTTAATAATTTGGATAGATATAGGGCTATTTCTGGGCTATTTCTTGAGCTTGGTATTGATCAAAAAGAAGTATCAGATATTATGCAGATACAATGTTTTAAGTGTCTTGATCGATACCCAGAGATATGGTCATGGAATAAGATAGCTGAGTACGAATGCTTAGGGCCAGAAGCTTACACCAGTAAAACATGTGAGCCATTACAGCAAGTATTTAAAACTAAAAATAAAGAAGAATATTGCGGTTTAATAAAGTGTTCTATGAGTAAGCTTGGGCTAAGTACTTCACCACTACCAGATGGGTTCTATTTTGCGGATCTGGCTTCAAAAGAAGAACTAATGAAACGTTTCCGAAACTATAGTGGGATGAAAGAGCTTTCCATAGATAGGCTGATAGCATTAAGATCTCAGTAACTATTAGATATTTTATTATCGATTGTGAGATCATTGAGATGCTTCTCGCCAGACCTAGCATCGAACCAAATGAATGCTTAGTTAGTTATTTGATTCGAATATCAGAGAAAAATGGCTTTAAGCACATAGGTCATTTGCTGCGTCACGCTGGTTTGGCTTGGAAAAATAATCGTGTACCAGTTCATCAGATTTTAACTGGTGAGTTTGATCTCAATGTGTATTTATTGCAGCTTGGGTTAGCAACTTGCTCCTCTAAAATTGAGCCAATATCTCACTCTTTTCAAAATGTTATTGATACGCCCTATCTAATTGTTAAATATCCAAAAGTATGTCCAGATTGTATTGAAGAATTTGGATTCTGTAGATTTGAATGGAGCTTATTGCCATACCTTGCTTGTGTTCGACATGGGAAATTATTGATAGATACGCACTCTGGTACTAGCAAACGACTGAATTGGTATCGTAGGTATTTAAATAAGTTTGATGATACTGATGTTATCAATTCATTAAGTGATGTTGCTCCGTCTGAGGCAATCAAACTCAGTCAATATATTGAAGTACTGTTACAAGGAGGAAATGGAATTTCTTGCCCTAAAATTCTGCAAGGTTTGGAGCTCCGAGAATCTCTTAGCTTAATTCATTTTATTGCTCATTATAGATCAAGGTTATTGGGTGGTTCGTTTCAACCTCTTTCAATGATTAATAGTGAGCTTGCTCAACATTATCAGTATGTATGGGCAATGCTTGAGAATTGGCCAGATGCCTACTACAAGTTTCTCAACCAATATCTTGAGCATCCGATGAGCAAAAAAGGTGTTGGTGGCCTACATAAACATTTTAGGGATTTATATGAGTCTCTACATCGTCAGAGTGAAAACAAGGGGATTGCTCGGATAAAATTTGAATTTGACCATTACATAGAGAATTATTGGCCTAGTGTCTTAGAGTCGAAGCGTATAACACGCATCCAGTTCACTACCCGAGAACGAAATGTTGTTTCCAGAAAGGAAGCTGCCAAAATTCTTAATTGCCATCCAGATAGAGTAGATAAATTAGTACAACAACAAAAGCTTACACCTCGTGTTTTTGAAGGGAAAAAGCACTATTCCCGTGAACAGGTTGAGGGTCTTGCAATACAGGTATCCTCAAATTGGACGATGGATGAGGCGTGTGAGGCATTACAGCTCACAAGATATCAGCTAAAGCAGTTGTTAGATGCTGGTATATTACATACGCTTCAGCGCCCAGATATGTTTAACCGAGATTGGATCGTTGATAAAGTACAATGCCAAGAACTGATAGCAAGTTTGTGCCAGAAGGCACGGAAGAACATTCCAGCTTCGGGAGTATTATCAATGACAAGTATGCAGCGCAGAGGCTACTCAATAGTTCGATTAGTTCTAGCTATGCAAACTGGGCAGATTGAATTTGGACAACTCTACGTTGTTGATCGTCCTTTAAGTTTTAAGCAGTTTACAGATTTTGCTTTCAAATAGCATTTGGGACCACTAAAGATCGATCGTAAGAACCGATAGATTTTGAATAGAAACCGTTGGGGTGCTAGGGTTTTAGCCTTTTAAATTAGTTACTATATTTTTGCTAAATCTTAAGTTTCCTGGTATCCTGGCACTTATTTATTTTCTATTGATGTATTATGTCTAGCACTTTAAAATTTCTTGATTTATTCGCTGGTGCTGGCGGCTTGTCAGAGGGGTTTATTCGTGCTGGGTTCAAACCAATTGCCCACGTTGAAGCAGATGCCTCAGCATGTTTTACACTGAAGACACGTCAAGCATTCCATTGGTTAAAAAACAATAATTCGATAGATCTATACTCAAAATATTTAAAAAATGAGATTACTCGAAAAGAATTATATAGTGCTGTTCCAATAAGTGAAATTGATTCGGTTATCAACGAGTTTATCGGCCTAGATACTTTAGATAAAATTTTTCAAAAAATAGATGAACAACTTGGTAAATCGAAATTAGATTTAATTATTGGGGGGCCACCTTGCCAAGCCTATTCTCTTATTGGTAGAGCACGTGGAAATATGGATGATGATCCCAGAAATCATTTATACAAATACTATGCTGAGTTTTTGAAAAGATATAAACCTAAATATTTTGTCTTTGAAAATGTGCTGGGACTTCTGACTGCAAAAAACCCTAATGGTGAACTCTACTTTGATAAGATGAGAGCCCTGTTTGTCGAAATAGGTTATACAATTGAGTATAGAGTACTATCTGCAAATGAATATGGTGTTCTACAAAATCGTAAACGCATTATTTTGGTAGGCAAACGAGGTCATCGCAGTAAGAAATCTTTTTATCCTGAACCTGAACAATGGCTGCCACAAGCTAATGTGTGGGATCTATTTAAAGATCTCCCTCAAATATCTGCTGGTGGAGGCCAAACTAGGCCAGTAGAGCCGATCAGTAAGCCGTCGGAATGGCTTGAACAAGCTCAAATTTATTCAAATCTTCCTCTAACTTGGCATGAAGCTCGTCCACATTCTAAACAAGATTTAGAAATTTATCAGTATGCTGTCAATTTATGGAATACTGAGAAAAGACGATTACATTATGATGATTTACCTGAATATTTAAAAAGTCATAAAGGTAGAAATTCCTTTGTCGATCGCTTTAAAGTAGTTGCTGGTAATTTAGCTGCCTGCCATACTGTTGTTGCACATATATCTAAAGATGGACATCATTATATTCATCCAGATATTGAGCAAAATCGGTCGATTACACCTAGAGAAGCCGCTAGAATTCAAAGTTTTCCTGACGACTACTATTTTGAAAATGTATCAGGTAAGCCTGCACGTACTAGTGCTTTTAAGCAAATTGGTAATGCTGTACCTGTTTTACTTGCGCAAAAAATTGCAGAAAAATTATTAAAGGATTGGTAATGACTGAAAATTATATTACTTCCGAAGATTTGGCATTTCGCCCAAGAGCACGCTTATTGCAAATGTTAGGTGATCAACTAATCGGTTCTTCTCGCCTAGCAATTTTTGAGCTTGTTAAAAATGCTTATGATGCTGATGCCGATACTGTCTTAATTACATTAGATAAAATCAACACCCCAAGTGCAAAAATCATTGTTGAAGATAATGGTGAGGGGATGTCAGCTGATATTATTAAAAATATTTGGCTTGTCCCTGCTCATGATCATAAGGAACAGCAAAAAAAAGAAAAAAGACGAACCAAAGCTGGTCGTTTACCTTTAGGGGAGAAAGGTTTAGGAAGATTCGCAGTACATAAATTAGGAAATGAAATTCAATTAATCACCAGATCTGAAAACTCTGATGAATGTATTCTTCACATTAACTGGCAAGATTTAATTGATAAACCTTTTCTAGAAGATACCCGTGTAGAAGTAATTACAAGAACACCTATAGTCTTTACGGGAGAAAATACAGGTACTCAAATTACTATAAGTAATTTGAGAGAACAAAGCTGGTCTCGTGGCGATGTAAGAAAACTTTTACGCCAAATTACTTCGATCTCTACACCTTTTAATGAAAAGCGAAGTGACAAGTTTGAAACATTACTTGAAGTTAAAGGACATCCAGACTGGACTGAAGGTGTTTCAGATATTGATAAATTAAAGGAAAGAGCTCCTTGGCATATCTCATTTTCAATCGCCAATGGTTTACTATCTTTAAACTATAATTTTATTGGTGTTCCTGGAATCAAAGTAGAGCCTCGTCAAGAATTATTAGAAAATGAGAAACTTTTATTACCATCAAATGTGAAAAAAAACAAAGTTGTTGTGGAGCCTGAGGACTTACATGGAATTGGTGATATAAGCGGTGAATTTTTTATCTATGATCGCGATAAACTAGTTATATCTAAGTTTGGAGAGCAGCAACTTGTTGAAAGCTTCCTAAATGAAAATGGCGGTATTCGTGTATATCGAGATAACATACGAGTTTATAACTATGGTGAACCTGGTGATGATTGGCTCGGTTTAGATTTGCGACGAGTCAATGTACCTGGTAGGCATATTAGTCGTAATATCATTGTTGGATCTTTAGATCTTAGTGTTGAAGATAGTTTTGATCTTCAAGAGAAAACTAATCGAGAAGGCTTTATTGAAAATGAGACGTACGAGAGATTCCAACAAATTGTATTAAGTGTATTAACTATTGTTGAGACAGAGCGCCAAAAAGATAAAGAACGTATAAGACAAGTAACTGAAACTGGTAAAAATATAGAAGAGAAAAAAATTGAAAAGCCATTAACTGAGCTCAGAAAACTGGCAAAGAAACATAATTTAACTGAGGAATTAGAACCATTAATTGAGAAAACTGAGAAAAATTATAATGAAATGCGTGAAGTAATGCTGACTTCAGGTTTTAATAATATGGGATTAGCTATTGTTTTTCATGAAGTTGAACATGGTGTTAGATCTTTATATCGGACTATTGAGCATAGCGAAGATATTACTTTAATTAAAGATCATGCCTATGAACTTGTGAAAATTTTAGATAGTTTCTCTGACTTGTTGAGAAAAGGTGATAATAAGCCGGCGAGCCTAAAAAACTTGATTCGTCGTGCAAGAGATATTGCCTCGATTCGATTCAGAGCACATAAGGTTCAATTCGTTTGTCCATTCCTTGAGGAAAATATTCCTGATATTGAACAAAAATATATTTTTAAAATATTAATCGGTTGTTTAAATAATATCTTTGATAATTCAATATATTGGCTCCAAGCACGTTGGCCTGAAGATACTATAGGTCAAAGAAAGATTTATATAGACGTACGTAGAGACTTTTATGGTAAAACAGCAATTATTGTTGCTGATAATGGTCCAGGTTTTCAAGATGAGCAAGAGCAGTTAGTGAAACCTTTCTTTACGAGAAGACCTAACGGGATGGGTATAGGTTTGTATTATGTAAATCTAGCTATGGAGGTAAATAAAGGACGTCTAGTTATTCTTGATGATCAGGATGATGTACCGACTGAATTTGACGGTGCAGCTATGGCTTTAGTTTTTGATTAATTTTTGAGTTTAATAATAATGTTAACACCTCCTCGCTTCGTTGTTTTAGATGATAAAAAAGAGCACTTAGGACCAATTATTGAAACATTTAAGCTTATTGGCTCCTCATGTATTGGTGTTCAATATAATGAAGAGGATGAATCTCATCTATGTCAAGACTATTACAAAGGTGTGAGAGGGCTATTTATAGATTTAAATTTATCAGGTAGAAGCTCCATTGGTCATAATACTCATTATGCTGAAATTATAAGAATTTTAGAGTCTGTCATCTCAAGTGAAAATGGACCTTTTATTATGATCTTGTGGACAGATAATCCTCAAGAATGTAGTAATTTAATTCAATATATAGAAGAACGCTTAGATCCTGAAAAGAAATATTGTAAGCCTTTACTTATTAAGCCTCTTTCTAAAACTCAATATATTGATGAAAATAGCAATATCAAGGTAGATACTAGTGAAAACTTAAAGGATGAAATTAAAGGTTTTTTCTCTTCTGTTCCTCAAATAGCAGCACTGTTTGATTGGGAATCAAAAGTCTTGGAGGCTGTAAATCAAACTTTAATTGAATTAATAAATTTAGTTCCAAATGATAAAAGAAATTTCAATGATTATCCATCCGAGATAGATAAAGTACTCAGTTGTATTGCTAGAGAAACTGTAGGAAAAGGTCATGTTGCAACTGATCCTAAAAAAGCACTTAATTTGGCTATTTATCCTATTTTGGTTGATAAAATACTAAATAACACCCCTGATCAAGCAAATATTCAGCTTTGGAATAATGCTATTACACAAGTAGGATCTGCTTCAATCGCTGATGAAAAAGCTGTTGGGAAATTCAACAAGATGCTTCATTTAGCGGTAACTGGACATGAGTCAATGAGTCCTTATGATTGGGGAGCTGTAGTTGAAATACCTTCTGAGATTTTTAATGATGAATTTTGTTTAGGACACTTTGGATATAATCAAAATTACCTTATTAAAAACACATTTTGTTTTAATAGCACAGAAAAGCTTAGGCCTATTCTAATACGTTTAGGAGCATCGTGTGATTATGCACAAAATAAGCAAGGACCTATTCCATATATTTTTGGATTCGTTGTTGAAGCAGAAAAATACCATGAAAGAGAAAGGGACTTTTTAGATCCAGATAAAAAATTTATAAGTAAAAAACTCTCTGACTGGGTATCACCACTATTTAGTTATAGGGATGAAGATCCAGCATTTTATATAGTTTTAAATCTTCAGTTAGTAATTTCTAAAGTTAAAGGACAGCTTGATAGTTATCAGACCCTATACAGGCTTCGAGAACAATTGCTGAATCAAGTTATTGTAAGAGCAACTACTTTTGCTTCTAGACCAGGCATTAATGAACTATATGTAAGATAATAGAATGGTTAAGGCAATAAATCTGATACCGAAATATTCAATGTATTGGATAGCTCATAGATTTTTTCAAGTGTAGGATTCACTTCATCTGAGGGTGTTCTAAATTGTGATTCTATATCGTGAGATGAAAAATGTATTTATTTCTGGATTGTGAATTTAATGGCTGGCATGATCAAGGTACAGGGGAGTTGATTTCATTAGGCTTAGTGTCTGCCGACGGCAAATATGAGTTTTATGAAGTGGTGAGCTGTAAGAATCCTAGTCCTTTTGTTGAACAACATGTCCTGCCAATTTTAGGACAATCAGCTATTCCTGTATGGGAGTTAGTTAATAAGCTATGTAGCTTTTTATGGGAAGTGAATAACCAAGAAGATGAGGATATCACTATAGTAGCTGACTATCCTTCAGATATAGAGTTATTCAACCGTATTTTGCTCTTAGGCCAAGGGCAGTGTATCAATGTGCCTGTATTAGGTTTCCTACTCGATTTGTCGCTTACTACAAAGAATTCTGCGATTCCTCATAATGCATTGGCTGATGCTAGAGCTTTGAGTAAAGATTATGCATTGAAGTACGCTCATAAGATCACAAGTGAGTGAGCTTTGAATTTAGCCCCGCCTGACTAAAGGTGGTTTTTTATAATCTTATCCTACAATTTAATTTATAGACTTATGCTTCAAAAGGCTTAGTTTAGCGGGGCCTAGGCCATTTTTTTATAAAGTTATCCTACAACTGACATTGATGAAAAAATATCCTTCACCTAGTGATATTCAGGAGATGCGCAAGAAAGGCTATGATCCCATCACGATTGAAGCAGCCGAAGAACTCTTGCCACGTTGGCAACAGTTAGATGAAGTGAAACAAAAAATCTCTAGTGCTTTTAATGGAGTCACTCTACAAGAGGGAATTGGTTTATATGAAGCACAAGGGATGGATGATTATGCAAGCCAAGCAGAGTGCTTGGCTTATCGCGCTAAAGATGAAAAGCTAAATTGGCATAACATTTCGGTTGATGCCTTAAATCGTTGTAACAGCGGTCTCTCATTTTTTGATGCTCAAGGCATGTTGTTTCATTTACCTGCATTTTTATTAGCAAGTTTAAATGGGGATTATTTACATGACCTCAGTTTTACGTTGACACATGAATGGCATGATACAGAAAGAAAATTCAGCTTATTTAATGCTGAACAGCGTGCAGTTGTGGCAGATTATTTACAAATTTTGCTGGATGAGCCTGATTACACTTATCATTATAAGGAAATCATGAGTGCATTAATTACAGGCTACTGGTCAGGCACAGCCATCGTATAGTTAATATATCAGTAGATAATGATGAGCATCTGCACTCTTTTAGGTCGTTGCGTATTTTTTGTATGCAATGTTGTATACAAGATGGAAGAATTAATACTTAACTTTTATTTAAAGTAAATAAAAACAATAGCTTGCTGTGTTGGCACAGAAATTGAATAACTCCACCCAGTAAAAATCACAATTATTGATGGGTGGAGAAACAAGATGCAAAACAAATTGATGTCGATGTCAGTGCTCATGGCAGCCATGATGGGGATCGGTCTAGTTGGCTGTTCAAAACCAGCAGAAAAAACAGAACAGACCAAAACAGAAGCTAAAACTGCACCCGCAGCGAGTGGCGATACCATTAAAGTCGGAATTCTGCATTCGCTTTCAGGCACCATGGCGATTTCAGAGACTTCACTGAAAGACACCGCCTTGATGACCATTAATGAGATCAATGCCAATGGTGGGGTACTGGGTAAAAAATTAGAACCTGTGATTGTTGACCCTGCATCGGATTGGCCATTATTTGCAGAAAAAGCCCGTCAGTTGATTACCCAAGATAAGGTCGCAGTAATTTTTGGCTGCTGGACGTCAGTTTCTCGTAAATCGGTGTTGCCTGTGGTGGAAGAGCTGAATGGCTTGTTGTTCTATCCAGTACAGTACGAAGGCCAGGAACAGTCTAAAAACATCTTTTATACTGGTGCAGCGCCAAATCAACAAGCGATTCCTGCGGTTGAATATCTGATGGGGGATGAAGGCGGTAAAGCAGAACGTTTTGTGTTACTCGGGACAGATTATGTCTATCCACGTACTACCAATAAAATTCTTCGTGCTTTCTTGAAGTCGAAAGGTGTGGCTGATGCTGACATCATGGAAGAATACACGCCATTTGGTCACAGCAATTATCAAACCATTGTTTCCAATATTAAAAAGTTCTCTGCAGGTAAAAAGACTGCGGTGATCTCGACCATCAATGGCGACTCCAATGTGCCGTTCTATCGTGAGCTGGGTAACCAAGGTATTAAAGCATCGGATATTCCCGTCATGGCTTTCTCGGTAGGTGAGGAAGAATTACGTGGTATCGACACCAAACCATTGGTGGGGCATTTAGCAGCATGGAACTACTTCATGTCAGTGAAAAACCCTAAAAACACTGAGTTTGTGAATAAATTCAAACAATATGCGGTGGAATATAAGCTTCCAAATGCAGACAAAGTCGTGACCAATGATCCGATGGAAGCAACCTATGTCGGTATCAATATGTGGAAGCAAGCAGTTGAAAAAGCGGGCACGACAGAGGTGGATAAGGTTCGTAATGCGATGGCAGGTCAGACTTTTGCTGCCCCATCAGGCTATACCTTAAAAATGGATGAAACTAATCACCATCTACATAAACCCGTGATGATTGGACAGATCCGTGGCGATGGCCAATTTGATGTGGTGTATAAAACTGCGCAAACCATCAAGGCGGAGCCTTGGAGCCCGTATATCCCGAAATAAGTGACTTTTAGCCTGCTGTATTCACAGCAGGCTTTTCTATTCTGATTTTTTGTTTGATCTATTTAAAACCGTAATAATAAGGGGAGTTCTATGGCGAAACACTATGTTTTGGCACTGCTCTGCATCATGGCACAGATGATTTTTAGTCCAGCATGGGCAGAAGCCACATCCGCAACAACCGTGACGTCTACAGCTTCTCAAGATGCCATTCAGACCTTTGTGAAGTCCGATTTTGCGACGCGTCGTGCCATGCTCAATCAATGGCCTGCCAGTATTGAACAACTGGATCAGTTGGTGGCATATATTGATCAAAATGAGCTGTATACCGATAGCGCAGGCAATACTTATCTCTTAAAAAATGATGACAAACTGTTTAGTTATCCTGAGCAGCAAGCATTGGAACAATGGCCAGCCGATCTATCTCAAGTGACTTTGGTCAATACCTTACGCAAGGCACTGAATTTTGGTCAAGCCAAGGCCAAACTGAATTCAACGGATGCATCGCAACGTTTAGCCGCGGTTGATATTTTAGAAAATAATTTGACTGAACTTGATGTGGCGATGGTGAAGCAGCTTTATCTGAATGAAAAAAATGATCAGGTCAAAGCACGTTTAGCACAGCTCAAAGCGCGCTTAGATTTTAACAGTGCTGATGAGTTTACCAAGCTTGAAGCCGTGAAAGTCTTGGCCGATTCAAATCGCCCTGATGTGTTCGCCTTAATCAACCAAACTTTAGAACAACCACAAAGCAATCCCGCATTGAAGGCAGCGTTGTTGGATGCACATAATCAAATTAAAACCCGCCTACAAATCAGTGAGTGGTCAGGCCATGTATTTTCAGGCTTAAGTACGGCCAGCATTTTATTGCTTGCTGCACTTGGCTTAGCGATTACTTATGGTCTGCTTGGGGTAATTAACATGGCACATGGTGAGCTCATCATGATTGGTGCCTATACCACCTATGTGATCCAGAGTTTTTTTAAAACCCATTTTGCTGGATTAGTCGATTGGTATTTGTTGGCTGCGATTCCTGCGGCATTTCTGGTCAGTGCCTTGATTGGTATGTTGATTGAACGCACCGTGATTCGTCCGCTGTATGGTCGTCAATTAGAGACTTTACTTGCCACCTTTGGTGTGAGTCTGATCCTGATGCAATTGGTGCGTATGGTGTTCGGTGCGCAAAATGTCGAGGTTTCCAACGTAGCATGGTTGAGTGGTGGAGTTGCGCTAACACCGAGCCTAATGCTGCCTTATAACCGGATCGCTATTATTGGTTTTACCATCGCAGTGTTATTGCTGTTGCTGTTCCTACTCAATAAAACCCGTTTTGGTTTATTTGTTCGAGCTGTGACGCAAAACCGTCAAATGGCACGCGCTGTTGGTATCCGTTCTGCACGGATTGACATGATGGCTTTTGGTCTGGGTTCTGGCTTGGCAGGTTTGGCAGGTTGTGCTTTGGCACAGGTCGGTAATGTTGGACCTGACCTTGGACAAAACTACATTATTGACGCCTTCCTTGTGGTCGTTGTTGGTGGTGTTGGTCAAGTGTGGGGTGCGGTATTGGCAGCACTCGGACTGGGGATTAGCGGTACGGTTTTAGAAATTGGTTTAGGGGCAGTCCTAGCAAAAATTATTCTCTTGGTTCTTGTGATTTTGTTTATCCAAAAGCGTCCACAAGGTTTGTTTGCCATCAAAGGCCGTTTTGTGGAGTAAGCCAATGAAAATCACTTCTTTATTTGCCGACAAACTCTATAGCGCCGTGGCGATTGCACTTTGTTTCAGCGTGCTCTTATTGTTGCCGTGGTTGCATCTGTTGTCTCCTGACTCGGCCTTTTACCTATCTGCTTACTGGATCACCTTGATTGGCAAGATCATGTGTTTGGCTTTAGTGGCTCTTGCACTGGATTTGGTCTGGGGCTATGCCGGGATTCTAAGTTTAGGGCATGGTTTGTATTTTGCTTTGGGCGGTTATGCCTTTGGCATGTACCTCACGCGTCAATCTGCAGGCGATGGTCTGCCTGATTTTATGCGCTTTCTGAGTTGGACTGAATTGCCTTGGTATTGGATCGGGACCGAGCATATTGCTTGGGCACTGGCTTTAGTCATTCTTGTACCAGGTTTGATCGCATTTATATTTGGCTTTTTTGCCTTTCGCTCCAAAATCAAAGGCGTGTATTTCTCAATTATTACCCAAGCCATGACCTTTGCTGCAGCCTTACTGTTCTTCCGTAATGAAACAGGCTTTGGTGGCAACAATGGTTTTACAGGCTTTAAAACAATTTTGGGTTTTGATATTACCTCTGCACCGATGCGTGCAACCTTATGCTTTGTCACAGCGTTGATGTTGATGTTGTGTTTCCTCGGTCTGCGCCAATTGATGAATCGTCCTTATGGGAGAGTATTGGGTGCGATTCGTGACAGTGAAAATCGCTTGCAATATCTCGGTTATCGTACGCTGTGGTACAAGCTGTCAGCATGGGTATTGTCCGCGGTGATTGCAGGCATCGCGGGGGCGTTGTATGTGCCGCAGGCTGGTATTATCAACCCAAGTGAAATGAACCCAGTCAACTCAATTGAAATGGCGGTGTGGGTGGCTGCGGGTGGACGTGGCACTTTGATTGGCCCGATTTTAGGGGCTGGTTTAATTAATGCAGTGAAAACCTATTTCACTGTGGCTGCGCCAGAAGCATGGTTATTGATTTTGGGCGCACTGTTCATTGTCGTGACCTTGTTCTTACCAAAAGGTGTGATTGGTTTATTTGACCGTTTTAAAAAGGAGCGTGATTAAATGAGTGATGTATTAATAGACTCAGCTCAACATGGCGGTCAACTGGGCGAGGGTTATGGTCGTGCCAAGCCGCAAGGTGCGGATTTTAGCCACGGTATTGCCTTATATCTGGAAAAAGTTAGTGTCTGGTTTGACTCATTTAGAGCCTTAAATGATTTGTCGTTGTACATTGCCGAGGGTGAGTTACGCTGTATCATCGGGCCGAATGGGGCGGGTAAAACCACCTTGATGGATGTGATTACCGGTAAAACCCGTCCAACTACAGGCACGGCATTTTTTGGGCAAAACTATGATCTTGCCAAAATGAGTACCGAGCAAATTGCCGAAGCGGGCATCGGTCGAAAATTCCAAAAACCAACGGTATTTGAAAATTTTACTGTCATGGAAAATCTACTGTTAGCAGCACCACGAGATAAACGGGTGAAGAAAAGCTTCTTTTCTCGTTTAGACCCAGAAGCGCAATTGGCTTTGGATGAAAGTCTGGAACAGATTCGTTTAAAGGAGTTTGTACACAAGCCAGCGGGCTTACTGTCGCATGGGCAAAAGCAGTGGTTAGAAATCGGTATGTTGCTGATGCAACGACCGAAGTTGATTTTATTGGATGAGCCTGTCGCAGGCATGACCGATGCTGAAACCGAGCGCACGGCTGAACTGTGTCTGGAGCTGAAAAAAAATCACACCCTTGTGGTGGTCGAACATGACATGAGTTTTATTGACACCATCAGTGAAAAAGTCACGGTATTGGCGCAAGGGGCGATCTTGGCTGAGGGCACATTGGCAGAAGTTCAGGCCAATGAAGATGTGATTGAAAAGTATTTAGGACGTTAGGAGACGCGCATGTTAGAAGTGAAACAAATTAATCAGTTCTATGGTGGCAGTCATATTCTGCGTGATGTGTCTTTTAATGCGCCTGTGGGTGAATGTAGTGTGGTCTTAGGACGCAATGGCGTGGGCAAAACCACCTTACTGAAATGCCTGATGGGGATACTACCGATTAAATCAGGACAGATCCTATTAGATGGCAAAGACATTGCCAAGATGTCCCCTGAGCAACGGGTGCGTGCGGGGTTGGCTTATGTGCCGCAAGGTCGCGATATCTTTTCGACTTTAACGGTAGAAGAAAATATTTTAATTGGCATGGCGAAATTTTCAGGGGCTAAGACGCGTAAGGTGCCAAGCCATTTGTATGAAATTTTCCCTGTGCTGGATGAAATGAAACATCGCCGTGGCGGAGATTTATCCGGTGGTCAGCAACAACAGCTTGCGATTGCCCGAGCGTTGGCTTCGGAGCCGAGTGTTTTGATTTTAGATGAACCGACCGAAGGGATTCAGCCCTCGATTATTAAAGATATTGGTCGAGTGATTCGTAAACTGGCGGATCAAGGTGAGATGGCGATTATTTTGGTGGAGCAGTTTTATGATTTTGCTGAAGAGTTGGCGGATGCGTATACGGTGATGGCGCGTGGGCAGGTGATTGCACAGGGGCGGGGGGAGGATATGCCTGAGAAGGGGATTCGGGAGTTGGTGGCGATATAGTATTTCTTGGCTAATTGTTGCTTTATCAGTGTTTTTAGTAATCTATCTTTATGATGTACCCTACTTTTGAAGGATCAAAAGTAGGCAAAAATCCTTTGTTCGACTAACGGTACGTCCTTGTGACCGTAGTCGAACATGGCGACATCCATGTCGCCTATCACGATAGTGAGTGTTGGGGAAATGCAATTTAGAACATTAAATGGTTAGCCTAGATTTATTTGTCTTCAACCTTATAAAACGTGCCACCAGCATAGACATTGTGTCCAAAGCCACATGAGGACTCGCCGTTGTGCTGTTCAACCTCAATTTTTTGTCCAAGATTCGCATCATTGGCGAATAGAAGTTTGATTTGGCAATCTTCATAGCGATAGCTGGTTTGTTTTGACTTGATTGGCATGCTGGTTTCAAACTGTCCCATATTGGGTCCATAGATCAGGCCACGTAGTCCGAAGTAATAGCCATCAAATGCAATCTGATATTGATTCTGTTTTTTGCTGACCTTGAGGTAATCCCATTGCCCAAAACCATTGGCGCGGGCATAAGTTCCTTGTAAATCTGAAGATACTTTTGGTTTAGGGAGCTGTTTTAAATTGTATTGACTGGTTTTTGAGTCTTTATCTCTGAGAAACCAGACTCTGGCCCATTGCGGTTTGCCGAGTTTGGCATAGCTTAAGCCGACATTATTGTTAGCGATTTCAATGTCTCGGTCACTGACCTGAATCCCGCTTTCATCTGCATTAAGTTGACAGAAATGTGCCCATGCGGCTTGATCTTCAAATTGTTTGGCGGCTTTGAGATATTGCTTTTGATCGTAAAACTTTTTACCTGCTTGCGCATATTGTTTTACTTTGGCGCAGCCTTGTTGCAACTCTTGTTCAAAAGAAACTTCGGCAAAGCTCGCGCTTGAAGCGATTGCGATGGAAAGGCACAGACCGAGTTGAGATGTTTTAATCATTTTGGCTATTTTTGAAATCAAGTATTGTTTTCATTCTAAGCCACAATTCAGTCGTAAGACAGTAGGGTAAAAGTGAGCTTTTTATTGAGATTCTGTGAGTTGCAGTTGCATCCAGACCAAATCTCGCCATGTCCCAAACTTTTGTCCCACTTGAGGCATATAACCTGTTTGAATAAAGCCAAGCTGTTCATGTAGCACGATTGAACCCTTATTTTCACTATCAATCGCAGCTACCATGATATGCATGTTTTGCTGTTTGGCCAGATGAATCAGTTGCTGCATCAGGGCTTTGCCCAGCCCTTGGCGAGCGTAGCTTGGGTCAACAAAAACAGAATGTTCAATACTTTGGCGATAACCACTGATGCTTCGAAATGCAGTGTAATAGGCATAGCCTGCCACTTGATGGCTATTCAGGTCTTCGACCACGATCATGGGGAAGTGCTGTTGCTGCATGCTGTGAAAACGTTGCTGATAATCTGTTAAGGAAACCGCCTGATCATTCCAGTTGGCTGTCCCATTCAGGATCTCTGTATTATAGATCGCTAGGATTTGCTCGAGGTCATCGACTGTGGCAAAACGAATGTGGAAATGTGTAGCTAAGGTAGATGGGGCAAGTGCAAGTTTTTCAGCCATGAGCAAAGGTCATCAAATCAGAAAAAAAAGATAAGACATTGGGAAAGCGGCAAATCGTTTCAGGTTTATATTCAGCGATACCAACAAAAACAGCAAGGAAATCCTTGCTGTTTTTTCACATTCTAATCAGATTAGAAATGGTATTTGATCAAAGCACTGACGTTGTTTTCGTCACGGTTTTTCATACCAAATTTGTTATTCCAAACTGAGTGTTCCACACCTAAGTAAAGGCGAGTGTCTGGTGAAATGTGTTTACCCAAGTTCCACTTGTATTGTGTGGTCCAGTTGAGTTCACTGGCGTGATCTTTTTCGCCTGTAGACCAGTCAAGGAAACCATCCACCAAGAAATCTTCGTTTGATACTTTAAATGGCAAAGCATAAGCAATGGTCATTTGATAGTCATCAGCGGTATTTTCGTTGTTGGCACGGTAGAAGTTTACATTCGCATATTGGAAATATGGAATCGCGAGATCGAAACCAACACCATACAAGAAGTTGTCAAAACTAGCGAAGTCATCATTGTTGCTTTCCCAAGTGGTTGAGATCAACACATCTTTGATTGGACCAAACGCAAGTTTTTGACCTGAAATTTCACCCAAGCTTAAACGTGGAGAAAGCTCGAAATAAGTGCTTTTATGGTCATCGCTGCCACGCATACGGTCCATAAAGAAGAATACATCGGCATATTTTACTTTTGCCGCATATTCAACGGTGATGGTTGTTTGCTTTTCATCAACAACTTCGTAGTTCTCGCCATACAAACCGGTCAAGCTGAAATCTTGCCAAATCGGCTTCGCTTGAGTGAAAGCTGCTGTAGATACCAATAAACATGTTGCTGCAAGTTGCTTCAATTGCATTTAAAAAATCTCCCCCCAAAAGGCGTGTAAAGGATACAAGGTATTAAGCAAAAATAAAGCCAAATTTGACCAAATGAACAAAAGAATTGTATATGCCAGAAGCCGTCTAAGCGGATGCTAAAGTTGGTCATCTTTTTGTTGAAGATTTCATCAAAATGTCAAAAATCAGCTTGCATATTTTGGAGGAAAGTCAGATATTGGAACTATAGAAGATCTTCTTACATACTGAAAAACAACAGATGCAAAGCGAGGAGACAACACGCATTTACACAATCAGAATATACAACTGCACTGAATGACTGCATGCTCAAAGTGTGCAAAGAAAAAAGTTTTGTAGCACCGTCTCACAGAAAAGAGAGGAAGATATTTATGAATATTGAAATCCGTACAGATAAAAACATTCAAGGTAGTGAACGCTTAAACAGTTATGTTCGTGCAGAACTTACACAAGAATTCCAACGTTATAGCGAGCGTATTACACATTTTTCGGTTCATATTAGTGATGAGAATGGGGACAAAACGGGCGATCATGACAAACGATGTATGATTGAAGCTCGCCCAGCAGGAATGAAACCTGTCGCAGTGACACATAAAGCAGCAAATATTGATAACTCGATTCATGGTGCGATTGATAAATTGAAACGTAGTCTGGAGCATCTTTATGAGAAAAAAGAGCACCATCGTGGCGGTTTACCCGAATTTGTTGATGTCGATGATGACGTAAAAGTGGATGATGAAGCATAAAAATCGACGCATAAAAAAAGCCCTGTTCGGGGCTTTTTTTATGCGTGTATCAAATTTATACATGATTTTTTAGATGGTTTTATAAAATCCTGTCAGGATATTCGGCATAATAGACATATTAAAAAATATTGTGAGAATTGGTCATGTTAAATAAGCAACAGCAGGCCTTGGTGCAAGCCATACAACAACTCGATTTGGACCAAGTGCAATCTTTACTTGCTGAAGGACTCGACCCGAATTTTATTGACCCTGAACAAGGTCCGCCTGTCTCTGTGATTTGCGATGGTTTGTTCGTATGGTGGGAACGAATTTGTGAAGCTTATGAAGCAGGGAAGCCTTTCACTGATGAAGAAAAGCAACAACAACTTAAAGTTTATTTAGATATTTTAGATGTATTGATTCAAGCCAAAGCCAATCTGCATTTATGGGATTCAGAAGAGTTTTATGGTCCATTGTGGGATGCGGCAAGTTCTGCTTGCGTGCCTGTGGTAGAACGGTTATTGGTTGAAAAAGTAGATCCAAATACCCGTGATGAAGAAGGTTTAACGGTTTTATCATCAATCAGCCAATTGTTCTTTGACTGTGAATTTGATGAAATTGATTGGTCGGAGTCATTACCAGAAGAGCGTGCAACACTGGAATTGCTACGTGAACATGGTGCAAAAATGTCAAAAGAGCTCAGCGCATAAGCCAAGCTATTAGAAATAGAACGAGGAATAGAATGAAAACATTGCAAACATTGAGCTTAATTGCTGCATCTATGCTGACAAGTACCGTTTTTGCGGCTGACTTTTCTTTTGACCGCCCTGGTACGGGGATCGGGACTGGTATTACTCCTGTGGGACAGTTGGCATGGGAACAAGGTTTACCGAGTATCAACTACCAAGAAGGTAAGGTAGATGGTGTCAAAGACAAAACCTTAACCCTGAACGGTGACATGTTATTGCGTACCGGTTTGGCCGATGGTTTGGAACTGCAATTGGGTTGGCAAGGTCCAGTGTGGCAGCAATACAAACGTGCAGGTACGAAAAAAGAGACCAATGGTCTGGGCGATGTCAGCATTGGTTTGAAAAAAGCCATTGATCTAAAAGATGATCGTTTATCTATGGCATTGTTGGCTGAAGCCATTATTGCAACGGGGAATGATGAATTCACCAACCATGATGATATCTATAGTCTCACTTCAGCAGTTGCTTACGAATTTAGCGACTTGATTGGAACTTCGATCACGATGCGTTATGAAGCGCAGAACAGTAATTGGGCCGTGACTGCAATTCCAACCATTGACTATAAAATTGCAGGTAAATTATCGGGTTATTCAGAATTCGTTTATCGTAAGGCTGAGAGCCAAGATTATGAATATGGTCTCGGTACAGGTCTGATTTATGCTTTGAATAATCGCACGCAATTAGATGCCAGCATTGGTGTTGACCTAAATGGCGATCAAAAAAGTTATAACGGTGGCTTCGGCGTATCGGTTTTATTCTAACAATAATGAATACTCCTGAATTCTCTTAAATTCACTTCTGCATAAGTGGGAGGGAGGTTCAGGAGATTGATAGTGAGATAATCATGCAAATGTCTGTTCAGGCTGGGAAATCTTTCCCGCTGATGCGTTACTTTCTTGGGACTTTATTGTTGTTATGTGGGTCTTTGACTTACGCCCAAGAGAATTCATCGGCGCCATTACTCAGCCCCGAACAGGCTTTTACATTTACGGTTGAGTCGACTGCACAGAATCAAGCACGTTTGCATTGGTCGATCCAGCCAAATTATTATCTCTATCAGCATAAGTTTGAAGTACAGCAGGGCAATCAGCCCGTCGCATTGACTTTACCGAAAGCGGTAGAGCAGTATGATGAGAATTATGGTCACAGCCAAGTTTATTATCAGCAAGCTGAATTTAGTATTCCAACCCAAGCTTCTCAGCATTATCGTGTGACTTGGCAGGGCTGCGCCAAAGACCGGATTTGTTATCCTCCACAGAATATTGAATTTCAGACCGATGCCGATGGTCTAGTCAGTGCTCAGAATATCAGTGCAAACTCACAAAAAAGCTTTTTAGATGTGGCGCGTGCATCCAATGCCTTAAATACCCAAACGGCAACAAATGATGAAACGCAAGCTGAGCCAACTGCACAAACCTCAAATTCAAATAACTCAGGTGTGATGGCACAGGACCAAAAGTGGTCCAGCGCACTCGAACAGCATTCACTGGCCTATAGCATCTTATTATTCTTAGGTTTAGGAATTTTATTGGCGTTTACGCCATGCTCCTTACCAATGTTACCGATTCTGACTTCATTAATTGTACGTGACAATAAAGGCGTCAAGGCTTGGTCGATTGCACTGACTTTTGTCGTGAGTATGGCTTTGGTCTATGCGGTATTAGGTTTGATTGCTTCTGCAGCAGGGCTGAATTTCCAACGCTGGTTACAACAACCCGCGACATTGATCGCATTTAGCTTATTGTTCGTGGTGTTTGCCCTCAATCTATTTGGTCTATTTGAGTTAAAGCTGCCACAGAACTGGGTCAATCGATTAGATCAGATGCAATCCAATCAAAAAGGCGGTACTTTGGTTGGTGCCAGTGTCATGGGGATGATCTCTGCACTATTGGTTGGGCCTTGTATGACCGCACCTCTGGCAGGGGTTTTACTGTTTATTTCACAAACACAGAGTCAATGGCAAGGTGGGTTGTTGCTGTTTACACTCGGTTTGGGCATGGGCATTCCATTGCTATTGGCCAGTGTTTTGGGGGCAAAAGCTTTACCCAAAGCAGGCGATTGGATGAACCAAATCAAGGTGATCTTTGCCTTTTTAATGCTGGCCTTGAGCATTTACTTTATCCGTCCTTTATTACCAGAACTCGCGATTCAAATTCTTAGCTTAATTCTTGGTTTGGCCTTTATTATTTATGCGGCATATCGCCTGTTTGCACAGAAAAGTAAGCTGCAATGGCTCTATGCGATCTTACTGATTTTAGCGATTCCAGCATTGGGCTTTAATCAATATCAGCATTTTCAAAGTCTCAGTTCAGTTCAGGCAGATAAGCTGGCCGAATGGCATGTGGCAAAAACAGGAGATGAATTTCAGCAGATCTTAGCCAATGCGCCCAAAGACCGTGGCATTGTGATTGATGTCTATGCGGATTGGTGTGTGGCTTGTCAGCCGATTGAGCATCGCATTCTAAAAGATGCAGAGGTGCAACAGGCTTTGTCTGGTTATTATCTGATTAAAATGGATTTAAGCCACTATGATGCGTCACACCAAGCATTGCTAGCACAGTGGGATATTTTAGGGCCACCGACGTACTTATTCTTAGATCAGCAACAACAAGAAATTCGCTCGCTACGCTTAACGGGTGCATTCCAAAAAGCTGAGCTATTACAGCAATTGGCTTTATTTAAAGGGAAACAATAACAATGTATCAACTCTTTATCGGCAATAAAAATTACTCCACGTGGTCGATGCGCCCATGGATTTTACTTACACAAGCGGGGATTTCCTTTCAGGAGCATGTGATTCGGTTTGATAGTTTTGAACCTGAAAGTGAATTTAAAACAGAGATTCTAAAGCTCAACCCAACGGGTAAAGTTCCTGCGCTTGTGAATGGCGAACTGGTGGTCTGGGATAGCTTGGCGATTTGTGAATATATTGCGGAACAGCATCCTGAACTTGACTTGTGGCCACAAGAGAAGACATTACGGGCTAGAGCACGTTGTATTAGTGCAGAGATGCACAGTAGCTTTCAAAGCTTACGTAATCTTTGCCCCATGAATGTGGAAGCGGATCTAGGTCATATTGGCAAACAACTCTGGGCCGAACATGCGCAGTTACGTGCCGATGTGGCTCGAATTGATCAGATCTGGTCTGAACGTCCAAGCGAAGACGGTTTTTTATGTGGCGAGTTTAGTATCGCCGATGCATTCTATGCGCCTGTGGTGATGCGTTTTGAATGCTATCAACTGCCACTCTCCGCATCAAGCCAAGTTTATGTGCAAAAAATATTATCTTTGCCATCGGTACAGCAATGGATTGACGAAGCCAAACAAGAGCAGATGTTTGTGCCTTTTGATGAGCCTTATCGTCAACATCGAGAAGAATTTTTGAAAGGCTAATCAACATTGCAATGAAGGCATGTTGTGCCTTCATTGTTCTAGCTTGTTGCAAGATCAGTAAATATTTTCACTTGATTACGCCCCGCAGCTTTGACTGCATACAGGGCTTGATCGGCCTGACTGATGATCAAATGTGGCTCATCGGCACTGAGCGAACTACTAATCCCAAAGCTGGCACTCACGCTAAATTCCTGCTTATATTCTGTAATAAAACGCAGTTGTGATACTGCATGGCGACAGCGTTCAGCTACGTTCTGTGCTTGCATCGTCGGCGTGTTGGGCAGCAATAAAATAAACTCCTCGCCACCAAAACGACCAATGATATCCTGATCACGTAGATTACTTGCCAAGCATCGTGCGACTTGGATCAGCACTTGATCGCCCATGCTATGCCCATATTGATCATTAATCGTTTTAAAATGATCGAGATCAAGCAGAATAATCGAATAGAGTGGGTGGGGGTGTTGATGCAACTTATTTAAATAACTACTGATACTGCGCCGATTGAGTACATTGGTCAGAGGGTCGAGACGACTGAGAATCTGAATGGTCATTTCCCGCGTTCGCCATTGCGTCAGTAAAATTTCAAATAAGAATAAACACGCCAATAAAATCGGCAATAAGAAAAATACCATACTGCCGACCCAGAATGGATGCATCGGTACTTCATTTAGGCGCTGCATATTAAACAGAGGCGCATAAGTCAGCATCCCAATCATGCTCAGGTAGTTGCATAGCAATAAGGCCAGTGTTGCTGGAATCAAAGCGCAATACACCATCCTGCGGTCAAACAGCACTAAACCCACACCTACTACACTGACATAACCCACCATAGTTGCTGGGCTAAAACTGCCTGCTAAATAGCCTTTATGGCATAGCATTGCAGTAAAAATCTGCACACTGAGGATAGGTAAAACATTCTGTGCCCAAGTTCGATCCTTAAATACATGGCAAGGAATAATCAGCAGCAACATCACGGTCAGCGTAATCAGGCTGGTGATTAAGTGTGAGCGTACAATGCCTAGATTGACCCATTCAGAATACTGTGGATGTATCAGGACAAAAATATCCCAACTGATCCAAAATAGGCTCATAAATGCAGCAAGTATCAGTAATAAAATACTTTTTTTGAGTATGGTCCAATTGACTACAATATGATGTTCCCAAGAAAGCTTAAAGCCCCATCCTTTTGTGTCAGTTGACCGATTAAAACGAATCTTCACCATTGGCATGCATCCTTTTATGCAATGAGATTCCTAGCAACTGTAGATCTGTCGTCAAAATACCGAAGAACGATTATTGAAATAACAATAACATCTTTAGAATGAGAAAAAAGTCTAGCTCTGGGCTTTTTAATGCAAATCAGGACGGGAAAAATTCTTTGATAAATCAGCTCTTATCAGAATATCCAATCAATTTTATTTTATGATGACCAAAGGGAATTAAGAATGACAATGGTCAGACATAGCTGACCATTTTTTACACAATTTTATTTTGCTTAGTCACGATCGAGTGCATGTGCAAACGCTGCGATATCTGCCAAAGCTTGCTTTGCCTCAGGGAACCAAGCATTAAACATCTGGAAATTATGCCACATGCCGGTATACAGCTTGAACTTAACTTTGACATCGGCTTTTTCCGCTTTTTCTCTAAAGCGTTTTGAATCATCCAATAGAATTTCTTTCGAACCGACTTGCACCAAGGTGGGTGGAAGCCCTTTTAAATCATCAAACAACGGTGAAACACGTGGATCATCGGCTTGGATGTTCTCGGTGAGATAATGATTGATGCCTGCCTGTAAGGCCTCAATAGACAACAAGGCATCATGTTTCTGGTTAAAGCGTAGCGATTCACTGGTCAGGGTGAGATCAAGATAAGGCGACATCAGAATCAAGCCGCTTGGCATCAGTTCAGGTTGTTGTTTGAGGCGTAAACACAGCGCCAAGGCAAGGTTAGCACCGCAAGAATCGCCTGAAATAATAATATCTTTCGGTTTAATGCCTTGTACCAGCAGCGCTTGATAGACATCGAAAATCGCATCAATCGCTTCAGGATATGGATGTTCAGGTGCAAGTGGATAATCGACATGAATCACTTGCATTTGAGTACGTGCAGCAATATCTGTCATCAAAGCACGATGAGTATTTAAACTACCGAGGAAAAAAGCACCACCGTGAATATGGAAAATCAGTTGTGTAGCCGCGGCTTGGGCTTTGATTTCTTCACCACGTACACCCGCTAGACGGATTGGGCGGACTTGTACTGTTGAATCTTGTGGAAATAGACGACACAGTTGATCGAGCAACGGACGTAATGCATTTGGGGCCAAGTTAAATTGACTAGGTGTCCGAATCGTCGCTTTAAGTAAGGATTCAGTAAAATAATATTTCCAAACAGTAGCAAATTTCATAATTTTTCCATATTGTTAGATCAGTATAGCAATAAGAAAGTTCTTGAAAATAAGCTATGTCTAAGCACGACGATAAAATCTGAAAAAATGTGCGCTATGACACTCTTACTCAGGTTATACCAAATAGTCATAATCAAGAATTGCAATATTGATTGAAGTTCTCAATACTTTCAGTTTGAAAGACCCCTTAAGGATATTACAAAAATGAAGAAAATTGCTTTAGCATTTGGATTGCTCGGTTTGACAACTTTTGCCAATGCAGCGGATGCGCTGAATGGCACTGTTTGGCAGACCATTGATGATGAAACAAAACAGCCAAAGGCGATCGTGAAGTTCACGGAGCAAAAGGATGGAACGTTAACGGCGTCGATTCAAAAATATTTAGTGGCAGGCCAGGAAAATGCTTGTTCTAAATGTGAAGGAACTTACCATAACAAACCACTGAAAGGCGTGACCATTGTGAATGGCCTAAAAAATGTCGGTGGTGTGAATTACGATGGTGGCTCAATTATCGACCCTAAAAATGGTAAAACCTATAAATTGAAAGCTGAAATTATCGAAGGCGGTAAAAAGCTGAAATTACGTGGCTATATCGGTGTCGCTGCTTTAGGTCGTAACCAAACTTGGATTCGTACCAACTAAGCTAGATTTAAATAACAAAAACCGAGTCCTAAGACTCGGTTTTTTATTTTTGCTCATCTTTAGCGTTTAAGCGGATAAAGCTTGATACGTGGCTTCATCAAAGCCAATCACAAAACCTTGCGGCGTTTGCAGCACAGGACGCTTAATCAGGCTTGGTTGCGCAATTAGGGCTTCAATCAGGTTCTGTTCATTGCTGGTGGCGTGTGTTTGCTCCTCGGCAGTGAGTTTGCGCCATGTGGTGCCTTTTTTATTCAGTACTTTGTCCGCACCAATCTCTTTTAACCAGATCGCTAAAGTATCTGCATCAATGCCTTGTTTTTTATAATCATGAAATTCGTAATTGATGCCGTTGGCTTGTAAGACATCAAAGGCTTTTTTCATCGAATTACAATTTTTAATGCCGTAAATTTTAAACATACCGAAAACCATAAAAAAGAATAAAAGAGATGAGCCAAAGCCTAACGCAAAAGAAGGGTGGTGTACCAGTTGAAATTTTTTATCAAGTTGATCGGTAGGGTGTATGCAGCAACAATTGAATGACGAAAATGATCATGCGCTTTGAGCAGAAAAGCTAAAGACAAAGCCAAGAAAGAAAATCTAAGATTTAGAAAAGAGAAAACCCGCATATAATCTTCCTGATTATGCGGGTCTCATTTCAACGTCCAATGTCTCATCCATGCAAATAAACTTAATCTAAGTTTATTTTATCTTCCTACGGCGTCCTATCCCTTTTTGGTCATCCTGACCGCTTCCCTGTGCCGTGAAGCTATAATGCCGTTCTAGATGCGAAATAAAAATACACAAAAGCGACAAGTTATGTAAGCTAAAGAAGCGATCAAAGTGAACAGGTGTTCACTTATTCGTGTATTTTATAGTCGATAATCACGGGTGCATGGTCGCTAAACCATTGTTCTTTATACACCCATGCATTTGTTGTACGTGCTTTCCAGTCTGGAGAGCATGAATGGTAGTCGATACGCCACCCAACATTTTTCGCACGCGCTTGACCGCGATTTGACCACCATGAATACAATTCTGCTTCAGGGCGAACTTCGCGGAAAGTATCCACATAACCTAACTCGTCATACATATGATCGAGCCAAGCACGTTCATGTGGCAAAACCCCAGAAGATTTCTGGTTACCTGACCAGTTTTTAATATCGATGCGTTTATGCACGATATTGTAATCCCCACAGACAATGATTGATTTATTTTCATCTCGCCACTGTTTGAGTATTTTGGCGTATTCTTGTAAAAACACGTCTTTGCGTGCTTGTGCTTCGTCACCGCTTGATCCTGATGGCAAGTATAACGAGGCAATATGAACAGTTTGTGACAAGCCTAGATCGAATTCAGCGCTGGTAAAACGGCCCTGAGAATCGGCCAGTTCAAAGCCTAAACCATCTTTGACTGACACGAATGGCAGACGGCTATAGATCGCCGTACCTGCATAGCCTGCGCGTTCAGCAGGGAACAGGTGGGTATACCAACCTTCAGGTTTAAATTTATCGGTCCATTGTTCATGGGTGATGCGGCTTTCCTGCATACACACCACGTCGGCACCCGACTGTTCTAACCATTCGAGCAGGCCTTTGGTGACTGATGAGCGCAAGCCATTTACGTTAATTGAAACGACTCGAAGAATTTTTACATCACTTGGATAGCTATCCTTTGGTATCATACGTCTGTTTAACCTCAATTGAAGAATTTGGAGCACTTTATATGACAACGCCTGTGTCATTTCATCCGCAAGCTTTTATCGAACTCGCATTATCACGTGGAGTGCTTAAATTTGGTGAGTTTACCTTAAAATCAGGCCGTGTCAGTCCTTATTTCTTTAACGCAGGTTTGTTAAACGATGGTGAAGCACTGTCTTTGTTAGCGCAAGGCTATGCCGACAAACTAGTACAGTGTGACAATGTCGGTGTGATTTTTGGCCCAGCCTATAAAGGGATTCCTTTTGTCGCAGCAACAGCGGTGGCATTGTCTCAAGTGCATGGTAAGAGCGTACCTTGGGGCTTTAACCGTAAAGAAGCCAAAGATCATGGAGAAGGTGGTGTGTTGGTGGGTGCATCGGTTGCAGGTCAAAAAGTCTGGATCATTGATGATGTGATCACTGCGGGCACTGCGATTCGTGAAGTGGTCACCATCTTAAAAAATGCGGGTGCTGAAATTGCAGGTGTATTGGTGGCACTAGACCGTCAAGAACGTGGTCAAGGTGAGCTTTCTGCGATTCAGGAAGTGCAAAAAGAACTCGAAATTCCTGTGCATGCTCTCATTACCATGAAAGATTTAATGGATTATCTGGATGCGAAAGGCGAAAAAGACGCTTTAGCCAATATGCAGGCGTATCGTGAAAAATATGGCATCTAAGTTTTAGGTGTAAACAAAAAGGAAGCTGAAGCTTCCTTTTTTGTTATAAGGTGCAGATCAGATTAACTCTTGATCTTAGTTCAGTTGATGCAGGCTTGCGAAATAACTGGCGGATAAAAAGATGATGAGCCTAAAACTAATCCCGAGAATGAGGGGGATGATCCAAGATTTTTTCTGATAATCTAAATTCTTAGTTTGATTGATTTGTTCCTTTGCAAAGAAAAAATACCATATAAATAAATAGACTAAACCTAATCCATTTGCACCACTGATACTGGATTGTAGATCATTGTTAAAATCGCTATAAATAACAAATAGTGACAGGCATAAGACGATGAGGCTAATGGCTAACCATTTGTTTGATTTTGCGATATTGTCTTTATTACCTAAAGCCTCTGAGTTTTTTAAATATAGAATAGAGCCAAATATGGGAGTACATAGAATACTCCAGTTGGTAATAGCAGATGGATTCCAAAGGTAAGTTTTATTATTTTGCTGATTTATTTTTGTTCCACAGTTTGAGCAAAACTGCGATGAATCAATATTCAAGTGTCCACAATTACGACACGTCATAGTCTTAACACTCCGTTTTTATTCTATTTTATCTGAGTGTATTTCAAGGTTTTTACCATGTTATTCTCTTTTTTATATCAAGTTGTTCCAAAAGAAGAGTTGGTCGGTATTTTATTAAACATTCTGATCCAACATCGCAGGCATCAGAATTTCTTTAACACAGCTTGCCTTGCTGGTTGAAAGAATAAAATGAATCGCCTGAATCACATCGGATAATGGAATAAGAGAGAATTTAGTTTCTTCTAAAACATCTTGAGTGGCTTTATCTATTTCATATTCACTGGCAAGGTAGCCTAAGTTCAGTACACTGACCCCAATCAAGTGCTCACGCAAGATTTCTCGAAGGGATTGCACAATGCCTCTTAGAGCAAATTTGGTAGCGGAGAAAACAAGTTCTTTACCGTTATGATTATCAACGCCCCAAGTGGAGCCAATCAGAATAATTTTGGCATTATCGGAGAGTTTGAGATTTTTGATCAATGATTGAATCGACAGGATACAGGTGCTGATATTGGTATTGATGATTTGGTTGATTTCAGCAGCAGAAACCTCTTCAAAATTATAGTTGTCGCTAAATGCCTGTTGCTCCCAAATACCAACGTTATAAATCAGCACATCAAGTTTTTGTTGTCCAATCGCTGTTTTTACATCGCTTACAGCCTGCTCTGGTTTGGATAGATCAGCACAAATCCAGTTTAAGTTTGGAGTTTCTTGTGGTTGAGTACGAGATACGCCGTAGATGGTATCTGTTGGCTTTGGTACAGCTTGAACAATGGCTTTGCCTAGGCCTTTACTGACGCCGTATAGGAGAAACGTTTTATTCGAGTTATTCATTTATCTATCCGTACTTTTTGGATTAAAAAAAGTAACTATAAAAGCTCAAGTTAGCTTGATGTCAATAGAGTTATTTGTATGGTGTGACTCAAAGGTGTTTAAACAGTTGGGTTGTAGTATGTTAGATTCTGGAAGATTTTTAATTTTTAGATTCAACCTAAATTACTTTCACTTCTTAATATTTTGAAAGAAGCTGTTTTGATGGACAATAAAAGTATGGATTATATTAAAAATTTATATCAATCATTAAGTGAGAGAAAGCGTCCAGAAGATATTGCAGAAGTGATCAAAAATTATATGTCAGATCACTATAGTGTTCGAGAACGTATAATTTTAGAAAAAGCTGCACAGCATGCTTTAGTACGCAGACATATTCCCTATACATCAATGCCGGAAGATTTTAGAAAAATAGTGGGAGCAGAAAAACAGTTTTTAAAAGCTAGTGAGCTTTTTGATGTCTCGTTATATACAAATTTTGATTATTGTGATGTTGGAGAGATTCAATCTGCTCTAAAAGAAATAGAGATGCTGGTAAAAAAAGAAATTGGGAGTAATAATTTTATTCGCGATAGATTAAATAAAAATGAGAGGAAGAAATCGAATATACAGCTTTCAAAGCGGCAATATAATAAACGATGGAGGTTGTTAAAACGTATCGAAGAGAAGCAAAAAAAACTTCAGAGAGAATTACATAAACTGGAGTTTGAAAAAATTGCAAAGCATGGATTAGCCCATCACCTTTCTTATAGTGAGTTTGCTCAGGATGCTGATAGCGCATGTTTTATTGCTTATTATACAGCACGTTGTAATTTACGTAGTGTATTCACTAATACGACCCAGGAACGTCCATTTGATGAAATTTGTGAAATGCTTTTAACTCGGTGTCGTTTAAAGTGTCCAATTACTACCAATTGGTGGGCCATTTCTCATGTTTATATTTCTGATTTTGTTACAAGTCATCTAACTGAAGAGCAGAAAGGGTTACTTCTAGGGCGTTGGACATGTATCCTTGAGGAAATTTCTAAATTTTTACATGATCTCTGGTTGAAAAATAATATTAATAGGCAAACTATGATTGTGAAAAAAGGAAATGATTCTTCAACATGGAATCATGCAGCTGGGGCTTGGAATAAAGCTCGCGATCAATGGATGCATCTTATATATGCTTTAGGTTTGGAAATAATATTAGAAAATATCTGTATAGGTAAGGTATTACGGTTAATGGCTGGAGATATTGCTGCATGGCATTTAGAGTCAAAAGGGACTTTGGACCCTGATACCTATGTTTGGAATGAACTTCCTTTACCATGGGAGGTTTTGCAGGGACGTGTTGTTTGTACAAAAGATGATATTATAGTTCAGTGCTTAAAAGTTAATTTAGATCCAGAAAAATCGGGTTGGATTGCACCCAAATCACATTCTACTGTACAGTTTAAGACAACACCTGAATTGGTCCATGGTGTAGAAATTAGTAGTCCATTTTTAGCTAGTATATTAAAAAGAAATAAATTTTTTTCAGGTAAAGGATAGGTTAGTTCAGTGGTAGAACGTTCGGCTCTCTTATCCGAATGGACGCAGGTTCGAGCCCTGCACCTATCCATCATTCTTTGATGGTTTTAACTATGTTATTGTTTTATTTATTATAATAAGGGGGTCTTGAAAGCCTCCTCACACTTTTTACATTCCAACATTACACCTATTTTTTCTTTATGCCCTTGTTCTGTTAACACCCAAGGGCGATTCTGCCACGGTGGATTATGGCGCACATGTTGCCCATGCCCACAAGCAAGATCAGCTATCCAATGGGCTTCTTCATCGAGATGAAAACCGACAATGGCTTGCTGCATTTAATTTTCCAGAGACTCGAGTTTAGATTGTTCCAAACCCTTTAAAAAACGATGGCATAAGTTATGAATTGCCAGCAGATCATTCGGGTCCATACCCAACGAGCAGGCGAGCTTAAACGGAATCAGGGTAATTTCATCCTTAGAAGCCAGTGCTTTTTCCAGCAAAATCACTTTTTTCATCCGCTCATCTTCTTTGACCGCAACACGTTTTAAAAACTGCTTTTCTTCGAGTTTTTTAATAATCGGTGTCAGCGTTCCGGAATCAAAAAAAGTCTTTTGTCCGATTTCAGATAACATCACATTGTCCTGCTCATACAAAGCCAACAACACAATAAATTGCGGATAGGTTAGATCATATTCCTGAAGTAAAGGGCGGTACTGGCGAATCATCGCATTGGTCGCGGAATACATGGCAAAACACACTTGGTTATCCAAAAATGAAACTTCAGCCATGATGATTTGTTCTCGACTCAGTTGTTGAACATTCAGTATAAATGGGATTGTGTAAAAAGTATATTGCGTGTAATTAACTTGCACACAAGATAATTGTGTGAAATATTAAATAGGCAAGCTGAATTATTCAGCAAACGATTTTGATTACATCCAAGATTGGATAGAAGAGAGAACACCTATGAGCAAGATTTATGATTTTCAGGCTGAACTGTTAGAAGGCGAACAAAAGAACCTCGCAGATTACCAAGGCAAAGTTTTATTGGTGGTGAACACCGCAAGCCAGTGTGGTCTAACGCCACAATTTGAAGGTTTGGAAAAGTTATATCAGGACTATCAACAACAAGGGTTGGTGATTCTCGGTTTTCCATGTAATCAATTTGCCAACCAAGATCCATCGAGCAATGAAGAAATTGGCAGCTTCTGTCAGCGCAATTATGGCGTATCGTTTCCGATGTTTGCCAAGGTTGATGTGAATGGCCCAACCGCACATCCTTTGTATAAATATCTCACTTCTGAAGCCAAAGGTCTGTTAGGCAGCAGCATTAAATGGAACTTCACTAAATTCTTGATTAATCAAAACGGTGAAGTGGTCAAACGCTATGCCCCAATCACCAAACCTGAAAAAATTGCCAAAGATATTCAAAAGCTTTTGCGATAAATAGGCTGGAAAATGAGGAAAATGGAAATGACTGGTCTACGATGCATCCACTGGTGATTTCCTCATCCGAAACAAATTAAATCATAAAGCTGAATATTTTTAATATGTTGTAATTAATTGAACAAAATAGATTTTTTAATCTTTAAGATTTATACAAGTTGTTTCACGATTGACCGCAAACTTCGCTATACTTTTTGCCAAGATTAAAAATACGAGCGTCAGATTATGCGTGTACTTGTAGTGATGGACCCGATTGAAACTGTGAATCTCAAAAAAGATTCAACTATGGCGATGTTATGGGCGGCCAGCCGTCGCGGACATGAATTGGGTTATGCATTACAACACGATTTATATATCGACCAAGGCAAAGCCTTTGGCCTGATCTCACCCTTAAAAGTATTTGAAGACTATAACCATTACTATGAGTTGGGCGAGCAGCGTAAAGAATCGTTGGCGGATTATGATGTGGTGTTGATGCGTAAAGACCCACCATTCGACATGAATTTTGTTTATACCACTTATATTCTGGAACAAGCCGAGCGTGAAGGCGTGTGGATTATTAACAAACCACAATCACTACGTGACTGTAATGAAAAGCTGTTCGCCACGCAGTTCCCAGAGCTACAAGTCCCAACTTTAGTAACCTCACAACAAAGCCTGATTCGTGAATTTATCAAAGAACATGGCGATGTGATTGTGAAGCCTTTGGATGGCATGGGCGGTATGGGCATTTTCCGTTTATACCAAGATGGCGTGAACATTGGTTCGACTTTGGAAATGCTCACCGAAATGGGCACACGTCCAATTATGGCGCAACGTTATATCCCTGAAATTGTCGAAGGCGATAAGCGCATCTTGATGGTCAATGGTGAGCCGATTCCATATTGTCTGGCACGGATTCCGCAAAATGGCGAAGTGCGTGGTAACTTGGCGGCAGGTGGTTTAGGTCAGGCCCGTCCACTAACTGAAAATGATAAATTGATTGCGGCAAAAGTCGGGCCATTCCTGCGTGAAAAAGGTCTGGTCTTTGTTGGTTTGGATGTGATTGGTAACTATGTGACTGAAATTAACGTGACCAGTCCAACCTGTATCCGTGAGATTGATGCACAATTTGGCACCTCGATTGCCGATGATCTTTTTGATGTCTTAGAAGCAGGTCGTAAAAACTAAAAAAGTTGCATTTTTGACCGAATTGCCCGTTTGTATTCCATCAAAATTTGGACGCAAACGGGCATTTGCATATCGGCAGAACCTTGTTTTTAACAAAGAATCGAAAAAAGCACAGCTTTCTGTTGTAAACAGGTGAAATTCGCTTTTCGTGAATGAAGCTTTAGGATTAAAATAACGCTCGAAAACAATAGACGATAACCTTCTTTTTTTGAGTTGAAGAATTAGACCGTGACCAATTCACCGCAGAACAAACCCAAACATGTCATGATGATGGCCGCAGGTACTGGTGGGCATGTGTTTCCCGCGCTTGCTGTTGCCAAACAGCTGCAACAGGAAGGCTGCCAAGTCTCTTGGTTAGCGACGCCTACGGGAATGGAAAATCGGTTGTTGAAAGATCAAAATATTCCGATTTATCAAATTGATATTCAAGGTGTACGCGGCAATGGCTTAGTTCGTAAACTCAGTGCGCCGTTTAAAATTTTAAAAGCCACGCTCAGCGCCATGCGTTATATGAAACAGCTCAAGATTGATGCTGTGGCGGGTTTTGGTGGCTATGTGGCAGGCCCAGGTGGTTTAGCTGCACGTTTGCTGGGTATTCCTGTGCTGATTCATGAGCAAAATGCCATTGCAGGATTTACCAATACCCAATTGGCACGTATTGCCAAAACCGTGTGTCAGGCTTTTCCAAATACATTTGCAAACAGTGATAAAGTCGTGACCACAGGTAATCCTGTGCGTGCGGAGATTACTGCGATTTTGAATCCCTCTTGGCGCTATCAAACTCGTGAACAGGAACAATTGCCCATCAACCTTCTAATTGTTGGTGGTTCACTCGGCGCACAAGCATTGAATGAGCGTTTGCCTGAAGCTTTGAAAAAGGTCAATGTTCCGCTGAAGGTGTTCCATCAGTGTGGTCAAAACAAGCAAGATGCCACGCGTGCACTATATCAAGCTGCACCTGAGAGCTTGGATATTCAAGTGGAACCCTTTATTCATGATATGGCAAAAGCCTATAGTGAAGCAGATTTGATTATATGCCGCGCTGGTGCTTTAACGGTGACAGAAGTCGCAACCGCCGGTTTGGCGGCGATTTTTGTGCCTTTACCGATTGCGGTGGATGACCACCAAACGGCAAATGCAAAATTCTTGGCCAATGCTGGCGCAGCCAAGATTTGCCAGCAAGCAGACATGACACCTGCGGTTTTAGATGAGTTATTAGCGACCTTATTAAATCGTCAGCTACTCTCTGAAATGGCGGTAAAAGCACGTCAACAAGCACAACCGAATGCAACACAGCATGTGGTTGATCTGATTAAAAAATTGTAATTCGAGTTTATTTATGTCTCCTACAAATCCAAACCAAGCCAAAAAGCTGATTAAAGTGCCAGAAATGCGCCGTATTAAAAATATCCACTTTGTTGGTATTGGTGGTGCGGGGATGTGTGGTATTGCCGAAGTATTGAGTAACCAAGGTTATAAAATTTCAGGCTCAGACATTAAAGCGTCGAAAACCACAGCTCAACTCGAAGCGAATGGTATTAAAGTATTTATTGGCCATTCAGCTGACAATATTAAAAATGCCAATGTATTGGTGGTGTCGACTGCGATTGATCCTGAAAATCCAGAGATTAAAGCAGCTATCGAACAACGTACCCCAATCGTGCGTCGTGCGGAAATGTTGGGTGAGTTGATGCGCTACCGTCATGGTATTGCGGTTGCGGGAACGCATGGTAAAACCACAACGACAAGCTTATTGACCACCATGTTGGCGGAAGAAAACCTTGATCCGACTTATGTGATCGGTGGTTTGCTGAATAGCACGGGGGTGAATGCAGCGCTTGGTGAAAGTCGTTTTATCGTGGCAGAAGCGGATGAGTCAGATGCCTCATTCTTGTATTTGCAACCGATGGCTGCGATCGTGACCAATATCGATGCGGATCATATGGACACCTATGAAGGCAGCTTTGATAAGCTAAAAGATACTTTTATCCAGTTCTTACATAACCTGCCATTCTATGGTTTGGCTGTGGTCTGTGGCGATGATGCCAATATCCGTGAGATTCTGCCACGCGTGGGTCGTCCAGTGTTGACCTATGGTTTTGCTGAAGACAATGACATCCGTGCGGTGGATGTTGCACAAGAAGGCATGCAGTCGCATTTTACTGTATTGCGTAAAGATCGTGAGCCATTGCGCGTTACGATCAATCAACCAGGTTTGCATAATGTCTTGAATGCACTTGCTGCGATTGGTGTGGCAACGGATGAAGGCGTGTCTGATGGCGCGATTTGCCGTGCCTTAGAAGGTTTTAGTGGGGTAGGTCGTCGCTTCCAAGTTCAGGGCGAATTTGAGGTTGATGAAGGCTTGGTGAAATTGGTGGATGACTATGGTCACCATCCAAAAGAAGTTGAAGCAACCATTAAAGCAGCGCGTGCCAGCCATCCAGACCGTCGTTTAGTGATGTTGTTCCAGCCGCACCGTTTTAGCCGTACCCGTGATTGTTTTGATGACTTTGTTGATGTGTTATCACAAGTGGATCAGTTGTTATTACTGGAAGTTTATCCAGCAGGTGAAAAGCCGATTGTGGGCGCTGATAGTCGTGCTTTAGCGCGTAGTATTCGTCTACGTGGTGATGTTGAACCGATTTTGGTTGATCCAGTGGAAGGCAATTTACCGAACGTTTTACAAAAAGTGTTACAAGCAAATGACCTGTTATTAACACAAGGCGCGGGTAACGTTGGCGCAATTTCGGTAGAATTGGCTCAGCATCGCTTGTATGCCAAATAATTTTGTTTTGTGAATATTAAAAGTTTTAAGGATATAAACGTGTCAAATGCTGCAAAATTCGGCAAAGTTGCTGTGTTGTTTGGTGGGAAGTCGGCTGAGCGTGCTGTGTCATTGGACAGCGGTCAAGCTGTTTTAGAGGCGTTATTACGTTCGGGCGTTCAGGCAGAAGCATTTGACCCCCAAGATCGTAGTGTGACTGAATTGGTTGGCTATGATCGTGCTTTTATCGTATTACATGGTCGTGGTGGTGAAGACGGTCAGATCCAAGGTGTATTGGAGTGGCTAAACCTTCCTTATACCGGTACGGGTGTGCAAGGTTCTGCGATCGGTATGGACAAAGTTAAAACCAAGCAAATCTGGCAAGGCAGTGATTTGCCAACAGCACCTTATCGTATTGTCACTAAAGATACCGATCTGGATGCCGTGATTGCTGAATTGGGCTTGCCAGTCATTATCAAACCTGTACATGAAGGCTCAAGTGTTGGCATGAGCAAGGTTGAGAAAGCTGAAGATTTTGCTGCGGCAATTGAAAAAGCCACGCAGCATGATGCGGTGGTGATGGCAGAAAAATGGATCACAGGTCGTGAATTCACGATTTCATTCTTAAATGGTCAACCATTACCCGTGATTCGTTTGCAGCCACCCGCAGACGTTGCCTTCTATGATTATGAAGCAAAGTATCAGCGTAATGATGTGGAATATGGCATTCCTTGCGGTCTAAGCGAATCGGAAGAGAAAAGCTTACAAGCATTGTGCTTACGTGCATTCCAAGCCGTTGGTGCAGAAGGTTGGGGGCGTATTGATGCGATGCAGGATGAGCAGGGCAACTTCTGGTTATTGGAAGTGAATACCGTTCCAGGAATGACCAGTCACTCTTTGGTGCCAAAAGCGGCGCAAGCAGTGGGTTATAACTTTGATCAGCTCTGTGTTGCGATTTTAGAGCAAACCTTAGCTACGTCGGCTTAACGATTTATGGCTCAGCTTCCTGCCTCGATGCGCCGTAAAACGCGGCCAGCCATTAGCTCGATTCACGAGAAACCGCCTTCACCTAAACAAAAAATGGTGAATGCGGGCGGTTGGGTCTTGCTGGTGATTGCGTTTGCTGTTTTGGCATTGGGTTTGTTTGGCTTATATAAAGTCATGACCGATGCAAGAGCGGCGCAGTTGCAGGTGGTTGGAACCAATTCTGATATTGAGAACCAACAGTTAGTTCAATATCTGAGTCCAATTATTAAAGATAACTATTTCACTTCAGATTTAGAACAAATTCGAGATCAAGCGTTAAAAGTCTCATGGGTTGATCGTGTGGTGGTGTCACGGGCTTGGCCAAATGCAATTCGGGTACGGGTGATGCCGCGACATGCGATTGCACGTTGGGGAACAGGGCGTTTGCTCAGTGACAATGGCGATGTATTTAGTGAGGCGGTGCCAACAGCACATCCAAACTTGCCGCTTTTACATGGGCCAGCCAGCCAATCCAAAATGATGATGCGTCGCTATAATGAAATTAATCAGTTATTTCATCCAGCGAATTTGAGATTAAAAGAATTGTATTTAACCGAGCGTATGACGTGGTTCATGCAGTTTGATTCGGGCTTACGGATTATTGTAGATCAAGATCAGACCATGAATAAGCTGCAACGCTTAAGCCATTTGGCACAAACGGATTTAAAACCTGTATGGTCAAAAATCACGGCAATCGATTTGCGTTATCGGAATGGTCTTGCCATTCAGTGGAAAAACGCAGCTCCGCCGAAGATTGTCAACGGTCAGTTAGTTGTAACGATTGATGACACAAGCCTTGCAGGGGCAATTCAGGCAAAGCCATAATACGTGGCTTAAAATAAAGGACAATCGTCCTAAACAACACTAAAGATATGGTATTGAAGTAATGAGTGAAGCTGTTCCCTCAGTTGTTGCGATTGATATTGGGACTCATAAAGTCTCAGTTTTGATTGGTAAGATCCATGCACCAGATAAGATCCAAGTCATTGGCATGGCAACTGCTCGCAACCGAGGTATGGTTAAAGGCAAGATTGTTAGCTTAGACAAGGTCATTGCGGCGATTAAGAATGCGGTATCCGAAGCTGAGGATATGGCGGAATGTCGTATTCATAGTGCGTGGGTGTCGATTCCAAGTACTGAATTACAAAGTTTTTATGCCTCAGGCCGTACGCCTGTTGCCAACCACGATCATATTATTACTACAAATGAAGTGGTGCGTGCGTTAGAGTTGGCCAAAGCCAGTCATGTATCGCCAGATTACTATCTTGCCAGTGCTGTGCCATTGGGCTTCGAGTTGGGTGATTCGGCGGAATGGGTACAAAATCCAGTCAATATGTCGGCGCATAGTATGACTGGGCATTATCAGTTAATGATGATGCCGATCAGCACCATGCAAAACCTTGATCGTGCCATGAAAGGTGCGAATATCGGGGTGGAGAAAATGGTGGTGTCTTGCTTGGCAACCGCTGAAGCCAGTCTGCTCAAAGATGAAAAAGAATATGGCGTGTGTCTGGTTGATATTGGTGCGGGTATTACCAATATCGCGGTATATCTAGATGGCCGTTTGGCTTTGGCACGAACCTTGCCACGTGGTGGTGAGAATGTGACGCGTGATATTGCTGCCGTTTTGCAGACCACCACAGAAGAAGCGGAACGCATCAAGATTTTACACGGTTGTGTTGACTTGAGTGTGGTGAAACCTGATCACATGATTCAGGTGCAGGGGATTGATGGGACGCAAACCATCAGTCGTATTGAGCTTGCAGAAATCATCATTGCGCGTTATGAAGAAATCTTCACTTTAATCCGTGAAGAATTGGAACATAGCGGTGCGATTCATGGTCTCTATCATGGTGTGGTACTGACAGGTGATGCGTGTCAAATTGAAGGTATGGTGAATTTGGCGCGTCGAATGTTGGGGGTGTCTGCGCATTTGGGCAATCCGCCATTACAGGTGTATGCAGATGATCAGCATTTAGCTGCATTGCGTCGTTCAATGTACGCAACCGCATCTGGCTTGTTGATGTTTAGCCAAAGTGATTTGCAAGATACGGTTGAAGAGCCAGAAGAAGCAAATGATCGTAGTTTTGTTGATCGTGTTGCCAATGGTTGGAATGCATTAAATAGCAAATTAAAGGCCATCTTTTAAGTTGTAGTTATTTTTGGGAAAATTTGTTAGGAAGTTGTTCTAAATCAGCCACTGTACTTGACAAGCTAGCTATTATTGAACAGCATCCTAAACATCAGTTGTTTAAAAATCAGGGCAGTAACGGGCTGAAGTAACTGCCATTAATATTAGGAAATCTAAAGGTCATGGCCTCATTTGAATTTATAGAAGATGAACTAGACAATGGCAACGGTCAAGCCCGTTTCACAGTATTTGGCGTTGGTGGTGGTGGCGGTAATGCCGTGCAGCACATGGCGCAATCTGATATCCAAGGTGTAAAGTTCGTTTGTGCAAATACAGACAAACAAGCATTGGATAGCATGAACGCCCCATTCAAAATTCAATTGGGTGAACAAAGTACACGTGGTTTAGGTGCAGGCGCGAATCCAGAAGTGGGTCAAATCGCAGCGGAAGAAAGCCGTGAAGTGATTCGTCAGCATCTTGAAGGTACCGACATGGTGTTTGTCACTGCCGGTATGGGTGGTGGTACTGGTACAGGTGCTGCACCAGTGGTTGCAGAAGTTGCCAAAGAGATGGGCATCCTGACCGTAGGTGTGGTGACTACACCATTCAACTTTGAAGGCCGTCGTCGTCAAAAGTCTGCTGAAAAGGGTATTGATGCCTTAGAAGCACATGTTGATTCATTGATCATCATTCCAAACCAGCGCTTACTCAGCGTTTATGGTGATATTTCAATGAAGGATGCCTATAAAAAGGCAGATGATGTGTTGCTGAATGCAGTGCGTAGTATTTTTGATCTTGTGGTAAACCGTGGTCATATTAACCTTGACTTTGCTGACTTGAAAACAGCGATGAGTACACGTGGTTATGCCATGATGGGTGCTGGTTTAGGTCGTGGTGAAGATCGTGCTCGCCAAGCTGCTGAGCAAGCAATCCGTAGCCCGTTGCTTGATAATGTGAATATTATTAATGCAAAAGGCGTATTGATTAACATTACGGGTGGGGATGATATTACCCTGCGTGAAACTGAAATCATTACTGATGTGGTCAATCAGATCGTTGATTTGGATGAAGGTGAGATCTTCTACGGTACGGTATTTGATCCGGATGCGCGTGATGAGCTTCGTGTGACTGTTATTGCAACAGGCTTAACCCGTAATGCAAGTGAAGTTGATCAGAAAAGACGTGCTGTAGTTTCACATGCACCGTCTGCTCAAGCGGCTCAGCAACCAGTGGATGAAGATGATGTTCCTGCGATCAGCAAACGTGCAAATACGGATGCACCAGTGGGCGCAACAGCAAGTTCTACGCCACGTTCATCGCCAATGAGCATTCAAGACTATCTGAAAAATCAACAGCGTAAATAATAAAATCATATATTTAGAGAAAGGGGGGGAGTAATTACCCCCTTTTTTATTTTTTTAAAATGGCAAAATATGCTAAGTTATATCGGTTTTTGCAAATGAAGTTGGTATGGCATGTTGAAACAACGTACTCTCAAACGTGTGGTGAAAGCGAGCGGTATTGGTCTGCACAGTGGTCAAAAGGTGCTGATTAATTTTGTTCCACATCATATTGATGGAGGTATTGTCTTTCGCCGTATCGACTTAAATCCCCCGATCGACCTTCCAGCCAATGCTTTATTGATTCAAGAAGCCTTTATGTGCTCGAATTTGGTCCGTGAAGATATCAAAGTCGGCACTATTGAGCATGTCATGAGTGCGATTGCAGGACTGGGGATTGATAATCTGATTGTTGAAGTCTCTGCATCCGAAGTACCGATTATGGACGGTAGTGCAGGGCCTTTTATTTATTTATTGATGCAAGGTGAATTGGCGGAGCAAGACGCGCCAAAGAAGTTCATTCGTATTTTAAAGCCTGTTGAGGCTTTAATTGACGATAAAAAGGCCATTTTTTCACCACATTCAGGCTTTCAGCTGAACTTTACCATCGATTTTGATCATCCTGCCTTTGCCAAAGAATATCAATCAGCCACCATCGATTTCTCGACGGAAACTTTCGTCTACGAAGTGAGCGAAGCGCGAACTTTTGGCTTTATGAAAGATTTGGACTATTTAAAAGCCAATAATCTGGCTTTAGGTGCGAGCCTTGAAAATGCGATTGGTGTCGATGACACAGGTGTGGTCAATGAGGAAGGTTTACGCTTTGCCGACGAGTTTGTACGTCATAAAATTCTAGATGCAGTCGGTGACTTATATTTGCTTGGACATCAAATTATTGCCAAGTTTGATGGTTATAAATCGGGGCATGCGCTGAACAATCAGCTATTACGCAATGTTCAAAACGATCCAAGCAGCTATGAAATTGTAACATTTAATAACGAGAGTGATTGTCCAATTCCTTATGTGAGTGTGACATAAGTCATTGTCTTTTATTGCCTATGTTATATTATAACAAATGAATGTGAGATTTTCGTCACATAAAACTAGTGTGTATTCCAACACTTAATATATGAAGTTTACTTTTTATTGCTTGCCAAACGTAGTAAAGCTTGGCTAAGCTTAGGGTCGCTCACATATTCAGCGGCGCTGCGCAATTGCTCTTGGGTCTCTGATGTTAGTGTTTTTGTTGGGGGAGAGGGTTCACGAGAGACAACTGTTTTGTTTCTTAACCGAACTTGAATTTTTCGTAATTCCTTGAGTCCTTCGAGCTGAGCTAACTGCGCAACATAGTGGCTTTGTAAATAGCTGAGTTGACTAATCATTGCTTGATTTTCACCAGTGATGATCAATACACCATGTTGATAACAAACAACCTGCCATTGCTCTGGTTGGGGCAGTAAAGGTTGAATAATTTTCGTAAGTTGTTTCCATTGTGTGACTTGCGTCGTTAGAAACGTTAAGTTTCCAGTTTTTATGTGTTGTCCTTTCTGTTGGAAAACGTTGTTAGGGTCAGACATAGAACTTCCTCGGAGGTGATGTGTCCATCTTAAGCGTTTGCTTCAGCTGTTATCAAGGAACAGATGATAAAGGAACGTTTGAAGGACGGTTTCAAGAGGTTTTTTATGCATCATACGCGTCGTATTTTACTCGCATTTTCGTTGGCTGCTTCAGCTGCTTCGGTTGCTTTCGCAGATTATCAGAACATTGGTCAAGCTACAGGTGATGACCGCTTAGAGCAATTATCAAAAACCTTAGCTCAAGGTTCTTATACTCATTCTGCTGATATGGATCTGCCGGCCGTATCGAATGTCTCAGTTAAATTACGTGAAAAAACCATTGAATTGAACAATGCAACGATCGAGAAGAAATATGGTCGTTCAGCGATTTCATCTCAAGACAATGCTCCTTCATTCTCTGCAAATACTGGTTATTCTTGGTTGGTGAGTCATCCATTGCAAGAAGGCCGTGTCAGCTCTTCTTGGGGTAACCGTACTTTATTAGGTTCAACACGTCATCACTCTGGTGTTGATCTTGCTGCACCTTCTGGTACGCCAATTTACTCAACTGGTCCTGGTGTCGTGACGAAGTCAGGTTGGGGTACAGGATATGGTCAGTATGTCGAGATTGATCATGGTAATGGCTATATCACTCGTTATGCCCATGCATCACGTTTAATCGTGAATGCGGGTGATCGCGTGAGTGCTGGTGAGCATATTGCCAATGTCGGTTGTACAGGTCGTTGTACTGGACCACATTTACACTTTGAAGTTGTAAAAGATGGTCAACGTAAAAATCCATCAACTTACTTAGCAATGTTGCCTTAATGTAATTTGTTAACAGTTGTATATAAATATTCAAAAAAATCGCCTTTATTGGCGATTTTTTATGTGTTTTGTTTCATTTAGGTCAATGACTATTTTGTCAGAAAATAATAAGGCGTTTTGCATTCATCTGGGGCAATAGTTCTATCACAGCAAAACATGATAAAAATAGGGTCGACAAATAACTTAAGGGAAAAGGTGAATTGTATGGCGTTTTATGGCGACTCTGACGCGCAAGAAACCCAAGAATGGCAAGAAGCATTTGATTCAGTATTACAACATATGGGCACGGAACGTGCTGCCTTCTTACTAGAAAAACTCTATCAACGGGCAATTGCGAAACATGTGCCAATCCAGCGCTTAAATACACCTTACCTCAATACCATTTCAGTTGAAGAACAACCAGCGATGCCTGGCGATCAGGATATGGAACGCCGTATCCGTGCCTTGATCCGCTGGAATGCCTTAGCGATGGTATTACGAGCCAATAAAACAGGCGATGACCTCGGTGGTCACCTTGCAAGTTTCGCATCATCTGCAACATTGTATGATGTGGGTTTCAACCATTTCTTCCGCGCAAACAGCAATAACTTTGGCGGTGATATGATTTATTACCAAGGTCACTGTGCCCCTGGTATCTATGCGCGTTCGTTCTTGGAAGGACGCTTAACTGAAGATCAATTGAATAATTTCCGCCGTGAAGTGGGTGGCAATGGTCTTCCGAGTTATCCGCATCCCTATTTAATGCCTGATTACTGGCAGTTCCCAACCGTATCGATGGGTTTGGGTCCTATTATGTCGATTTACCAAGCACACATTCAAAAGTATTTGATGAATCGTGGTTTGATCAAAGAAGAAGATCGTAAAGTCTGGGCTTATCTTGGCGACGGTGAGATGGATGAGCCAGAAAGTACAGGTGCAATTTCACTTGCGGGTCGTGAAAAGCTTGATAACCTCATTTGGGTCGTGAACTGTAACTTACAGCGTCTCGATGGTCCTGTACGTGGTAACGGTAAAATTATTCAAGAATTAGAATCTTTATTCCGTGGTGCGGGCTGGCGTGTGATTAAAGTGGTGTGGGGCCGTCATTGGGACCCACTCCTTGCGCAAGATAATTCAGGCGCTTTAAAAGCGGTCATGGAAGAAACAGTTGATGGTGAATATCAGCGCTATCAAGTGAAAGGTGGTGCGTATACACGTGAGAAATTCTTTGGCAAGTACCCAGAAGCTGCGGAACTGGTCAAAGATTTAAGTGATGAAGATATCGATAATCTTAACCGTGGTGGTCATGATCCGTACAAAGTTTTTGCTGCCTATGCAGAAGCAATGAAAGCCAAAGGTCAACCAACCGTTATTCTTGCGAAAACGGTTAAAGGTTATGGTCTGTCTGAGGAAATTGAAGCGGTGAACAAAACTCACCAAATCAAAAAAATGCAGATCGACTCTTTGAAATATGTACGTGACCGTTTTAACCTGCCATTTACAGATGATAAGTTAGAAGAACTCCCATTCTACCGCCCAAGTGAAAACTCTCCAGAAATGAAGTACATGAAGGCACGTCGTGAAGCATTAGGGGGTTACCTACCAGCACGTCGTCGTGAGAGTGACACTTTAGCGATTCCTGAACTCTCTGTATTTGATGCTGTATTAAATGGCTCAGGTGGTAAAGAACAATCGACCACGATGCTGATGGTTCGTTTAATTGCGGCTTTACTGAAAGAAAAAGCAATTAAAGACCGCGTCGTGCCAATCGTTCCAGATGAAGCGCGTACTTTTGGTTTAGAAGGGATGTTCCGTCAGCTTGGTATTTATGCGGCACACGGTCAAAAATATACCCCAGAAGACCAAGAACAGTTAATGCATTACCGTGAAGCAAGTGATGGTCACATGCTTCAAGAAGGAATTAACGAAGCGGGTGCGATGAGTGCGTGGGCTGCATTGGCAACCAGTTATTCAACCAATAACTTGCCGATGATTCCAATGTACATGTACTACTCAATGTTTGGTTTCCAACGTATTGGTGACATTGCATGGGCTGCTGGTGATGCGCAGGCACAAGGTTTCTTGTTAGGTGCCACTGCTGGCCGTACCACATTGAACGGTGAAGGTTTACAGCACCAAGATGGTCATTCACATATCTTGGCGAACACCATTCCAAACTGCGTATCTTATGATCCATGTTTTGGTTATGAATTGGCTGTGATCGTACACGACGGTTTACAACGTATGTATGTGAACCAAGAGCGAGTGTTCTATTACTTAACTGTAATGAATGAAAACTACGAGCATCCTGCAATGCCAGAAGGCGCTGAGGAAGGCATTAAACGTGGTATGTACTTGTTCGAAAAAGATGAAAAAGCCACTGTGCAATTATTGGGTTCAGGTGTAATCCTTCGTGAAGTGATTAAAGCGGCGAAAATCTTGCGTGATGAATACCAAATCCACTCAAACGTGTGGAGCGTCACCAGCTTCAATGAATTGTCTCGTGATGGCATGGCATGTGAAGAATACAACCGCTTACACCCGCTCACTGAAGAAGTAAAAGAATCTTGGGTATCTAAACAGTTACGTGGTACAGAAGGTATCGTGGTTTCTGCGACGGACCATATGCGTGCGTACAGCGAACAGATCCGTGCATATCTTCCAGATGGTCGTCCATTTGTTGCATTAGGTACTGATGGTTATGGACGTTCTGATACACGTGCAAACTTACGTAGTTTCTTTGGTGTTGATGCTGCGCATATCGTGGTTGCGACATTGAAAAAATTAGCGGACGAAGGTGAAGTTGAAAACCGTTTGGTGAAAGACGCAATTTCTAACTTTGAGTTAGATACGGACCGTCCAGTGGCATGGGCGCCACAAGCACATCCAGAAGTTCAGGCAGTTGCTGAATACCATGAAACGCAAACAGGTGAGGGGAAATAATCATGCAAATCCAAGCACCTGATATTGGCGTAGATAAAGCCCTAGTTGCAGAAATCTTGGTTAAAGTGGGCGACCATGTTGCAGTTGACGATAGCCTTCTGGTGTTAGAGTCAGATAAAGCAACGGTAGAAGTACCAAGCACTGCGGCAGGTATCGTGAAAAGTATTCTGGTTCAACAGGGCGATGAAGTCACTGAAGGCGTCGCATTGATTGAATTAGAGTCTGAGTCTGCTGCTGAAACACCTGCGAACGAAGCACCGAAAGCGGAAGCGCCAAAAGCCGAAGCAAAACCTGTAGTTGCTGAAACAAAAGCACAACCAGTCGCTGCTCCAGCAGCGACTGCAAGCCAGATTGTGGATGTAAAAGTTCCAGATATTGGTGTAGAAAAAGCCTTGGTTGCAGAAGTGCTGGTCAAAGTCGGTGATCAGATCGAACCTGAACAAAGCATTGTGGTGGTTGAATCGGACAAGGCGACGGTAGAAGTCCCAAGTTCGGTTGCGGGGATTGTAGAAGCGATCCAGATTAAAGAAGGTGACAGTATTAAGGAAGGCGTGGTATTGATTCAGGTCAAGACTGCGAGCGCTGCAACGTCATCTGAACCACAAGCAGCCCCAGCTCAAACAGAAGCGCCAGCCGCAACTACAGAAGCCCCAGCTGCAACAAATACCTCAACAGGTCATGTTGAAATTGAAGTACCTGATCTAGGTGTAGAAAAAGCTCTTGTTTCAGAAATTCTAGTCAATGTCGGTGATCGCGTTGAAGCTCAACAAAGCCTATGCGTGGTTGAGTCAGATAAGGCTTCGGTTGAAGTGCCAAGTTCAGTAGCAGGGATTGTGAAAGCGATCCATGTGTCTGCGAATCAAGAAGTGCGTCAAGGTGTGGCTTTGGCAACGATTGAGGTCAGTGGTCAGGCCGATGCACCAGCATCTGCACCAAAAGCTCAAGCTCCTTCTGCACCAGCAGCAACGACAGCGCCAGCAAAATCACAGGTGGCAGCGACAGCAGCCCCAAGTGCGCCTGCACAAGCTGAGAAGTTGACTAAACAGCAAGAAGCTGACAATGCGAAAGTCTATGCGGGTCCAGCCGTGCGTAAACTGGCACGTGAGTTAGGTGTGGTTCTTGGACAGGTGAAAGCATCAGGTGAGCACGGTCGTGTGATGAAGGACGATGTCTTTGCCTATGTGAAAACACGTTTGACCGCACCACAACCAACTGCTGCAACGCAAGCCGCTCCAGTGGCTTCAGGCTTACCAAAGTTGCCAGACTTTAATGCATTTGGTGGTGGTGAAGTGAAAGCGATGACGCGTTTACAGCAAGTGTCTGTACCGCAATTGTCATTGAACAATTTCATTCCACAAGTGACGCAGTTTGACTTGGCGGATATTACCGAGCTTGAAGCATGGCGCGGTGAACTGAAAGATGGCTTTAAAAAGCAAGGTTTGAGCTTAACCATCTTGGCCTTTATTGCCAAAGCGGTTGCGCACTTGCTGAAAGAAGAGCCGTATTTTGCTGGGCATTTGGCTGATGATCAGAAGTCTGTGCTATTGCGTAACGAAATTCATATGGGGATTGCAGTTGCAACCCCAGATGGTTTAACAGTGCCTGTATTGCGCAATCCTGATCAAAAATCAATTAAGCAAATTGCAGCAGAATTGGCTGAACTCAGCCAAAAAGCCCGTGATCGTAAATTGTCACCGAAAGATCTACAAGGTGCCAATTTTACCATTACCAGCTTAGGCAGTATTGGTGGAACAGCATTCACACCATTGGTGAACTGGCCGCAAGTTGCGATTTTGGGTATTTCACCGGCGACCATGCAACCTGTGTGGAATGGTAAAGACTTTGATCCGCGCTTAATGTTGCCATTATCATTGTCTTATGATCATCGTGTGATTAATGGTGCGGATGCAGCGCGTTTTACCAATAAGCTGACTAAATTGTTAAAAGATATTCGTAGCTTATTGCTCTAATTACTGTTTGGATTTAGAAAACCTCGCTTTTGCGAGGTTTTCTATTTTTAGGCTGAACAAAAGATGAATCTATGTATGCTATGTTGAACTTAAAATAAATTTTCATTGCTTGAAGGAGCAGGGATGTTGGTGATTTATCGGGTGATGCTGCCTTTATTGCTGATTGTTTTTGTGGCGATGGGCTTGTGGGTCAGCTTCTTACATTTTCCATGGGATTGGGTGATGTATGTGGTGATGGGGGTTGAAGTGTTGCTTGCGACTGTCGTTATGGCGATGGAATATCAAGCCCAAGATGTGGGCGGAGCGAGTGGCTGGGGTAGCTTTGGTTTTCTGGGCTTAAGTGCTTATTTGGCGTTTTTACTTGGTTGTCTGCGTGTGTTGATCTGGAGTTACCAAAAATTTTGGGTTTAACCATTCAAAACCATTTTATTGTTTGCTAGAATAGTTTCACTTCATTGGGGAGTAGCCGCTCTTTACGCAAAGTAAAGAGGTGATGATCAACATAATTGTTCAACCGAACATGGTCATCATAGCAAAGAACCAAGAACAGCTTCTCAGCTGTGCTTTTGTTGGCAAGACCTTTGATTTACCACTCTGCATCAATCTATTTGATTTTGGCTAGCAGGAGGGGTAGGTCATCGGTATATTTTGCTAGCCAGAGCATTCAACTATGTATGAATTTCTCATTTCCACCTCAATTGTTGCCCTTGCTGAAATGGGCGATAAAACGCAATTACTCGCTCTCTTGCTTGCAGCACGTTTCCGTAAACCGATTCCGATTTTAATTGCCATCTTATTGGCCACCACGATTAACCATGGTATTTCTGCTGTCTTGGGACAATGGATTACCACCGTACTCAGTCCTGAAGTTTTGTTATGGATTTTGGCACTTGGATTTATTGGTATGGCCATCTGGATGTTGATTCCAGATGAATTGGGAGATGAAACTGAAAACATCAATAAATGGCAGAAATTTGGGGTATTTGGTGCTACCTTCATCTTATTCTTCTTGGCTGAAATTGGCGATAAAACCCAGATTGCAACCGTGGCTTTAGCGGCACGTTTTGATAGTGTGTTCTGGGTGATGTTAGGTACCACATTTGGGATGATGCTTGCCAATGCCCCTGCGGTATTTATTGGCAATAAGCTGGCGGATAAATTGCCGATTTCATTAATTCATAAAATTGGCGCCGCGATTTTCTTGATTGTGGGTATTTCAACTTTAGTGCAGCATTATTTCTTCTAAATGATTCGAATTTAAAATCAGTCCAGACCCATCCAATAGTGATGGGTCTTTTTTTATAAATTATGATAAAGGTCCAATATTTGATTGAAACATGAACTAAATCCCATTATTTTATTATGGAATTAAAAATATTTCATATTTAAAGATTTTTTCTGGGGTAGTTATGAGTTTTGAACGGACAACATCGCAAATACTGTTTGATAATGGCACACATAAATGCATTAGTTTTACCAGTTTAGTCAAAGGCGAAGGTATTCAGGCCAATCAATTTTTAATTATTGATCATGATCGTGCCGCTGTCTTAGATCCGGGTGGCGATCTGACGTATGTTCCTTTAACCATGGAACTCAATCGCTATACCAAATTGAAAAATCTCGACTATGTCATGGCCTCGCATCAAGACCCTGACATTATTACCTCAATGCCGCGCTGGTTGGTGTATACCGATGCCAAAGTGGTGGCTTCTAAGCTGTGGGCACGGTTTTTACCGCATTTAAATTCAGCTTTTATGAGTGAGCGTATGAAGGGGAATTGGGAAGATCGTCTGATTGAACTGTCCGATACAGGGCAAATTATTCCTTTGGGTGAGTCTGCGATTGTTGCAGTGCCTGCGCATTTCCTGCATTCCGTTGGTAATTTCCAGTTTTATGATCCAACTGCCAAAATCCTATTTTCTGGGGATATGGGGGCTTCGATCGTTGATGATGCAAGCCTACCGATTACAGATTTTGAAACACATATCAAAAAGATGAAAGGTTTCCATCAGCGCTATATGTGTTCCAATAAGGTGATCCGTTTGTGGGTCAATATGGTTCGCCAAATGGATTTAGAGATGATTGTGCCGCAACATGGGACTGCCTTTGTTGGCAAGGTCATGATCACTCAGTTTTTGGATTGGATTGAAACGCTGGAATGTGGCGTAGATTTGATGAATGAATATGTTTTTAGTTTACCGACTGAAATGAGCTAAATTTCTGAGTCAGGAAAATGACTGGGAAATACATAAATCGTTGATTGAGCACGCTTGTCGCCATCAATAAATTTTCTTAGGATTCATCAGATAAAGGATTGAATTTGATAACGAGAATTTTAAGAAAATGTTGTCTCAAATTGCGACACCAGATGCGTGTGTCAGTTGTGGTGCGTGCTGTGCAAATTACCGTGTTTCTTTCTATTGGGCTGAGGCAGAACAGATCCCTGAGCACATGGTTGAACCACTTACAGCCGTCTATTCCTGTATGAAGGGAACCAATCAAGCACAAGTCAAATGTGTGGCTTTGCAAGGGGAGGTGGGACAGCAAGTGAGCTGTTCCATCTACCCATTTCGGAGTTCAGGTTGTAAGGAAGTACAGATTGCCGATTCACATTGTAACAAGGCGCGGTTGGCGCACAACCTGATTCCGTTGGTCACGATTGAGCAGCAGGCCTCTGAAAATAATGACAATTATGATCAGGTTTGCTAACAGGAATTATCGGGTTCGGTAAGCATAAGCGCGCATCAGAAAGCTTTTTAAGCAACGCTTGAAATTATTTTCATCATAGAAAATGAAAATCACATCGAAATTTGTTTATAATAGCTCACGGAAATTACCAGTGAGATTGTTATGCTGACCATCGTTCAAGAAGCGCTAACCTTCGATGATGTCTTATTACTTCCTGCCTACTCAACTGTTCTCCCAAAAGATGTCTCCTTAAAGACACGTTTAACTCGCGGAATTCAACTTAATATCCCTCTCGTTTCTGCTGCAATGGATACAGTGACTGAGTCACGTATGGCAATTGCGATGGCGCAAAATGGTGGTATTGGTATTTTGCACAAAAACATGGATATCGCAGCGCAAGCCGCTGAAGTTCGCCGTGTGAAAAAATTTGAAGCTGGTATGGTGAAAGATCCAATCACTGTTGGTCCTGAAACGACAGTGCGTGAGCTGATTGCGATTACCCAAGCGAATAACATTAGCGGTGTGCCTGTTGTAAAAGATGGCAAAGTGGTGGGTATTGTCACGGGTCGTGATACACGTTTTGAAACCAATCTTGAACAACCTGTAAGCAACATCATGACCGGTCAAGACCGTCTCGTGACTGTTCGTGAAGGCGAGTCTAAAGAAAATATCCAAGCATTATTGCAAAAACACCGTATTGAAAAAGTTTTGGTTGTTGGTGAGAACCATGAGCTTAAAGGCTTAATTACCGTAACTGACTTCCGTAAAGCTGAAAGCTATCCAAACAGTTGTAAAGATGATTTGGGTCGTTTACGTGTTGGTGCTGCGGTGGGTACAGGTGCAGAAACACCAAGCCGTGTCGAAGCTTTGGTCGATGCAGGTGTAGATGCGATTGTGGTGGATACTGCACATGGTCATTCTGCTGGTGTAATCGAACGTGTACGTTGGGTTAAAGCCAACTACCCACAAGTACAAGTGATTGGTGGCAACATTGCGACTGGTGATGCTGCATTGGCATTGCTTGATGCAGGCGCGGATGCCGTGAAAGTCGGTATCGGCCCTGGTTCAATTTGTACCACACGTATCGTGGCTGGTATTGGTATGCCACAGATTTCTGCAATTGATAGCGTTGCGAACGCATTGAAAGATCAAATTCCTTTGATTGCAGATGGCGGTATTCGTTTCTCTGGCGATATGGCGAAAGCGATTGGTGCAGGTGCGAGCACGATTATGGTCGGTTCACTCCTTGCTGGAACAGAAGAAGCACCAGGTGAAGTTGAATTCTTCCAAGGCCGTTACTACAAAGCATACCGTGGTATGGGTTCATTGGGCGCAATGGCCGGTGTATCTGGTTCTGCTGACCGTTACTTCCAAGATGCTAAAGCAGGTGCGGAAAAGTTGGTACCAGAAGGCATCGAAGGTCGAGTGCCATACAAAGGCCCAATGGGGAATATCGTACATCAAATGATGGGTGGTTTACGTTCATCAATGGGTTATACGGGTTCATCTGTGATTGAAGATCTTCGTCAAAATGCAAAATTTGTGAAAATTACTTCAGCAGGCATGTCAGAATCACATGTTCATGACGTGACAATTACCAAAGAAGCGCCAAACTATCGAGTTGGTTGATTTTTGGTAATTTTGTTGACAGAAAAACCGTCAGTCCACTGACGGTTTTTTCGTTTTGGTGTAAAGTGAATTAGATGAAGAAAGATATGGTTCCACACCATATAAAAGATAAGAAAGTGAGTAAAAGATGAGCTATTTTGGTACTGATGGAATTCGCGGCAAATTTGGGCAAATGCCAATTACCCCAGAGTTCGCATTAAAACTTGGCTTTGCTGCAGGGAAAGTATTAAAAAGAAATAGTCCTAAAAATAAACCGATTGTGGTGTTGGGGAAAGACACACGCTTATCAGGTTATATTTTAGAAGCGGCTTTACAGGCAGGTCTGAATGCTGCGGGTGTTTATGTACATTTATTGGGCCCGCTCCCAACACCTGCCATTGCACATTTAACTCGCGCATTACACGCCCATGCTGGGATCGTGATTTCAGCATCACATAACCCATATTTTGATAACGGCATTAAATTCTTCTCAAGCGCAGGTAAGAAGTTACCTGATACTTTGCAAGATGAAATCAATCAGGAACTCGAAAAAGATTTAGTGATTGAAGACACTGCAAACTTGGGTAAAAGTGTTCGTGTAAAAGATGCCAATGGTCGTTATATCGAATTCTGTAAATCAACTTTCCCGTACCACTTTGACTTACGTAATTTAAAAATCGTGGTGGACTGTGCCAATGGTGCAGCCTATAGCGTAGGTCCATCGGTATTCCGTGAGCTCGGTGCTAAAGTCATTCCTTTATTTAATGAACCTGATGGTTTAAACATTAATGAAAACTGTGGTTCAACCCACCCAGAACAGCTACAAAAAGCAGTGTTGGAACATCAAGCCGATGTGGGGATTGCCTTCGATGGTGATGCTGACCGTGTGGTGATGGTGGATAAAAATGGTCAATTGATTGATGGTGACCATATCTTGTATATCCTTGCAACACAGGCGAAGAATAAGCCAGCGGGTGTTGTAGGTACCGTGATGAGTAATATGGCTCTCGAGTTGGCCCTAGAACAAGCTAAGGTTGGCTTTGTTCGTGCTAAAGTTGGTGATCGCTATGTATTGCAAGCCCTAGAAGAAAAGAATTGGGTCACAGGTGGTGAGCCTTCAGGTCATATTCTCACTTTGGATAAGAGCACAACAGGTGATGCGATTATTGCAGCGTTACAAGTGTTGACCGTGATGGTAGAACAAGGCAAAGCACTGCATGAGTTGGTTGAAGGTTTTGTGTTATTCCCGCAAGTACTGGTCAATGTTCGTCTACAACACATGATTGATCCATATTCAATTCCAGCTTTGGTTGCAGAATTTGAAAAGGCTGAACAGCAATTGAAAGGTCGTGGTCGTTTGTTGATTCGTAAGTCAGGTACTGAGCCTGTGATTCGTGTCATGGTGGAAGGTGATCAGCAGCAAGAGGTTGAGGCTTTGGCGAATCATTTAGCAGATGCAGTACGCGCTCAAGCCCAAGCTGCTTAAGGGGGAGCCATCATGAGTGATGTCATTAAAGACCTGAGTGAGTTGCGTTTGAGCTATGAGCAGGGTGAATTACATGAAGCCCAGATCAGCGTACAGCCGCATTTACAGTTTCTGAATTGGTTTAATCATGCATTAGCTGCCAATTTACATGAACCCTATGCAATGTCATTAGCCACGGCAAATGCTCAAGGGCGTCCGCATGTGCGTACCGTATTATTACGTGGTGCGACAGAAGCAGGCTATGATTTCTATACCAATTATGACAGCCAAAAGGGTTTAGACTTAGCTGATAATCCGTATGCTGAGCTGCTGTTTTATTGGCCAAGTTTAGAGCGTCAGATCCGCATTGCTGGCAAAGTCGTGAAGATTTCTGAACAAGAATCGACGGATTACTATCATAAGCGCCCACGTGACAGTCAGATTGCTGCGCATATCAGTACTCCACAAAGCGGGGTGATTGAAAGTCGTGAGTTATTGCAACAACGCTTTCAAGCGCTGCAAGCTCAGGCTCAAGCTGAACTGGATAAGCCTGAGTTTTGGGGCGGTTATCGCTTAGAAGCAGATTATTATGAGTTTTGGCAAGGGCGACCAAATCGCTTACATGATCGTTTAAGTTATGAAAAACAAAATGGTCTTTGGACTATCCAACGTTTGATGCCATAAATGACGCAGATTCAAATTCAAAAAAGACCCTTGCTTACACGCCCTGAACAGTTTCAGGGCGTGCCTGCTTTTATTGCTGAAATTTTAGCAAGGCGTGGTGTGCAGTCTGAGCAAGAGCTGGAACTGAAACTCAAGCACTTGCTATCTCCAGAGCTTAAAGGCTTAGCAGAGGCAGTTGCGTTGATCGATCAAGCGATTGATCAGCAAAAACAGATCGTGATTGTGGGGGACTATGATGCCGATGGCGCGACCAGTACCGCTTTAATGGTGCTTGTCTTGCAAGATATGGGTGCCAGAGTTGAATATCTGGTGCCTGATCGTTTTAAGTATGGTTATGGACTTACGCCCGCCATTGCTGAATTGGCAAAGCAGAGCTATCAACCAGATCTGTTGATTACGGTAGATAATGGTATATCGAGTCATGCGGGTGTGGACACGGCTCAAGCGTTAGGGATGCAGGTGATCATTACCGATCACCATTTAACCACCAAACCGACACCGAGTGCTGAGGCTGTGGTTAATCCGAACCAACTTGGTTGTGGGTTTTCAAGTAAGGCTTTGGCTGGGGTGGGCGTGGCTTTTTATGTATTGGCGAAATTGGCCAGTTCACGCAGCCAGCAAGGCAAAAGCAGCAGTAAAGTGACCCAGTATCTCGACTTGGTCGCATTAGGGACTTATGCCGATGTCGCCAGTTTGGATTATAACAATCGTATCTTGATTGATGCCGGATTAAAGCGGATTCAGCAACATCAATGTCGTGCAGGTATTTTAGCCTTACTGGATATTGCAGGACGTGACGCAGCCAGTTTACGTGCACAAGATTTAGGCTTTGTGGTAGGCCCGCGAATCAATGCAGCAGGTCGAATGGAAAGCATGCGGATCGGCATTGAGTGTTTACTTGCGGCTGATATGGCAACCGCTTATCCGATTGCACAACAGTTGAATCAGCTCAATATCGAACGCCGTCAAGTTGAAACTGAAATGAAGCAGCAAGCACTGAGTGCACTACAACATATTCAGTTAGAAACAGAGCATTTACCTGCAGCACTGGTAATGTTTGATGAACAATGGCACCAAGGTGTGATTGGCATTGTGGCTGGACGTTTAAAGGAGCAATTTCATCGTCCAAGTTTAGTGTTTGCTCCTGATGAAGATGGGATTCATATTAAAGGTTCAGCACGGTCGATTGATGGGATTCATATCCGAGATACCATTGAGCAAGTTGCAGAACACTATCCACATTTGGTCAGTCATTTTGGCGGGCATGCTGCAGCCGCGGGTTTAACCCTGAAGAAAGAAAATTTTGCTGCATTCAAAACGGCTTTCACCCAAGCGATTGCTGAAATGGATGATGAATTATTCACGGCAACCTTATGGACTGATGGCGAGCTGGGCGATTCGGATTTACATTTAGGGACTTTGGATTGGATTGAACAACTTGGGCCTTGGGGGCAAAAGTTTCCACTGCCGCAATTTGAAGGGCGATTCAAAGTGATCGATTATCGTTGGCTTAAAGAGCAACATTTAAAACTCAAATTGGCGGTCGGGTCACATTCCATAGATGCAATTGCATTTAATGCGATGGACCGTTTTGAATTTAATCCAATGCTGGGTTATGTCGATTTGGTGTATACCTTGGAACGGAATGTCTTTAATGGCAATACCCGTCTACAATTGCAAATCGCTTATTTAAAACAATAAAAAATCCGCTCTGATGAGCGGATTTTTTTAATCGTTTACACTATTGATTAGAAGCGGACAGTACCGTTGAGACCATAAGAATCAACACCATCGGTTGTGGTATAGCCCACACCTAAAGCAAACTGTGGCGTAAAGAATTTTTGCGCGTGAATATTGAAAACACTGTCTGAATCATCAGCGGTAGAGTCTGCAAATGAGATGCCGACACTGAGGGTTGGATCAAGATAAAGATCAGCACCTAGGCGATACGTCGTTTCATCACCGATATAGCTGAGTGCTTCAAAGTTGGTATAGTAACCGCCAATCTGCGAAACATATTTCGCGCGTAAAGAAACAGCGGTATCGTCATTTTCGCCAGACACAATTGCAGCGTTTGAAAGTGTGTTGCTAAAGCCGTATTGCGCAACCTGAACTGGATTTAGGCTATCAGATAAATCTGCAACACCCACTGCTAGGAGTAATCCATTGATTGGTAAGAAACCTGCTTCAAGACTATAGCCATCGCCATTTTCGGAATGAGAGCCTAAGCCATTCATTGTTGCTTTGACATTGGTACGATGTAAGGCACCAGAAAGATAAAATTGTGAGTTAGGGACGTAGAACTCACCTTGAAGGCCGATAATATTGAATTGTAAGTCACCGAGATCTTCGTCATCTTTCAGTTTGCTATAGGCATAGCCGCCACCGATATTCGATGCCTTATCTAAGAAAGCAGCTTCTGCTAAGGGCGCATTACGGGTTTGCACAGGGTTAAAATAATATTTACCGCTGATGACTGCACTGTTGCCTTTCCCATCATCCATGTTGATATGTTCATATGCACCATTGGCTTCTGTTTGATAAGCATGGGCATTGATGGCAAAGCAAGCACTTATGAGTGTTGCAAGAAGACTTAGTTTTTTCATTCGAATTTCCCCCGATTAAAAATAATACATATTTTGTTACACGAAGTAGTGTATTCAAAAATAGCTAAGCGTCAATTCTTAAATACAGGATTAAGCTGGGGAAAAAACAAAAGTGGAGGATTGAAAATGATCAGAAAATGGGGGCAATAAAAAACGCCCTGAATGATTCAGGGCGTTTCCGATGTTACAAACTTCTGTTCAAGTCTTAGAAGCGGTATGCGCCACGAATACCGAATGAAGTGTAGTCATTATCAATATATGATTTATCGTTACCGAAGCCTACACGACCTTCTAAACTCACTTGTTGGTTGAAGAATTTCTTCGCAGAAATACCCCATTCATTTGAATTGACGATAGTGTCATCATATTTAAGTTTTTGATAATCCACACCAACACTTAAAGTTTTGTCGATGAAGTAATCACCTTTTAACTTCACTTCTTTACTGTCACCAAAAGCAGTATATGCTTCTAGGTTCACATCATTTTGACCAACTTTAGTTACGTACTTGGCACGAAGTGTTGGGCTTGTATCACGATCACCATCTTTTACATCAACAGTTTTCGCACCCGCAGCAACCAATAAACCTGGTGCTGGTAAGTAACCGACTTCTGCTGAGTAATGGTTGATTTTTAATTTGTCTTCGTCAGTTGCATATTTAGAATTTGGTTTGATTTCTTCACGGCCAATATTACCGCTTAAATAGAAATCGCTGTTTGGAACAAAGTATTCAATACCTGCACCATATTGGTTGTTTTTGAATGCATCATCTTTTTCATGCGCGTATTGTGCTTTTACATTGCTCGCACGGTCAAGGAACGCTGCTTCTGCAAGAGGTGCATTACGTGTTTGTACTGGATTAAAATAATATTTGCCGTCTACGCTGAAACGATCACTGTCACCAAAACGATCTTGGTCTTTATAGGTATAAGAACCACCTACCTCAGCTTGATAAGCATGAGCAGTGCCTGTTACTGCGATTGCAGATAAAAGTGCTGATGCAATTGCTAATTTTTTCATGGTTGTTTCCTCATTAAGATTTAAACCAAGTGTTAAACACTGATACATGTTTTGTTACAACTTGAGTCTAGAGTAATTTTCAATATCGTCAATCTTGATAAGGTAATCGAACAGTACGAATGTAATTGACTTGTAATTTTGACATTTTATCTTATTGATATTATTTGATAAAAAATCAATGTTTTGATTTATTAAAACTTAGGAGAGATTGTGTGTTTTAGTGTAATTGGTTTAATTTTTATACAAAAACTAGGGTCGCAGAAATCTGACTAAACATTTCAGGCATAAAATTAAGTAATTTAAAAAATCAATTTTAATAAATAAATGTATTCAAAATGACATGGCTGTGTCGACTAAAACAGTTATGTTAAAATAGCGGATTAAGTGAAAAAGTTGTGAGAAAAGACGCGTGGAAATTAATCCGTATTTAATTCAATTGAAAGACTTATCTGATCGTAGCCAAACACTACGGGGGTATCTTTGACTACGATCTAAAAGCTGAGCGTTTAGAAGAAGTGTTAAGAGAATTAGAAGACCCTGCGATTTGGAATGATCAAAGCCGTGCTCAGGCCATCGCAAAAGAAAAGGGCAGTTTAGAAAACACATTAGGTGTATTTGATCGTCTTGCTGAACAGTTAGATGATGCCAAAGCCATGCTTGATCTTGCGGTTGAAGCGGATGATGAAAGTTTATTGTTGGATGTTCAAGCAGAATTAGACAGTGCTGAACAGGCCTTAGGTAATCTTGAATTCCGCCGTATGTTCAGTAATCCGATGGATCCAAATCCGTGCTTCCTTGAGATTCAATCTGGTTCAGGCGGTACAGAAGCACAGGATTGGGCGTCGATGTTATTGCGTATGTATTTACGCTGGATCGAACGCCATGGCTTTAAAGCTGAATTGATGGAAGTGTCAGATGGTGATGTGGCTGGGATTAAATCAGCAACGATTCGTGTAGATGGTGAGTTTGCCTATGGTTGGTTACGTACCGAAAGTGGCGTACATCGTTTAGTGCGTAAGTCACCATTTGACAGTAATAACAACCGTCATACTTCATTCTCTGCGGTATTTATCTCACCTGAGATTGATGACAATATCGAAATTGATATCAATCCATCTGATGTGCGTACCGATACTTACCGTGCTTCGGGTGCGGGTGGTCAGCATATTAACAAAACCGATTCTGCAGTTCGTTTAACTCACGCACCGACAGGTATTGTGGTGGCATGTCAGAACCAACGTTCACAACATGCCAACCGTGACCATGCGTGGAAGCAATTACGTGCCAAGCTCTATGAATTAGAGATGAGCAAACGTAATGAAGCTGCTCAAGCCTTAGAAGACTCGAAGTCAGATATCGGTTGGGGAAGTCAAATTCGTTCGTATGTGCTCGATGACTCACGTATTAAAGACTTGCGTACAGGTGTGGAAAATTCCAACACCAAAGCAGTGTTAGATGGTGACTTAGATAAATTCATCGAAGCAAGTTTGAAACAAGGTTTATAAGTTTTAATCCAATTAAAACGGCAATCTCGTTCAGCATCGGTCAGTTAATCGAAAAAATATGATATTAATATCGAAAAAAATGGATATTAATATTTGAAAATTTCGATATACTGGATTTAGGTGCTGAACAAAGTGTTGCCGCTTGAGAAACGTGGTGAGTCTATGGATATTGATGTTATAAGCAAAGCCTTAGCCAATCCATTACGTCGACAGATTTTGCAATGGCTAAAAGAGCCTGAGCAATTTCTACCCGTTGAGCAATGTGGTGGTAGTTTTGAACGGGGTGTATGTGCAGGGCACATCGAACGTTTAGGAAAAGTTGCACAATCGACCATGTCGAATCATTTGTCTGTATTGCAACAGGCAGGTTTGATTAAGGTTGAGAAATATGGACAGTGGTCTTATTTCACGCGCAATGAAGCTTTGATTCAGCAATATATCGAACATTTAAAACAAGCACTTTAAATCGAAGAAGTGTAAGTTGAGGCGATCATGGCTGAACTAAATTCTACTTTGCAAGTAGGTGATTTCACGATTAAAAACCGCTTGGTTTTAGCTCCTTTAACGAGAGCGCGTAGTGGTGCGCAGCGTATTCCAAATGATTTGATGGTGGAATATTACCAACAACGTGCCAATGCTGGCCTTATTATTACCGAAGCAACGGTGATTAGCCCTAAAGCAGCGGGATATGCCAATACACCAGGCCTATGGTCGCAAGAACAAGCTCAGGCATGGCATAAAATTGTTGAAGCCGTACACGCACAAGGTTCAAAAATTGTGGTTCAGCTGTGGCATGTCGGTCGTATTTCACATCCAGACTTATTGGATGGTGATACACCTGTGGCGCCAAGTGCGATTCAACCTGCGGGTGAAGTGAGCTTACTTCGTCCAAAGCGTCCTTTTGTGACACCACGTGCGTTATCGCATGAAGAAATTCAGGAAATTGTTGCACAATATAAAAATGCAGCAGAACAGGCCAAAGCCGCTGGGTTTGATGGTGTTGAATTACACGCAGCCAATGGTTATCTGATTGATCAATTCCTGCAAAGCAGCACCAATCATCGTGATGATGAATACGGCGGTGCAATTGAAAACCGTGCGCGTTTATTATTGCAAGTTGTCGATACCTTCATCGAAGTATGGGGTGCTGGTCGAGTGGGTGTACATCTTGCCCCACGCGGTGATTCGCACGATATGGGCGATGAGAATCCATTAGCAACGTTTGGTTATGTGGTTGAGCAATTAGATCAACGCAATATTGGTTTTATTTTCACGCGTGAATATGAAGCTGAAGATAGTGTATTACCAAAACTACGTCCTAAATTTAAAGGGGTGTGGATTGCCAATGAAGGTTTAACGGCGGATTCTGCGAAACGTATTTTGGCGACAGGCCAAGCCGATGCAGTCTCATTTGGTAAACAATATATTGCCAATCCAGATTTGTTTGAACGTTTGCAACATGATTTGCCTTTAAATCCGCTTCAACCACAAACTTTATATGGTGACGGTGCTGAGGGTTATACTGATTATCCTGCCTTTGAGCAGTTAGAAGCTTAATCTGTTTTAAAACTTAAAAAATGACTCATGTGATTTACCAAAATCGCATGAGTTTTTGTTTTAAATTCCGCATAATGAGCTGGAATCACATTGTCAATTATGGTCTCGGATGGCGCAGAACACAGCAGCACAGCAAACACCGTTTTGGTATAACTTTTTACTGGCTTGTATCAAGCCGTTGTACCGCTGGAAAATCAAACAACGGGCTGAAAGTGATGCGCTGTTTCAACAGGAATGTATTGAGCGTTTTGGGCCGTTCCAGCCCCCTAAAAATTTAGGGGCAATTTGGTTCCATGCGGTATCAGTCGGTGAAACCAACGCGGCTCAACCGTTAATAGAACATTATTTAAAATTAGGTCATCCCGTTTTAGTGACCAATACCACCAAGACAGGGCAAGCGCGTGCCAAATCCCTGTTTTTAAAAGCCCCTTATCTCAATTTATTTCAAGCGGTATATTTGCCTGTCGATCAAAAAGCATTATTAAAACGATTTTTTAATCTGTATCAACCGCGACTATTGGCATTGGTTGAAACAGAGATCTGGCCCAATTTAATTGCCCAAGCAAAACAGCAACAGATTCCTTGTATTTTATTGAATGCGCGTCTGTCAGAGAAATCAGCCAAAGGTTATGGCAAGGCTCGTCGTTTAACTCAACCGATGCTGCAACAAATCACTTGGCTATTGGCACAAGATGTGGCAACCCAACAGCGTTATGTTGAATTAGGTTTAGAACAAGCCAAAAGTCAGGTGGTTGGCAATATTAAATTTGATATTTCAGCACCAGAGCAGTATCTGCAACAAGCACAGCAGCTCAAACAGGATTGGCAATTGGCGGATCGTCAGATTATTACTTTAGCCAGTACGCATGCGCCCGAAGAACAAAGTTTACTCAAACAATTGCAGTCACATTTAAATTCAAATCCAGCTTTGCTGTGTATTGTGGTGCCGCGTCATCCTGAACGTTTTGATGAGGTATACCAAGTTTGCCAAAGTTTAAATTTAAAAAATCAACGCCGTAGCCTGCAACAACCGATTCAAGAAGATACCCAAGTCTTCCTTGCTGATAGTATGGGGGAAATGTGGTTATGGTACGCCTTGAGCCAAGCCTGTTTTGTCGGTGGTTCATTGAATGAACCAGGTGGCGGGCATAATATTTTAGAGCCTATGGTCTTGAATGTACCCACCGTCATTGGTCCGCGTTATTTCAACTTTCAAACCATTGTGGATGAGTTTGTGGCTCAACAAGGGATTTTGATTGGAGAGGATGCAGCACAGGTGGGGCAGCAATTATTAGCCTGTTTAGAAGATGATGCTCAGACTCAGCAACTGGTTACGCAGGCTCAGCGGGTTCTACAAACAAATAAAGGCTCACTACAGCAGCATATTCAGTGTCTTGATCACTATTTACAGCAAACAGCATTATCATGAATATTGTTTTACTCGAGCCAGATCAGTGTGTTTCAGAGGATGTATGGCAGATCAGCCAGCCCAGACAATTGCAGCATTTAGCTCAGCACTTACAGCTCAATGTTGGTGATACCTTAAAGGTTGGGATTCGTGCAGGTCAGCGATACTTAACTGAGGTGGTCGCTATCAGCGAAAAATGCATTACAGTTCGGCCAGTTCAAACTGAAGCGGTTCCTGCAAAGCTTCCCGTGCATCTGATTCTAGCCTTGCCACGTCCTAAAGTATTGCGTCGCATCATTATGGATGCGGTGACCTTGGGCGTGGAACGGATTAGCCTGATTCATAGTTATCGAGTGGACAAGAGCTATTGGCAAACGCCGTTTTTACAGCAGCTGAATGATTATGTGACTTTGGGTTTAGAACAGGCAGGCGATACTATTGCACCCGAAATCCAACTCTATAAACGCTTTAAACCTTTTGTGGAAGATGTTTTACCGACGTTGATTAGCGCAGAACAGCCTGCTTATGTGGCACACCCTTATGCTGAACAGCCAATGCCTTATGCGATTCCGCATCCCTGTAGTGTGGTCATCGGTCCAGAAGGTGGTTTTATTCCCTATGAGGTCGATCTACTCATAAAAAACGGCTGCCAAGCGATGAGCTTAGGCAACCGAATTTTGCGAACTGAAACAGCCGTATCGAATATTTTAGGGCGATTATTTGTCTAAAGCATCGCTCAGCTCAGATTGATCACCCCGATAGACTTTGACTTCCTGCACTGGATAAGGAATTGAAATTCCTTTTTCATCAAAAGCAGTCACCACCAATTCTTGGATTTCACTGATAGAGGCTGAGGTGGTGGTTTCAGTGGTATTGACCCACCAGCGTACTGTTAAATTAATTGAGAAGTCTGCCAGTGCGGTAACGTTGACCGAGAAGCCGGGTTGACTCAGTACATTTAAATTACGATCCAGAATATCGAGAATAATCTTCTTGGCTTTTTGCATGTCATCTTCATAGCCAATACCGACCACAAACTCACAACGACGACGTTGATAGGCATTGTTGACTGTGACTGCACTGGTGTACACCGTGGCATTGGGAATTACGATACGGCGGCCATCAGGTGAACGTAAGAAGGTTGCGCGGATTTGAATATCCTCGACGTTTCCTTCCAAGCCATTGACGACAATATCATCACCGATACGAAACGGTTCGCTGATTAAAATCAGAATCCCTGACAATAAGTTCTGGAAGATGTCTTTGAAGGCAAAACCAATCGCAACTGAACCAATCCCCAAGGCACCAATCAATTGACTTGGGGTAAAGCCCGGGATGGCAATCACCAACGCAATCAAGAAGCCAAAGAAGATAATAAAGGTACTACCGACACGATTGAGTACTAGGACTAAATTTTGACGGGTATAGCTGCGATTTTCTAAAGTCTTGCGAATAAAGAGCTTAAACAACTTGGTGAGTAACCAAAAGATAATGAAAACTGTAATCGCGATACCGATATAGGGAATACGCTCCCAAAAGCTGTCCATGATTTTATCAATCGTGGTATAGGCATCGTGGTACTTTTCAGTATGGGCCAAAACCGTTTCAGTGGTCTTGGTGCTGGCTTGATGAATCAGCGCACCTGTATCTTTCGCCACTTCAGTCAATGTTGTTTGTTCGTTTGCCACAGCAATATCTCTATTTCGCAAAGGAAGGAGTAAATAAGGGAAGCAATCATAATGAATTTATTGTCAACACGCATGCAAAATTCAGTCTTTGTTTCCCATGATGATCAAATCAATTCGCTGAATATGGTCGTTTAAAAATATTCGGTCGTATTTTGAATGATTTGGGTTGGGGCTTCCCATAAATCTGGGCTAGCAAAATAATAAGCAAAAATGAATATCGTAAACATCATGAATAGGCTGAGCAGAATCATGAGCCATGCCAGTAATTTTTCCCAGCCACGAGATGGGCGAACATCACCATAGTCATTGCGATGCGGCGTTCCTGGTGCAAGCAAAACATATAAGGTAAATAACAGCTGAAGCACCGGCACCAATAACAGCAAGCATAGCCAGCCAGTCTTATTTAAGTCATGTAAGCGACGAATCAAAAGCACGATTTGTAAATAAAAGGCACCCAACCACACTGCAATCATGGCAAAGACAGACATGCCTGAAAACGCGCTAAATATGGCATCATCAATGTTGCTGCTTGCAAAAATACCAGCAAAGGCAAAGATCAAGATAAATGCAGCCAGACAAGCCAAACTGAGCAAACCGTACCAACCTAAATAGCTGAGACGGTTAAAACGACCCTTAGGAGAAAGTGGATGGTCATTGATTGGTTGTACTTGGGTCGTTATTACAGGGTCAAACATAGTGCATTCCTATTTTTCTGATTATTAAATCTTTTAAGCTTTTGGCAATGATCAAAATAATCACTTATTTTAAAAACAAAAAGCATAGACAAGCAGTTCAAATTTAAATTATTTTGAGTAAATTTTTGAAAATAAATTGATCGTAAAAGCGTCGGCTTTGCTATTTTAGCCTATAACTTAGTCAAGGTCGAAAGATTAAAAGTCCCGACATTTCTACGACCAAAGCCGCATTGTTTGCACTTGTAAATGGTGTCAATACTGCAAGTGAGAACAAAACATACCCGTGTAATAGATGAGAACATCTAAGGTATGAGATAAAAAACCAAGGAAGTGAGCTATGAAAGAAATCTACCCAGTGCCTGATAAATTCAAAGAAACGGCAAGAATCTCTGAAGCAGACTATTTCAAACGTTACCAGCATTCGATTGAGCAACCAGAAGCATTTTGGGCAGAGGAAGCCAACAAGATTGAATGGATCAAACCATTTACACAGGTCAAAAATACCAGTTTTAATCAAGATAATTTCAAAATCGAATGGTTTGCTGATGGTGAGTTGAATGTCTCAGCCAATTGCTTAGATCGACACCTTAAAGATAATCCATTAAAGCCTGCCATTATTTGGGAAGGTGATCACCCTTCGCGTCATAAAATCATTTCATTTTCTGAATTGCATGATGAAGTCTGTCGTTTTGCCAATGTGTTAAAGAAACAAGGTATTCGCAAAGGTGATCGGGTTGTGCTGTATATGCCAATGGTGCCTGAGGCGGCAATTGCCATGCTCGCTTGTGCGCGTATTGGTGCAGTGCATTGTGTGGTGTTTGGTGGTTTTTCACCAGATTCATTGGCTAGTCGTATTGAAGACTGCCAAGCAAAACTGGTGATTACTGCGGATGCTGGCATGCGCGGTGGCAAGTTACTACCACTGAAAGAAAATGTGGATGCAGCTTTAGATATTGATGGCACCAGTAGTGTTGAAAATGTAATTGTGGTACATCGCACGGGTAATCCAATTCAGTTTAATGCGGAACGTGATGTTTGGTATCACCTTGCCATCATGGAGGTAGACGAACACTGTCCACCAGAACCAATGAAAGCAGAAGACCCTTTATTCATTCTGTATACCTCAGGTTCAACTGGTAAACCGAAAGGCGTATTACATACCACAGGTGGTTATCTGGTCTATGTCAACACCACCTTTAGAGAAGTCTTCGATCTACGTGAAGATGATGTGTATTGGTGTACTGCCGATGTCGGCTGGATTACAGGACATAGTTATTTGCTTTACGGTCCGCTGAGTAATGCCACTACCACGGTGATGTTTGAGGGGATTCCACAATACCCAACTTGGGCACGTATCGGTCATGTGATTGATAAGCATAACGTCACCATTCTATATACGGCACCGACTGCGATTCGCGCCATGATGCGTGAAGGTGATGCCTATGTACGTGAGAGTGATCGCAGTAGTTTGCGCCTACTAGGTTCGGTGGGTGAGCCGATCAACCCAGAAGCATGGAATTGGTATCATGAAGTGGTTGGTGAAGGCCGTTGTCCAATCGTGGATACATGGTGGCAAACAGAAACAGGTGGCATTTTAATTTCACCTTTGCCGGGCGCAACTGCCTTAAAACCAGGATCTGCGACACGTCCATTTTTCGGGGTGCAACCCGCCTTGGTGGATGGCGAGGGCAATGAGCTAGAAGGAGCAACCGAAGGCAATCTGGTGATTAAGGATTCTTGGCCGGGTCAAATGCGAACCATTTGGGGTGATCCACAACGTTTTATCGAGGCTTATTTCTCAACCTTTAAAAACTACTATTTCACAGGTGATGGCGCACGTCGAGATGCTGATGGTTACTATTGGATTACGGGTCGTGTCGATGATGTACTCAACGTCTCAGGGCATCGTTTAGGGACGGCCGAGATTGAAAGTGCCTTGGTCTCGCATGTCGCAGTTGCAGAGGCTGCGGTAGTGGGTATGCCGCATGATATTAAAGGACAAGGGATTTGTACTTTTGTCACTTTACAGGCCGATGTGGCTGAATCTGAGGAGCTGCGTAAGGAGTTGGTGAATTGGGTGCGTAAAGTGCTTGGCCCTGTGGCAACTCCAGATGCACTGCATTGGGCACCCGCTTTGCCAAAAACCCGTTCAGGCAAAATCATGCGTCGTATCTTGAGAAAGATTGCTGCCAATGAATTGGATAGTTTAGGAGATACCTCGACCCTTGCTGAACCTGCGGTGGTTGATCATTTGATTGCGACAGTTTATCCAAACCGATAAACCCGATGCAAATGTGAAAAGAGCGTTCGATTGAACGCTCTTTTTTTTATCTGCATTAGAGTTCTTGCATAAGTCATTTTTTAAGCTGTGTTGAATTCGCAATGAAAGTTCCCTCTCCTTTTTAAAGGATAGGGCTAGGGAGAGGATTTATATGAAGAATTCCCCTCATTCTTTTGCAGACTCACAGCCCTCATCTCAAAGGGAGAAGGGACTTTCAATACTAATTATTTACCAATGATTGATCCTTTTTCGGCTTTTGAAAGAGCTCTATTATTTAATGGTGCGCTAAAAAATCTGCGGTGGCACAGTGGCGAAGAAACCCAGTGCAGATAAGAACGCCGTTTGCACGTCTGCTGCTTTGACGATTTTACCCGCATGTTCCAGATCACGGGTTGCAGTGGCGTCTGCGATGACGATGGGTTGGTAGCCAAGCTCTTTGGCTGCACGTGTCCCAGAGTCAATACAGACATGGGTCATCATGCCTGTAATCACTAACTGTTCAACTTGATGCTGTTCAAGGATGGCTTGAAGGTTGGTTTCTAGAAAGCTATTTGGGAAATGCTTTTCGACAATCAGTGATTGATCTGTGACTTTAAGTTGAGGATGTAATTCAACACCCACGGTATTTTCCTGAAAAAAACTGGCTGAGGCAGGATTAATATGCTGAATATAAATAATCGGTAAATTGTTTTGAATAAAATGATCTTCTAATTGGTTGGTTTTCGCCAGAGCGAGGTCTGGATTGACCAATTCCATTTTACCATTTTTAAAATAGTCGTTTTGAACATCAATAATCAGTAAGGCTTGTTTCATTGTTTTTAGGTCCAACATTAAGATAAAACAAGAGTAGGGTGAAACTGAGAAATCGGCTATATTCAAATGAAAGCATTGTTGCTGGTTTTCTTTCGTAATGAAAAATGAATATTGAACTTGATCCCATCGACTTAAAAATTATTGAACTGCTAAAACAAGACTCACGTTTAAGCCATAAAGAAATTGGGCAGCGAGTGCATCGTACTGGGCAGGCGGTGGGTGCTCGTATTGCACAGTTAATGGATGCAGGTATTATCAAAAATTACACCGTCGCGATAAAATACGAACATCAACAATTCATCCAACTGTTTATGAATGATCAGCAAGCTTTTATTGAGGTTGAGCACTTGGTCAAACAATATGAGCAAGTGGATGAGTGTTTTAAAATTCTCGGCAATGCCTGTTATATGATTGTTAGCCACTTTAATCCATCACAATTGAATGAATTTATTGAGCAACTGTCGCAGTGGTGCCGTTATTCGGTTGAAACTGTCATGCGAGAAATTGAGACTCGCTAAAATAAAAAAGCCCCAAGCCGAGCCTTGGGGAGTATTTGCCATGTCTTTTGTTTTTCTTCTTATTTAATACTAAAACTACGCTGATTTTGCTGCGAGATGATGCTCCTGTTGTTGTTCAAGTTGACGGACGAGGGGGAGAACTTTTTCTCCAAAATATTCAACCTCCTCAATGAAATGAAGAAATCCAGAAAGAACCAGATCAACGCCCACATTTTTTAGGGCCACAATGCGTTCCGCAATTTGCTGTGGTGTACCGATCAGATTGGTTTTAAAGCCATCGTTATATTGCACCAAATCATCAAAGGTCGATTTTGCCCAGTTGCCCTCACGCTCAGGGGCTGCTGCACCTGCTTCACGAGTCGCATCACCGAAGGCATTCACCGCTTCGACGTTGGCTTGAGCAATGATTTCATTCAGTACTGCTTTGGCTTCTTCCTCAGTATCACGGGCGATGATAAAGGCATTGACCCCGATCTTGACTTGTCGATTGGCTAACTTTGCTTTGCTGCGGACATCATCAACCTGCTTCTTGATTTCTTCAACGCTATTGCCGTTGGTAAAATACCAGTCAGATACACGCGCGGCCATATCACGTGCTGCACGAGAACTGCCGCCTTGAAATACTTCGATATAAGGTTTTTGCAAAGGTTTTGGTTTAAGCGTGTAATTATGGAATTGGTAATATTTGCCATCAAAGCTGTAATTGTCAGTTGTCCAGATACCTTTGAGGGTACGAATAAATTCTTCTGAGCGAACATAACGTTCATCATGCTCAGGCCAATGTTCACCAATCGCATCAAATTCGCCACGGAACCAGCCGCTGACGACATTAATCGCAATACGCCCTTGGGTAAGGTAGTCAATGGTTGCTAGCTGTTTAGCCGCAAGTACAGGCTTCCAAGGGCCAGGTAGGATTGCTGCAATTACTCGGAGCTTTTCAGTTTTTGCCAAGAGAGCATGGCTGAAACTCACGGATTCATGTTGGTTTTCTGCGCCATAGCCAGCGGTAAAACGGATTTGGGTGAGGGCATATTCAAAGCCGCTTCGTTCCGCTGCTTGTGCGAGGCGCACATTATAGTCATAGCTCCAGTCAGTGCGTTGTTCAATGTTGCTTACAACGAGACCGCCACTCACATTGGGAACCCAGTAGGCAAATTTAATTGCGGATGCTGTTGTTGTCATCGTTGTATCCTCCATAACAGATATGGTTTATGCGACGTTGGTTAAATTCTTGGTTGACTTTGGGTGTAAGCGAGATTCAGCTGCATCAAGATTCGGTACTGCCGCAGATGGTAAGACTTCGGCTTGTTCGATTTGTTTGTTGATGCCGAGATTCTGATTGGCTTGCTCAGTTTTGGCTTTGATGGCCGCTGCACGTTGGCCTTTGGCTGGTGCCCATTCTAAAATTGGTAAGGCACGTGCCACAGCGAGGGTGACGCGATCAGACAATTGTTCGCTTTTTACCGTATATTCAGGAGTGAAATCACGATCAGTGGCATAGACCCCGATCGGTAAGGTTTGTGCTTGGAAGAAACTGAATAAAGGGCGTAATTGATGTTCTAAAACCAGTGCATGACGGTCGCTGCCACCTGAAGCGGCGAGTAAGACCGGTACATCAACCAAAGCTGTTTGCTCAACAAAGTCGAAGAAATGCTTAAATAAACCTGTAAACGAAGCACGATAAACAGGGGTGCCCACAATCAATGCATCTGCGGCTTCAACTGCAGCCAAATCATCTTGTACGCGTTGAGGCAGTTGATTACGATAAATTGCACCACCCAATAAAGGTCCAATTTCACTGAGCTTCACGAAGTGCACTTTAATATTAATTGCTTCAGACAGCTCATCCAGAATTGCCTGAACTAAGCTTTCTGTTTTTGATGGGCTATTTAAACCACCAGATACGGCAACAATATTAAGGGGAGTTGAGAGGGTATTGTGATTGGACATAATAACGGCCTAAAAAATCATTTCGAATTGCTATTTATTTATCTACACCGCATGCCAAACTGTAAAATAAGGAAATGCTGCAAGCTTATCTTTTTTAAAGATATGTCGATAAATCACAATAAATATCAAATTTTAGGTCGTTAATTTTCTGTTTCTATTCAATATTTTTGAATCTGTTTTATGCAAAGATGATTTTAATCAAGTTATATCAATATTTGATTTATTTTGCGGGAAAAGGAAATAAATCGTACCTTGTGCTTGACCTAGCCTTGAATTGAAAATAGGCTTAAGCGGATTGAATTTAAATAAACATCGTACAGTGACGTACTTGCAGATAGCTTAAGCGCTTATGAATATTTTAATTGTAGACGACCATCCTTTATTTAGACATGCTTTGATTCAAGCGGTTCGTTATAGTTTGCCTCAGGCGCAGATCCAAGAGACTGCAGATGTAGATGAATTCTATGCACGTTTAGAACACGGTGCAGAACCTGATTTGGTCCTTCTGGATTTAAATCTACCAGGTGCTTCTGGTTTCTCTGCATTGGTATACGTGCGAGCACAGTATCCAGCGATTCCGATTATTGTGGTTTCCGCACATGAAGAAGTGTCGATTATTCAGCGTGCGATTGCGCATGGTGCAATGGGCTATATTCCGAAATCCTCCCATCCAAGTCATATTGGGGAAGCGATTAAGCATGTTTTAGAAGGTGAGATCTGGTTACCGCCAAACTTACCGACCCATGCGGGCTTTGATCCACGTGCGGCAGATGAAACGGCTTTAGCTGAACGTTTACAATCACTCACGCCACAGCAGTTCCGTGTGTTGATGATGGTGGCAGAAGGTTTATTGAATAAACAAATTGCTTATGAATTAGAAGTATCTGAAGCAACGATTAAGGCGCATGTGACTGCGATTTTCCGTAAACTGGGTGTACAAAATCGGACTCAGGCAGTCTTGGCAATCAGTGCCTTAAATATTGAAGATAAGAAGATGTAAGATTTAAAGATGAGAAATTGAAGTTCTCATTTTATTGAAGATCAGAAAACAAAAAACCAGTTCATCAGAACTGGTTTTTTGTTATGAATGAGATGTTCTATGTAGAACTCAAATCCAATATTAGAAACGGAACTTCGCGTTTAAGCCAACAGTTTGCGTATCTACGTTTGCATGTAATGCATTTGCATTTACATAGCTAGCACCAACAGCAATCGCTGGAGTGATGAAGTAGTTTACGTTCGCGCCCCAAGCAGACTTGATTGGCGAGAAGTTGTCGTTAGTTGGGTTTTTGCTAAAGTTTGCTTCAGCATAAGAAGCACCAACGCTTAACTGAGGAGTTACATAAAGATCAGTTTTCAAACCGTAAGCTTGGTTTTCGCCGTATACAAGGCCAGTTTCAAAACCTAATGCCATGTTTGTACCGTCGATGTTACCTACGTATTTAGTACGTGCAGTTACAACGTCTTGTTTGTCACCAATTGTTGCTGCATCAGCAACAGCGCTGAATACGCCATTTTCAACAGCTTTGTTTGCATCTAAAGCAATTTGGTCAGCAACGCGAGTATAACCTACAGCTACCAAGAAGTTAGGTAAAACCATAGCACCAAGTTCTACAGAGTAGCGGTCGCCATTGTCTTTTTCGCCTTCAAACTTAGTTTGAGAGTGGCTGTATGCAGCACTTGCATAAGCAGGTACATAAGGAGTAGGAAGGTAAACTTCACCTTTTGCACCGAAAGTGTTGTTCTTAACAGTTAATGACTCATCACCGCTTAATTTTGCATAGCTGTAAGCAGCAGAAACATTAGAAGCTTGGTTTAAGAATGCAGCTTCAGCTAAAGGACCTTTAGAAGCATCTACATTTTTGAAGTAGTAAGTACCTTTTACCGCACCAGTATAATCTTGATCATTTAAGTCTTTTGCTTCGATGAATTCAGACTGACCTTGAACTTCTACTTGGTATGCGTGAGCACCGGTCATGGCTAAAACTAAAGCAGTGGCTAAACCGAGTTTTTTCATAATAATTTCCAGCTTTAAAACAAGAAAGAGTAAAGTTGGAGCCATTGTATTGTAACAAAGTATGAAGTCAATGTAATAAATTTGAGCTTCCGATAAATGAACAAATACCGATCATGCGGTGTATAATAAATGAACAATTAAGAAAAACGCTGTCAACCTTTTATAAAATACATATCTAACAAATAGATAAGTTTATTTTTTAACAAGATAAGTGATGTCATAATAATGTCATCCGTAAATATTTCAATTGGTTTATTCAATCATTGTGATCGGTTTTTTCATTTAAGTCATTCTTGTTATTGTCATAATTTTGACGATAAAAGTGTGTATTGAAATATTGTTCTACTGTTTTTATGCGACCTGCTTTGCATAATTTCATATTATTGACTGCGTGTTAATATAAACCAAAAGCATCGAATAAATCTGATTTTTAATGAACAATCAACAAAATCGATTGTAACGATAAACCCGATCTATTTAATCAACTTTACTTTGTGAGAGCCAATTCACATAATACAAAGCAAGGGATATCTAATTTGCATTTAAGTATCTCATAACATTTTCTTTTGAGTTTTTTGATGTTTTTACATCATCGTTTTACTAGCTCGGCTTTCCCCAAGGCTGAGCTTTTTTTTGTCTGTTTTTTTACAAAGTATTGATGAAAATAACACTACAGAACAACGGAGATAAAACACTTATAGTGGCAGATTATTCTACTTTTCCAGCTTTATCATGATGTCGAAAAAATTAAAATGTCTGGCCTTTTTTACAGCCATCTTTTTTGCAATTCCCATGACTGCTTGTCAAAGTTTTAGCCAACAAAAGCAACAGCTCTCGACACAAAAAAATGAGCAGCAGCAGATCTCAAGTTTATTCCAGAGTGCCCAAACCAGTGGTGTTTTGGTGATTTATGATGGTAAGAAAATTCAAAGCTATGGCAATGACGTACATCGTGCAGAACAGCGCTATATTCCTGCCTCAACCTTTAAAATGTTAAACGCCTTGATCGGAATACAGCATCATAAGACCACACCAGATGAAGTGTTTAAATGGGACGGCAAAAAGCGGGCATTTAGCAGTTGGGAAAAAGATTTAACCTTAGCTGAGGCGATGCAGGCATCGGCGGTACCTGTCTATCAAGAATTGGCAAGACGTATTGGCTTGGAACTGATGAGCCGTGAAGTAAAGCGTGTGGGTTATGGTAATAAAAATATCGGGACACAAGTCGATAATTTCTGGTTAGTTGGCCCCTTAAAAATCACTCCCGTAGAAGAAGTTCGCTTTGCCTATGCGCTGGCAAAACAGAAACTGCCCTTTGACCAGCCAACGCAGCAACAAGTCAAAGCGATGTTATTGGTGGATCAGATTCAGGGTACCAAAATCTATGCCAAAAGTGGTTGGGGAATGGATGTCAGCCCGCAAGTGGGATGGTGGACAGGCTGGATTGAACAGCCAAATGGCAAGATCACTGCATTTTCACTCAATATGCAAATGAGCCAGCCTGAGCATGCAGATGCACGTAAGGCGATTGTGTATCAAGCCTTGCAGGAGTTGGGATTGTTAGCCCATTAAATACGCAAAAAAAGACCCAGCTTTTGGGGAAAGCTGGGCTGAGAAAGGATGTTTAGCTTGGGGAGAAAACATCCTAGAGGGTTAGGGGGTTAAATTCTGCAATCTCTATATGCTTAAATTATGTGCTTTGGAAAGTAATTTGTAAAATTGATAATTTATATACTTGGGATAGTTTTTTTCGATTTTTAAATGCATTCAAGCGTGGAAAAGCAAGTGCATAACCCAAGTGAAATATGATTGATATGATTTAAACTAGAAGTTTAGTGGCAAAACGTTTAGATCACTGGTGATGTGTAATGAGACTCAAAACGTTTTGCCCATATGAGTGCATTAAATTTCGTGATTACCACTCGTAGCGTAAGCGAAATAAATGCATGTCAGGCGTATGGTTGCTATCTTGGGTATATAGGCGCTCATAGTCAAAGCCAATACCATGATTGAAACGGATTGCCACGCCAATGCCATGATCGCGTCGAGAGAAATCGTAGCCGCTCCGATATTTTAAATAATTCCCCATCAGATAAGGTTGAATGTATTGCATACCATGATGGTCAAGATCGACATGATAGCCTGCATAATATTCAAGTCCATAAGCCTCCGTGTCTAACAGGTTTTCAACTGATTGGGTGGAGGCCTGATTGAATGCATCAAAATTAGGCAATAGATTTTTGTACCAGCCAGCACCAGTACTGAGCATCCATGTCCCATCAAAATAGAATAGGGCAGTCGCAAGCATGTCTTGAGAGAGCTTAGATGTTGCATGATCAGATTGCAGCTGAGCTTTGTTGTGTTTCCATGAAATCGCCCAGTTTAAGTTTTTATTTAAGTGAATATCGACAGCGGCTTCTTGCCCCGCTTTGCGTTGATAACGGAGCGGATTCAGACTAGTGTGATCTTCAAATAAATAAGCCGCATAAAAATCAATATTTTTCGTTTTTTTCTCATATCTTAAAGTCTTACTGGCCGCTTGAGTCCCATCGAAATAAGCAAAAGGGCTCCATGTTTGTGGTTGCGCCAAGGTACTGTAGTCCCAAAGATCGGTTTTACTCCCGACCACATCGTAATACAGACTATAAATTTTTCCATATTTTAAAGTGCCATAGCGATGGCTCGAGATTCCCGCATAGGCTTGTTCTGTGGTCAGACGCTCATCATTGTTTTGATAATGCCCATCCCAATCTAAAATTTTGGCTGGATTAATAAAATTCTGATAACCCGTAATCAAATGCAGATCATCATTGATTTTATAGTCGGTATTTAGATAAATCCTGCTGGTTGAGCTATAGCCATTGCGACGATATTTCTGTGCTGCATTGGATGGCTGATACTGATCGAAATTCAGGGCTTGCAATCTGAGACTACCAGCACTGGTCAGTTTAAAGTTGTCCTGCGCAGTGAAAATCTGATCCTGATTGATCAATTCAATCTGTGCAAATGCCGAAGAGCAGAGTGCAAAACTCAGGGCAATAAAAACCCGATGGTATTGAAGTTTGAACTTAACCATTTTTAAATACGTCCATGTATAGATTTAAGTGTGAGTGGTTAATCTCCGATGAAAATATTCATCTAAGATGTTGTAATGATGTGTGTTATCCAGTAACTGGAAGGAGACAAAGTCTGGGTCGATGGCTTTCCTTCGATGAAAATACGACTGACTTTGCCCGATCAACTCATCGAGCTCTTCAGCACCACAGAAGATGGCATAGGGCTTTTGAACAGCGGCTTCGATCAGGAGGGGACTATATTGTCGAATTTCCTGTTCCGAGAGATTCAATGCTGTATTTAAATGGGTCTGTTGAATGGGCGTGAGATCATAAATACCACTCAATAAAACGGCTTCACTCACAGCAGGATGGGTGAGCATTAATGCAGATAAATGAGCTCCTGCAGAATGCCCAACCAGCATGATGTCTTGAGTGTTCCATGCTTGTTGTTGGATAAAATCAAGCGCTTGTTGGATTTGCTTGACGATTTCGCCCATGCTGCGTTGCGGGGCCAAGTCATATTCAAGCAAGACACACTGCATATTGTTGGCAACAACATCCGTGGCGATAAAGGCAAAATCGGATTTATTGCACCATTGCCAATAGCCACCATGCACAAACACGATGGTTTTGCGTGCCTGAGCTAAAGGAAAGAGATCTAAGCAGGATCGAGCCGTTTTGGCATAGGCAATATCCTGAATACAGGAGTGTTGCTGATAGCTCAACCGACTACGTTGTTGAAACTCCATCAGAATAGCCTGCTCATTTGCAACCGTTCGAGAATTATCATAAAGCTTCATGGCGTGTTTACTCGGAAGCTTCGGTGTTTGTGCTTAAATCGAGCTTTGCCGAGCTGCGTTTTAGCATATAAAAAACGATTAACAGCACAATAAAAGGAATGCCAAACTGTAGCGTAGATTTAAATTCGGCAGTAAACCAGGTGGTGAGGGTAATGCTCAGAATACTGAATAAACCAAACAGTGAAATGAACTGACTTGCTGGAATTTTGTATTTTAATCCAATGCCATTTTTCGCAATATGCCGTCTAAAACAGATATGGGTCACAAAGATGCTGGCCCAAGTAAACAATGCGCCGAACATGGATAAGGCAATCATGATGGGGAAAGCCGATTCAGGATTGATGGTATACACCACGCTGGCAACAGCAATCCCCATGGCGGATAAAAACAGCGCATTGATGGGCACGCCATTGGGACGGATTTTACCGAAGATTTGAGGTGCATCGCCTGCCCGTGACAAGCTAAATAGCATTCGGGTTGAAATATACAGCATGCTATTCATGGCAGAGAGGGCGGCAACAATCACGATGAAATTGAGAATGCTATCTGCATATGGAATCCCGACAATTTTCATCACAGTCACAAAGGGGCTGCTGGCATCTTTGCCAATCAGTTCTGTCCATGGAACCAGTGCCACGATTAAAGACAGGGACAGTAAATAGAATAAAATTAGACGCAGTGCGGTACTTTTAAAGGCGTATTTAACCGCTTTTTCTGGGTTCGATGCTTCACCTGCAGCGACGGCAATCATTTCAATACTTAAATAGCTAAAAATTGAAATAATCACCCCAATCCAGACGCCACTGAATCCATTGGGAAAGAAGCCGCCGTGTCCAGTCAGATTACTCACAACATGGTGACTTTGCTGCGTGTTTTGAGTCAGAATACCGATTGCCAACAGAATAAACACGATAATGGCAAAAATTTTAATGGTGGAGAACCAGTATTCCACCAGTCCAAATGCCTTGACGCTATAAGCATTCACTGCAAGCAATGTACCTGAAAAAAACACGATCCAGATCCATGCGGGCAGATCGGGAAACCACATTTTCATATAGTCTGCGACGGCGGTGATCTCAGTACCAACCGCCAGTACGATACAGGCCCAATAACTGTAGCGCACCAAGAAACCCGCCAAGGGACTGATATAATGTTCAGCATAGGCCCCAAATGAGCCTGAAGTTGGGTGTTGCACTGTCATTTCGGCGAGACATGCCATCAGTGCAAAGGCAATTAGCCCGCCAATGGCATAACTCAAAATGACAGCAGGGCCAGCAAAGCTAATCGCAAATTTGCTCCCCATAAACAGCCCCGTTCCAATCGCACCACCAATTGCAATCATTGCCATCTGCTTGGCGGATAATTTTTTATGTAGTCCTGCTTCACGTGCTTGAATCTTATCAAAATTATTCATTGGCCTCTCCTAGCCATCAGCTCAATCCGAAAGTGACGACTTAGGTCACTTCACCCCGTACCAGGTAGCTTTCATTGTTCCATTCTTGATGCTGCATGATGGCTTTGAGATGTTGCACCGCATGCCAAATATCTTCAAATCCCAGATAGAGTGGGGTAATACCAAAGCGTAAGACTTCAGGTTCACGATAGTCTCCGATCACACCACGGGCGATCAGTGCCTGAATAATTTCATAGCCATGCGGGTGTTGATAGCTGACATGGCTGCCGCGATATTGATGCGCTTTCGGGGTGATCAGCTCAAAACCATACTCGGCACATTCCTGATCAACCAACGCAATAAATAGGTCGGTTAATTTAAGCGATTTCTCACGAATTTTCTGTATGTTGGCTTGCAGGAAAATATCTACCCCACATTCGATCAGACTCATGGAAATAATCGGCTGAGTACCACACAGATAACGGCGGATATTGTTGGCTGGCTGATAATGCTGAGCCATGGCGAAGGGCTTTTGATGTCCCCACCAGCCAGAAAGTGGTTGCCAGAACTGATCCCGATGTTTGGGATTGACCCAGAGCAGCGCAGGCGAGCCAGGACCACCGTTGAGATATTTATAGGTACAGCCAATGGCAAAATCACTGTCCGTTTGATTGAGATCCATCGGTACAGCGCCAACAGAGTGGCATAAATCCCAGATGATTAAGGCATTACTGGCATGGATTTGCTGATTAATCGCGGTCATATCATAGAAATAACCAGTGCGATAATTGACATGAGACAGCACCACAACAGCGACATCAGTCGTTAAAATTTCGCTTAAACCTGCGGGGCCCTCAATCAATTCGACCTGATAGCCTTGATTGATCAAGTCAATGAAGCCTTCGATAATATAGATATCGGTGGGGAAAGCGTCTTTTTCCGCGACAATGATTTTACGATGTGGATACTTCTCGGCCTGAATTTTGACTGCAGCGGATAACACTTTAAATAAATTTAAGGTGGTCGAATCAGAAATCACGGTTTCGCCAGCATTGGCCCCGATCAGTTGTCCGACTTTATCGCCTAAACGGGTCGGTAAGCCCCACCAATCTGCTTTATTCCAACTGTTAATGAGATCTTCACCCCATTCTTGTTGAATAATATGTTGCGCATAATTTAAAGATTGCTTCGGTCTTGCACCTAAAGAGTTACCATCTAGATAAATGACATTGTTAGGCAAGGCAAATTCATTTTTAAATGTGCCGAGCTCGTCTTGTTTATCCCAATAAAGGCATTGTTCTTGTGTCACCATATTGAATTACATCCCTATATTTATTGAATTCCACTGTTAAATTTTATCACTGCAATTTTTGTTTTTTATCCGATAAAACCAGTAGATAAAGTTGAAAACTAGGATATGATTTCAATAATATTTAAATTATTAGAATAATTTCCGAATATGAATATTGATGCGATTGATCTTAAAATTCTAAATTTCTTGCAGAACGATGCACGCCTGAGTAATCAGGAATTGGCCGATCTGGTGAATCTTTCACCCTCAGCCTGTCATCGACGGGTCAAGCTTTTGGAAAGAAATGGCATTATTGAGAAGTACCAAGCTAGGCTCAATTATGAAAAACTAGGCATTAAAATTGAGGCCATAGTTGAAATAAAATTGATTCAACTCACTGAAACTGATCATAATTTTTTCTTAAAGCAGATTGAGGACTTTGAAGAAGTCGTGAATGCCTATGTGATTACAGGCGAATCGAATTATGTGCTGCATGTGGCGACCAAAGACCTGAATGCGTTTTCACAATTCATTATTAATAAATTGAATAAGATTAAAGGCATTATGAGTATTAATTCTAAGATCATTTTAGATAAGGTCATTCAGAAAAAACTGCTTTGATTTCCGATTTTCTATTGAACCTTGGTCTAGATTTAAAAATATTTATTTTAATGATATAAAATACTTAGATTAATTTAATTAAATAAAAATCATTCTCATAATCAATTTTGAAAAGTAATTGCGGGACTGAAATAACGATTGAATAAAGTCAGTCGCGATTAATGTAACCAAAAACCTCGGTTTAAGCGTGGTAGTGGGTTTTATAATTCAGGTAAAATTAAGTTCTGTTTAAAAATCAATTGAGATCGTTTTTGAAAAGTACAAGGTGTATGAATGGGGCGTGAATTAAAAAGCTCGAAATTACGTTCTGAGCAGATTAGTCGTCGTCTCTTTTTCTGCATGATAGTCATTATCTTTTCGATTTTTTATCTCTCCATCCCTTTAATTATTAATAGTTATCAAGAATATATAAAATCAGAACAAACACTCAATGAAATTACCTGCCTTCGTACATTAGTTAAAACAGCCAATAAAATTTCCAGAGAACGGGCACCTTCCAATAAAGTGATGTCGAGCGAACCGAATGTGTTATTGGAAAACCAAAAAGAATTATTCGAGTATCGCAAGATTGTTGATGCAGAAATTGATAACAGCATTGAAGTCTTAAAACAAAACGGGTTTAGGCTGATTGCTTATGAACTGGAAACTGATTTAAAAGTTAAATTGGCTGCAGCACGCGCCATTGTTGATGCCTATGCCAGCACGCCACATGCTGAGCGAACATCGAAGCAATATGATCATGCGATTTTATCCATGTTTAGTGTCTGGGATGAAAGCCGTGAGTTCTTAACGTGGTTATTGGTTCGTTCCAATAGCAAAAACAGCAAGATGTCGAATTATTTCACCTCAATTTTGGTACTCACCGATATGCGTGATCAGGCTGGTAGAGTTGCATCTAATGTTATGGCACCGGTGACATTTGGGGAAAAAATTTCGGATGAAAATCGAGCACGCTCATTACAGACACAACATCAAGCGATCTATCTGTGGGAATTAATTGATACGATCCAGCCTGAACAGTCGAAGACGCTTGAATATGTAGACTTATATCGTCGTGTTAAAACGGAGTTTTTAGATAAAGGATTACCGATTATTGCGCGCTTATTGGATGAAAGTAAAAATAATAAAGCCTACTTTCTGTCTGGGACACAATTGACAGAGCGAATGGTGGGGAAATTTACGCCAGTCATGGACTTGCAAAACTATATTCTGGATTACAGCATCCAGGTTGCAGTGAATGAAAATAAATTCGCAAAGCGGCAGTTTATTTTTACTTTAATTATTTCGAGTCTGTCTTTATTGATTGCAATTTTCACCATGATTTATGCCAAGCGCAAGGTGTTTAGTCCACTGATCCATGCCCGTGATATGATTTTGCGCTTATCAGGAACTTCAGATGAACTTCCTTCAGGTAAAAATAATAAGGAAGAGTTTTTCTCGTTGTTTGAAGCGATTGATAAACTCAAAGTCATGTTGACGCAGCGTGATCAAATGGAACTACAACTTAAAAAAATTGCGAATTCAGATGTATTAACGGGTGTCGCAAACCGTTTGGCTTTAGATGAATATATTCAGCTTCTTGAATCCAAGCCTGAGGCTTTGTCTCAGACTTGTGTGATTGCGATTGATATTGATAATTTTAAGTTTGTAAATGATCAGTATGGGCATATTGTCGGTGATCAGGTGATTAGCATGATTGCTGATCAGCTCAAGCATAATGTTCGTGCATCTGACTTAATTGTGCGTTATGGCGGTGATGAGTTCTTGGTGGTGATCGAGAATATTCAGATGACCGCTGCCAAAGTGGTGGCAGAGAGTATTCGTTCGGCTATTTTAAAGGAAAGGATTGTGATCCCGAATGTAGCTGAGTCGATTCATGTATCAGTCAGTATTGGTGTTGCGATTGGGGCCAAGAGTTGGTTAGAGTTATTAGAAAAAGCCGATCAATCATTGCTCAAAGCGAAGGCAAAAGGGAAGAATATTGTAGAGACTTAACGCTTGTGCGGAAGGTGTGATGCTTATTTTGCTTTAGGTATCTTGAAATATTGAATCAAAAACAGGATTAAGTTGGTGTACTTAATCCTGTTAGAAAACGCTAAACCTTTAAAGAAGGATCATTTCAACAAAGGTTTTAAGAACTTCGCTGTATGTGAAATTTTAGATTTCACCACTTGCTCAGGGGTTCCTTCGGCAATGATTTGACCACCACCCGAACCGCCTTCAGGACCGAGATCAATCACCCAATCGGCTGTTTTGATCACATCCAGATTATGCTCAATCACTACGATGGTATTGCCCTTATTGCGCAGCTCATACAAAATGTCGAGTAACTTGGCAATATCATGGAAATGCAGACCTGTGGTTGGTTCATCCAAGATATATAAGGTTCGACCTGTATCACGTTTTGCCAACTCACGTGCCAACTTCACCCGTTGCGCTTCACCACCTGAAAGGGTTGTCGCTGCTTGTCCTAAACGGATATAGCCAAGCCCGACTTGGGTCAAAGTATCTAAACGACGATGAATCACAGGAATAGCACTAAAGAACTCAGCGGCATCTTCAACCGTCATTTCCAAGACATCAGAAATATTTTTGCCTTTATAACCGACTTCTAAGGTTTCACGGTTATAACGCTTGCCATGACAAGCATCACATGGCACATACATATCAGGCAAGAAGTGCATCGCGACCTTGATCATGCCATCGCCTTCACAGGCTTCACAACGTCCACCTTTCACGTTAAACGAGAAACGGCCTGCACTATAACCACGCGCTTTGGCTTCAGGTGTTTGTGCAAATAATTCACGAATCGGCGTGAATAAACCCGTATAAGTTGCAGGGTTTGAACGTGGGGTACGGCCAATAGGACTTTGGTCAATATCAACCACTTTATCCAAATGCTGTAAGCCATCAATTGAATCAAATTTTTCCGCAGTCAGCGTGGTTGCACCATTCAGTTGAGTCGCAGCCAAAGGTAATAAGGTACGGTTAATCAGCGTTGATTTACCTGAACCTGAAACCCCTGTGACACAGGTCATGATGCCCAATGGGATAGTCAAATCCACATTCTGTAAGTTATGTCCGCTTGCGCCAGACAACTTGATGACTTCGTCTGGACGTGGCGATTGAGTACGCTGTTTTGGCACTTCAATCTTCAATTTACCTGACAGATATTGACCTGTGAGTGAGTCAGGATGATTGGCCAACTCATCATAAGTACCTTCAGCAATCACCGCACCGCCATGAATACCCGCACCTGGTCCGATATCAATAATATGGTCAGCGGCACGGATGGCATCTTCATCATGCTCAACCACAAGCACGGTATTGCCCAGATCGCGTAGGCGAATCAGGGTTTGTAATAGGCGATCATTATCACGTTGATGTAGACCGATTGATGGTTCATCCAGCACATACATCACGCCCATCAAGCCTGCACCGATTTGTGACGCCAGACGGATACGTTGTGCTTCACCACCTGAAAGGGTTTCAGCCGAACGTGCCAAGCTGAGATAGTTCAGACCAACACTGACCAAGAAGTGTAAACGCTCACGAATTTCTTTAAAGATTTTATCGGCGATTTCGCCTTTAGCCCCTTCAAGATTTAGGTCTTGATAATAATTTTCCGCATCACCAATCGACATTTTAGTGATTTGGGCAATGGTCTTGTCTTTGACACGCACATGGCGAGAAATTTCATTCAGACGTGACCCACCACAAGCATCACATGCTGCATTCGACAGATATTGCGCCAGATCATCACGCACATAATTCGATTCAGTTTCGCGGTAGCGACGTTCTAAATGCGGCAAAATCCCTTCAAAGGCTTGCACACGGCTGTGTTTACGACCACGTTCATCGATATAGCTCAGATCGATTTTCTCTTTGCCTGAGCCTTGTAAGAATTTTTTCTGAGTGTCTTTATCTAATGTGTTCCACGGTTGATCGAGGTCAATATTGAAATGATCCGCGACTTTTTGCAGCATAGTGTAGTAATAAGGACGTTGTCGATCCCAACCACGAATTGCACCTTGGCTGATTGAAACTTCAGGATTTGGAATTAGTTTATCTGAACTGAAATGGCTACGCGTTCCTAAACCATCGCAGACAGGGCAGGCACCGAATGGGTTGTTGAATGAGAACAGACGTGGTTCAAGTTCAGCCACGGCACGATCGCACTCAGGGCAAGAATGTTTTGCTGAGAAGACACGTTCAGGATGCTCGCCGTTCATCCACGATAAAACCGCAATATCACCACCTAGACGTAATGCGGTCTCAAATGATTCTGCAATACGATTACCTAGATCATCACGTACTTTAAAACGATCCACCACCACTTCAATAGTGTGTTTCTTCTTTTTGTCCAGTTCAGGTGGGGTATCAATATCAATGATTTCACCATCGACACGGGCACGCACAAAACCCTGACCTTGTAGCTGTTCAAACAACTGGGTGTATTCACCCTTACGCTCACGCACCACAGGAGCGAGCAACATCAGGGCGGTGCCTTCTTCAAGGCTTTTTACTGCATCAACCATTTCTGAAATGGTTTGTGCCACCATCGGCAGATCATGTTCAGGGCAGTAAGGTGTACCGACACGGGCATAGAGCAAACGCAAATAGTCGTAAATTTCAGTAATGGTACCGACGGTTGAGCGTGGGTTGTGGCTGGTTGACTTTTGCTCAATCGCAATCGCCGGGGAGAGACCTTCAATCGAATCGACTTCTGGTTTTTCCATTTGTGACAGGAATTGACGCGCATAGGCCGAAAGTGATTCGACATAACGACGTTGACCTTCGGCATACAAGGTATCAAAAGCCAATGATGATTTACCAGAGCCAGAAAGTCCCGTAATCACCACAAACTTGTCACGTGGAATATCGAGTGACACATTTTTTAAATTATGGGTACGTGCGCCTCGAATACGGATATGACTTTGACTCATAAATACATCTCAATAAGCTGAATATGAAAACGTGTATATGATAGCGATTTAAAATCGTTCAAGTGGTATAAAAATAATTAAAACGACAAATTGTGACGGTTAATGAACTGGTTCACATTTATCTCACGCTAAGCGCCTAGTATTTTTAGCATTCAATGCCTCAGATTACCATGTAAAAATTGATCACTTATTAAAATACATAATTTACTAGACGACTGGTCTAATATTGATTTATAGTGTGACGATGAAACGATCAAATAAAAGTGAAGCCACTCGACAACATATTTTGGATACCAGCTTTGAATTGGTATTACGTAAAGGTTTTGTTGGTGTTGGCTTGCAAGAGATTCTCAAAGCCTGTGATGTCCCGAAAGGGTCGTTCTACCATTATTTTGCTTCTAAAGAGGCATTTGGTTGTGCCTTACTGGAACAATACATGGCGGATTATAAAATCCGTGTCGAGCAGCTTTGGCAGCAGACCGAACAAAATGCGTATGCGCGTTTGATGGCGTTATGGCATGCGTGGATTGATGACCCTGTTCATGGTAGTTGGGCAGAGAATTGTTTGATTGTGAAATTGGCCGCAGAGGTTTCAGATTTATCTGAAGACATGCGCCAAATTCTCAACCTCGGTGTGCATCGATTAACACAACGTGTGGCGTTGTTATTACAAGAAGGGCAACAACAAGGCTCGATTCCTACCCATCTTGACCCACTCAAAACGGCCCAAGTGATGTATCAACTGTGGCTGGGTGCCGCCTTGATGACCAAGTTGGCTCAAGACAAAGCACCACTACATTTAGCTTTAGAAACCACTCAACAACTGCTCCAGCCGATTAAGGAATAAAACATGCAAAGTATTATCCATCACAGTTTTGGTGAACCCGTTGATGTGTTGCAGTTGGGTGATATGCCTCAGCCTGAGCCGAAAGCAGGTGAAGTTCGTATTAAAACCATCATGTCTCCTATGCATAATCATGATGTTTGGACCGTACGTGGTAGCTATGGTTATAAGCCAACCTTGCCTGCGATTGGTGGTAGCGAAGCGGTGGGTATTGTCGATGCAGTGGGTGAAGGTGTTGATGCAAGTAAATTAGGGCAGCGCGTTGCTGTTGCAGGGGTACATGGCAGTTGGGCAGAATACTTTATCGCGCCAGCAGCAAGTATCATCCCTTTAAATGATGCGATTGATGATCAGACCGCAGCACAGCTAATTGGGATGCCGATCAGTGCTTTGATGTTGCTCGATTTTGTTAATGTACAAGCAGGTCAATGGCTGATTCAAAATACGGCTAATGGTGCGGTAGGGAAAACGGTTGCCATGATTGCTCAAGCACGTGGACTACAAGTGATTAATTTGGTTCGTCGTACTGATGCGATTGCGGAAATGCAGGCCTTGGGGATTCAGCATGTGGTTGCGACGGATCAGCCAGATTGGAAACAACAGGTAAAAGCGATTCATGCGGATCAGCCATTAATTGCTGGGGTGGATTCAATTGGCGGCAGTGCCAGCGGGGAAATGTTGAATTTACTCAGTGAAAATAGCCTATTGGTTTCGTTTGGTAGTATGACTGGTGAGACTATGCAGATCTCATCGGGTGATCTGATTTTTAAACAAGCCACGGTTAAGGGTTTCTGGGCCAGTGTGGCCAATAAAGAAATGCCAGCAGAGCGTAAAAAGGCTTTGTTTGTGGAACTACTGACACTTGCAACTCAGAAAAAACTGATTTTACCTGTTGAAGGGGTTTTTGGTTTCGATCAGATCGAAGCGGCGGCATTGAAAGCAACTCAAGGCGCGCGTCAAGGTAAAGTGTTGTTAACACCATCACTGTAAAACATATGAGGTCAGTCTAGGGATTGGCCTCATTAAATTCGAACACAATAAAAAGGAAAAAATCGCATGTTGGGACAAGTACTGATCGGGTTAATTGCAGTATTGCATGTTTATATTTTGGTGCTGGAAATGTTTTTATGGGACAAGCCTTATGGTTTAAAGGCCTTTGGCAATAGTCTGGAAAAAGCACAACTGACCAAAGTGTTGGCACAAAATCAGGGGTTGTATAATGGTTTTCTGGCGGCTGGGTTATTCTGGTCATTACTAGCACCTGCAACATATGCCATTGCGATTGCCAATTTCTTTTTGGGCTGTGTCTTGATTGCTGGGATCTACGGTGGGCTCACCGCGAGTAAAAAGATTATTTATATTCAGGCTGTACCTGCATTGATTGCTTTAATCGTGGTGAATGTTTTTTAACCCAGCAATAAAAGTAGGCATTTAAACTGATTTATGCTTTAATGCACTCAGTTTGAGATGAGCCTCATACAGTATATCGGACGATACGATATACGACTAAGCCCCTTAATTGGGGCTTTTTTATGTCTATAGAAAATACAGAGAGAAGCTGTTTAAGCTTGATCTAACCCTAACCATTGACGTTGTTGATAGGCGCTGTCCCAGAACAACCACTCCAGTTTTGCACCCATGCTATAGGCTGCATGCATTTTGGCTAAGGTATCTTCATCACAACGGGCTGCCACTTTATCAACCGTCGCAATCACATTACGTACCGCGGTATTAAATTCCTCTCCTGCATAGGTATCGATCCATGCTTGGTAAGGATTGTTGGCAACCGATTGGCTGACGATATCTTTACCCACTTCGGCATAAATCCAGAAACATGGCAGTAAGGCCGCCAAAATCACAGGATAGCTTTCTGACCATGCGGTTGCCGTTAAGAATGAGGTGTAATGATGGCAGGCCAAAGTCAGCGGTGTGCTTTCAAACTCAGTTTTGCTGATCTCGAATTCCTGCATAAAGTCGCTGTGCAAGCTGCGTTCTACAATAATGGCGATTTTTGCTGCTTCAGAAAATTGAATCACATCATCAGCTTCATAAGCTTTTGCGGCAGCAACCGCTAAGGCACGACCATAGGCCAATAAGTAATGCGCATCTTGAATCACATAATGACAAAAAGCTGAACGATCGAGTGTGCCTGCTGCAAGCTCTTGATTAAATGGAAGCGCTAATATTTTTTGATATAAATCTTGATTACGTTGCCAAACTTCTTGAGAAAACGTCATGGATTTGAACCTGTTTAAAACACGAAAATAAATCTGTTCGTACTATAGCAGAGTCTGGTCTGGATGGTTTTTTGCTAAAACAAGTCCAACAATCTTTTCTCTTTTTGGGTCAAAACTCGCCTACAATAAGCACATTTTTATCACTCTACATTTGGATAAAAGGCTGCTCATGAAGCATTTCCGTTTCTCAATATTTTTTACGATTGTGTGTTTAGCACTTTCGGCCTACTGGGGCTATACGCATGGCCCTGAAGCGGGTGTTGCCACCATGCTAAAAGCACTGACTATTACTGCCATTCTAGCGGTGATGGAAGTGTCTCTTTCCTTCGATAATGCGGTGGTGAATGCCTCAGTACTGCGTGGTTGGGATCATTTCTGGAAAATGATCTTCTTGACCGTGGGTATTCTGATTGCCGTATTTGGGATGCGTTTAATCTTCCCTGTGGTGATTGTCGCGGTAACCGCTGATATGGGCATGGTTGAAGTCGCCAAAATGGCCCTGAATGATCCGAAGACTTATTCAGAACGCTTAATGGCCCATCATGCTGAAATTTCAGCCTTTGGGGGTACCTTCTTGTTGATGGTGTTCCTCAACTTCTTCTTTGACGATGGTAAAGAAACCCATTGGTTTAAATGGTTGGAAGCGAAATTAGCCCATTTGGCTAACGTGCCTGCCATGTCGGTGTTCTTGGCTTTGATTGCGATGATCATCATGGCGGCGAATGTCGATGAGTCTGCTCGTTTGGCTGTGACCATGGCAGGAATCTGGGGCATCGTGGTGTATATTGGAGTGCAAGTCTTGAGTCATTTATTGGGTGGTGAGCCTGAGATTGATGAAAATGGCAATGCCATTGGCCATGACTCAAGTGGTGCAGCTTCTGGTGTGGTAAAAGCCGGTTTTGGTGGTTTCCTCTATCTTGAAGTGCTAGATGCATCCTTCAGTTTTGATGGTGTGATCGGTGCATTTGCGATTACAAGTGATGTGGTGATCATCATGCTGGGTCTAGCAATTGGCGCGATTTTTGTCCGTTCAATGACCATTTATCTGGTGGAAAAAGGCACTTTGGATGCGTATATCTACTTAGAGCATGGTGCGCATTATGCGATTGGTGCACTGGCATTCATTATGATTGCCAGCGGTACAGGCTTACATGTACCTGAAGTGGTCACGGGTTTGATTGGCGTGGCCTTTATTGTGTGGGCGGTGTTGGCCTCGATTCAATATAGCAAGCGAGAACAACAAGCCTCTTAAGCTTTTTTTCAGCTTGATCAGCTAGTGTAAATAAAGGAGCGAACATCGCTCCTTTATTTTTTCTCTGCAGAAAGATTGTGTTTTTCATGATCTAACTTACAACCTTTGTAGGCGAATGGCTTATAATTCGCTGAGCCAGTTATAGTGTCTTATCAACAATGAATGCTTTAGAACGTCGTTCAACCTTTGCCTTAAGTAGCATTTTTGCCTTGCGCATGTTGGGCTTGTTCATGATTATTCCTGTGTTTTCAGTCGCAGGACAATCCTATCAATACGCTACACCTGCCTTAATTGGTCTTGCGGTTGGGGTATATGGCTTAACCCAAGCAATTTTACAGATTCCGTTTAGCTTATTGGCCGATCGCTTTAGCCGTAAGCCTTTGGTGGTTTTGGGCTTATTGTTATTTGCAATTGGTGGTGCAATCGCAGGTTTATCCGACACGATTTATGGCGTGATTATTGGTCGTGCGATTGCAGGCGCAGGTGCGGTATCTGCGGTGGTGATGGCATTACTGGCCGATGTCACCCGTGAAGAGCAGCGAACCAAAGCCATGGCCGCAATGGGCATGAGTATTGGCCTGTCTTTTGTGGTGGCCTTTAGTTTAGGGCCGTGGCTGACTAGCTTGGTGGGCATTTCAGGTCTATTCTTTGTGACCACGATTATGGGTTTGGCTGCAATTGCAATGCTCTTGCTGGTCCCTAAAGTCACGCGACACCATCGCAACTATCAGCAAGGTTATCTGAATCAGCTCAAGCAAGTCATCCAAATGGGCGAGTTGAATCGTCTGCATGTCTCGGTGTTTGCACTGCATTTATTGCTGACTGCGATGTTTATTTATGTGCCTTCACAGCTGATCGAATATGCAGGAATTCCTTTAGCAAAGCATGGCTTAGTCTATTTACCTCTATTAGTCATTAGCCTGTTCTTTGCCTTTCCAAGCATTATCATTGCGGAAAAATATCGCAAAATGCGCGGCATTTTTCTTACTGCGATTGCAGGGCTTATCGGCGGTTTGCTGATTCTAATCTTTGGTTATGAGTCTAAATATGTATTGCTGGCAGGACTGGGTTTATTCTTTGTCGCCTTCAATGTCATGGAAGCCTTATTACCCTCTTGGTTATCCAAAGCAGCTCCGATCCAATCCAAAGCCACTGCGATGGGCGTCAATGCCAGTAGCCAGTTCTTGGGTGCCTTCTTTGGCGGGACCTTGGGTGGGCAGCTTTTGATGTTACAGAATACTGCGCTCGGGTGGAGTGTGCTTACGGGGATTGCTATAATATGGCTGCTAATTAGTTTTGGTCTGGCTCAGCCGAGATATTTATCTTCCATTGTGTTGCCTTTACCTCAGGCGATACAAACAGATGAATGGACTTCAAAACTGTTGGCGATTCGTGGTATTGAAGAAGTCGTGGTGATGCCAGAACAGCAAGTTGCGTATATTAAAGTCGATAAACAGTGCATTGATGATGCTGGGCGACAAGATTTAACGCACTTGATTGGCAAAGAGGTAGCCATTTAATCATAACTCTTATAAAGTAAAACGTAGAAATATATAGGATGAAGACAGCTAATGCGTGGTGTGAATAAAGTTATTTTAGTAGGTACTTTAGGTAAAGATCCGGAAACAAAAACTTTTCCAAATGGTGGATCATTAACTCAATTCTCGATTGCGACAAGTGAATCGTGGATGGACAAAAGTACAGGTGAGCGTAAAGAGCAAACAGAATGGCACCGTATCGTGTTGCACAACCGTTTAGGTGAAATTGCACAACAGTATCTCCGTAAAGGCTCAAAAGTGTATATCGAAGGTTCATTGCGTACCCGTCAATGGACAGACCAAAATGGTCAAGAGCGTTACAGCACTGAAATTCGTGGTGATCAAATGCAAATGCTCGATAGCCGTCAACAAGGCGAGCAGAGCGGTGGTGATTTTAACCAACCCCGTTTTAACAACAATAATAATAACCAAGGTGGCGGTTACCAAAATACGGGCTATAACAATAACAACAACCAAGGTGGTTATGGTCAAGGCGGCGGCTTTAATGGCGGCAGCCAGCAAGGTAATTATGCAGGTAGTCCACAAGCAGGCAATGGTTTTAATACACCAAAAGCAGCACCTCAACCTGCTGCGGCAGCGCCAGCGGATTTAGATGACGATTTACCGTTCTGACACCTACTAGAGACCATGTTTTGTAAAGTTTATAAAATTATTCTTTATTAGTAGTTAGTTACAAAAGAAATTTACAGACACTAGAAATAGTTCTGTAAATTTTTTTAATTATATTTTATGATATTTAACACTTAGATATTTTGTTAAATTTAATCATGATGTCTGTTAAAAGATTTGTAATGAGTAGTGGTGAGAGATTCGCTGTTCTTTTGAATAGTGATGGTGTTCCTATGACTTATCCAAATTTATATACGATCATTCATCTAAGAAATCGTGGTCAATCAATCAATACAATTTCTGCTATTTTGGAAGATATTAAGTTGCTCTTTCAGTTGTTGGATAAGTTAGGAATTGACTTGGAACAAAGGATAAAAAGTAAAGATTTTTTAAAATTAAATGAAATCGAAGCTTTAGTAAATTTAACCAGTTTCAATCGTAGCCGATTAAGCGGGACAGCTTCAAAAAAAAAGATCATAAGTTTTCCAAAAAGTAATAACAAAGAGCGAGCTAGAGCAAAATTGGTCGTTACTCAGGACTATGTATCCAAACAATTAATATATCGGCGGCTAACTAATTTTGCTGAATATATTGGATGGTTTGAGACGCATCTTCATTCATCAGCAATAACAAGTACAAAACGTTTGTTAAAATCTCGTAGACCTCGTAAGTCCATGGATATTCAGTCTGAATACAAATCTTTTGATAGTGATCAATTAAATAAAATTTTCAAGGCGGTTGATCCTGATAATCAGAATCGTATCTGGACTTCAGATTACCTTACTTATAGAAATGAGCTAATTATCTATTTGTTTTTATATCTTGGATGTCGTAAAGGTGAATTATTAAATTTAAAAATTACAGATATAACTCCCTCTCAAGGTGTTACATCATATCTTACTATTAGGCGTAATCCTCATGATGGTAGTGATTCTAGGCTATATCAACCTTTGGTTAAAACTAGAAGTCGATCAATTGCAGTCAATCAAAACTTAAAGAAAAAATTAGAAACTTACATTTTAAATTATAGATCAGCCATACCGCATGCAGAGCTAACAGACTTTTTGATTTTATCAAATAAAGGTAAACCTTTATCAATAAAAGCTCTAGATAAAATCTTTTCTGAAATTTCTAAAGTTGTTCTATTCAATGTACATGCACATGCATTTAGACATACTTGGAATGACAAATTTTCTGAGAAATCTCAACTTTTAGTGGCAACAGGTCAAACGACTGAAGCTCAAGTTGAAAATGATCGTGCTTATCTAATGGGATGGATACCTAACTCACAAAGCGCAAGAAGATATTCAAGGCGTGCAGAGAATAAGCGTGCCGTAGAGGTTGGCTTAAGTATCCAAGAAAAATTTGAGGATGAAAATGAATAAATCAATTCGAATCGATAGTTTAGATAAGTCGCAAAATACTTTTACCTCATTCAAAGGTTATGAGTTTAGTATCGATGATCAGAAATGGGTATTAGATATCAATAAAACTATAGATATCTCTCGTATACGAAATTTTGAGTTTTCTGTCCAATCTGATGTAGTCATGACTTTGGTTCATTTTGCTAAGTATAGTTCAAGTTCACATACAGCAAACATGTGCGAATATATTGGTAAATATTTTGATATTACAGGAGAGGATCATTTTTCAATTAAAGGTCTTTTAAATTATAAAAATTTTTATTCGGCAAAAAAAGATGAATACAAAGTAGCTATGCTACGAGTCTTTTTGAAGAAACTATATGATTTAGGTTATTCCTCAGTAGATGATGAAGTTTACGATCTAATGGATTCATGGAGATTGAGTGGCAATGAAAAAGGAGCAGCAGTCCTTTCCCTTGATCCAGATGAAGGCCCATTTAGCCCATTTGAATTTCAAACAATTATCACTAGAACCAATGAATATTTAGCAGAAAATAAGATTTCTTATTACGAGGCTGCTCTAATTCGTGTTTTTTGTGCGACTGGTAGACGACCAATTCAAATTTCAGGATTAAAGGTGAAAGACCTATATGTGTCGGATAAATATAATTTTAATGATACAAATGCAGTTCATATCCTTAACATTCCGAGAGCTAAAGTTAGAGGTGCTAGTGGATTCCGATTTGCTTTTAATGAAGTGGGAATTCGGGAAAGTATTGCGAAAATCTTATTTGAACATATTCAAATTTTAAAACAGAAATTAGCAAAGCAAATAAAGCGAGAAGTATCTGAACAGGAGCTTTCAGAGTTGCCAATTTTCTATGATATTAAGGTGTTAGCCAATCTAGATTGGAGCAATGAAAAAGAAATTTCTCAAATTTTGCCAACAGAAATTATTCATTTACCTACTATCAAATTAACTCAAATATTGAGAGATGCTGTTCAAAAACTTGGTGTCCGTTCAAGAGAAACCGGTAAACCAATACATATCACTGCATATCGGTTTCGCTATACGCTTGGAACAAATGCGGCTAGGCAAAAAGCAGGTGTGAATGTCATTGCAAAGCTGTTAGATCATCATGATACGCAAAATGCACACTGTTATGTACAGAGTGTTCCTGAAATTGCACAACAAATCTCATCCATCATGGATGAAAGCTTACGCAAATATGCAGATGCTTTTCAGGGGAAAGTTGTAAAGGATGAGATTGAGGCTCAATCACAAGTTAAAGAGGCGAATAGAATTTCTTGTGTAGAACAGGATTGTGATGTCGGCTCATGTGGTACACATCAATACTGTAACGATCACGCACCAATCGCATGTTATCTGTGTAGCAAGTTTATGCCTTGGGCAAATGCACCTCACCATCTAGTTCTAGAGCAATTAATTAAAGAACGGGATGATCTAATTACGATGGGGTGTAGCCTTGAGGTCGCTGCCGTGAATGACCGAACAATTATTGCCGTTCAGCAAGTAATTGATGCTTGTAAGGAGTTCAATCATGGATGATTTAATATATTTCCCATCTGACAAAATTCAATCTCCTTACTCCGAAATTAAGCGGTTTATTGATTTTGTTAAACAATTATCAGAATTAAATGAAGATATTAGATTTGATGAGAATTATTGGAAAGGCGAAGTAAACTTTGTCAAAACAGGTATTTCATCCAAAGATAGATCACCTGAAAATCTTTTGCATCATTCAATTATAGAATTTGCCAAAGCGTATGTTAAGTATCAGAGAATTAAGAGTAAGTTAAAAACCCAAGATACAATTTTTTCAATTCGGGCAATAGAACAAATATGCTTAGACCGATATGGTGAAGTTGATTTAACTAAATTGGTTATTGCAGATTTTGACTTGGCTGCTGAAAATGCAAAAGTAAATTATAAAGCGAGTTCTGCTTACCATGTAGGTAGACAACTAAAGATTCTATTGGATTTTCTTCGCCAATTAAAAATAGTTGCTTTACCAGAATGGAAAAATCCAATTAAAAAACCTGCTGATAAGTCGATTGTGCTAGATGAGGAGTCAGAGGAACATAGAGCATCTAAACTTCCTGATGAGGATGCGATTTTTGCATTAGCTGATATTTTTTCACGGAAAGATTCAGAATTGTCAGATAGAGATATTTTTGTCACCAGTGCTGTGAGTTTGCTTCTAGCTGCTCCAGAACGAGCATCAGAGCTATTTTTCTTAAAGCATAATTGTATCCATGAGGAAGAAGTCCAAACGGTTTCTAAGAGCAGTTTAGGGCTTGTGGCAGATGGTTCTAATATTGAGAAAGTATTAGGTATCAGGTGGTATGCACAGAAAAATTATGGGTATGACATTAAATTCATTCCGAGTGTCATGATTCCAACGGTCAAACGGGCTATCGAACGTTTGATTAAGATGTCAGAAAAGTCTAGACATTTAGCATATTTGCTTGAGACAAGTGATAAATTTCCGAGACATGAGCTTTGTCCCAAAGTGCCTGATGATCAGTTATTAAAACGTAGTGAAGTGTTGTTGGCAATGGGCTTTGATGTGTCGCAATATGATGACAGTCAAGCAAATAAAAGTGCAAAACAGTTTTTAAAAACTCGTGATATTCCTATTGGCGATTATGAAGTCTGCCTCAACGATTTAAATATTATCTTGCGAAATAGATTGCCAGATGGCTTTCCTTACGTACCTTTTAAAACAGGTAATGGCGTACAGGTTAAATGGTCTGAAGCTTTATTTTGTTGTTTCGCAAAACAATTTGACAAGGTTAAACCAACTATTTTCTCAGAATTATGGATACCACATATTGATACTTTAAATGAAGACTTATCTCCCACCAAAAAAAAGAAGAAAGGACGTGATGAGTTAGTAAATGTTCAATCCATTTTCCAACGATGGGGATATGGTGACTACAGTGTGTCTACACATCAATTTAGGCATCTTCTCAATACGATAGCAAATACCAATGGAATGGATAGCATGTTACTCGCTAAATGGTCAGGGCGGGCTGATATGAAGCAAAATCGAGTATATGACCATACTTCGGTTGAAGATCGTAATTTTAGCTTAATTGAGATGCAGAAAAATGAGGTTGGTACAGTAAATACTGATAGTACATTTACATTCCAAATAGCTACACCTCGAACTCTACAAGAGCTAAATACCAAAACAACATTGTCTATGCACACTACCGAGTTTGGACTTTGTACACATTCTTATATTGATGAACCCTGCCTAAAGTATAGAAATTGTCTTAATTGTACGGAACATGTCTGTATTAAGGGGGATGAAGAAAAGAAAAAACGGCTTCAAGATCGACTTAGAAAAGAAAAAATCTTATGGGCAAAGGATAAGGAAGCTGTTAGTAAAAATGTAACTGGTGCAACGGTCTGGTTGGGGACTAGAGAGCTTACGATTAAACGTTGTGAACAGTTAATTGCCCTACTAGATGATCCAAACATTCTTGATGGAACGCCTTTAAGTTTGCCGCCTTCGGAAGATGTTACACATCTTGATTTAGCGTATCAAAAAGCAGGTCGTAAACGTATCCCCGTTATTGAGAATACTCAACGGAAAAAGATAGAGGATGAACCACATTTGCTCAGTCCTGCATTGCAAATGGATTTATGGATTTGATATGGCACAGCATTTAACCGATAAAGACATTGAGAATATAGTTGAGCTTCTTGATTATTGGCCTTTAGATCAGAAATTGACTTGGGAGCGGCTATGTCAGGCCATTGAGCTACAGCTCGAATTTGTGCCTGCACCAACTCGTCAAACTTTACAGAAATATGTGCGTATTAAGACTGCCTATGATCAATGCAAAAAACCACAAGTGTCAAAGGTTAAAAGCATTACAACACAGAAACTACCTGCTAGTTTAAAAATTGCTCAAACTAAAATTGAAGCTTTGGAGGTTAAGAATGCCAGACTGGAAAAAGAGAACGCTTTGTTGTTGGAACAGTTCGTAGTGTGGCAATACAACGCCTATAAGTATGGGCTAAGTATTGCTAAACTAAATGAGCCGATGAGTAAAAAAAGTTCTGACTGAATTGGTCAAGGTTGCTTTGCAAAAGGCAACGTAATAATAGATGAACCAGACTAGCAATAAAGTAATCAAAATTGATGTCTACGCTCCTCTTTCTGGATTTTAGGAATTGGAAGACATGATGAGAATGAGGAAATAATGGATATTAAACCAATTAGAAGTGATGATGATCTTACGAAGGCTTTGTTGCATAAATATTTTGCAAGATACTGATTTTTAAGAGGTTTGTTAAAATTTTAATAAAAATAAATATAATAAAATCATAGTTTTGGGTATTTGTGCAACAAAGCTTCTTACGAATGCTTTTATTCGCTTAGAAAATATCTTTCAGGCAGATGAAGGAACGCCTGAAGCTGAGGAAATGGAAATTTTAGTTAATCTTATTGAAGCTTATGAAGACAAATATTACCCAATCTAATGTAGAGTCTAAAGTAGTGTTAGCAAAATCCTTGCTTAACACTGCGGATCAGCTTGGCCTGAAAGAGGCACAGCTTGCATCTGTGATTGGGGTGCATTGTGACACTATCAGTAGTTTTAAAGCCAATCCTGAACTCGACCCTGCGACTAAGCAAGGAGAACTGGCCATATTGCTCATTGATATTTATCGTGCAGTATATGTACTCAGTGGTGGAGATTCAGAATGGATTCACTACTTCATGAATTCCTATAATGAAGCGACCAAAGGAGTTCCAATTGAGCAGATTCAGACTATTAGTGGCTTGACCACAGTGCTACATTTTGTTGACTCGGTTCGAGCGAAAATGTGATTTCTATAAAGAGATTATGTGTATTAGAATTTAATTCTATTGTTAAGAAACTCTGAGAGATGCAGCATGGTTAAACGTTTTAAAGACTTTATGACTGAAAATCGCAAGCCTCGTCCACCTTCGATGAGTCAGGTTGTGCCAATGCAATTTGGAGATGATGAGGCTTCAATGCGTGTAATGATGCATGCCGCTAATCGTGTAATAAGTCGGCATCTAATTGAACTTAAAAAGCTTGCCTACAAATGACATTAACTTCTGTCGTTACTGCCCATGATGTAATCTTATACATGGCTCAGGCGGTAAAATGTACAGTCTAAAGCCTAGATAATATGTGTATTTAATAATTCTTCTTTTTCACATACTGTTCTTATTTTTATTAGTAGAAAAATTCAAAAATCTTATATTTCCTAATGCCATTTTTATAAATATGTTAAATTTCACATCAATATATTTTTTAAATTTTAGTGTAAAAAACACTTAAAATTTTTGGAGCTTATTCAGAATGTCAGCTTTAACTAATTTACTTCAATCTATCGAAAAAATTACACTTACAAATAGAGATAAAGGCACTTCATTTGAAAATTTGATGGTTCAATATTTTTTGAATGAGCCTAAATATGCTGAACTTTACACAGAAGTTTTGTCTTATGCAGATTGGGTGGAAAAGTACGGTGAAAAGTTAAATATTACTGATAAACGTGACTATGGTATTGATCTAGTTGCGGTAACGATGGGTGGTGAATTTCATCCAATCCAGTGTAAAAATTACAACACTACAAAAATTCAGAAGAAAGATATTGATAGCTTTTTAGGTGGATCTGGTAAATCCTATTTTTCATATCGTTATATCGTGGCTTCAACGGATGATTGGACTGATAACGCAAAATCATCTTTATTAGATGCACATCCCCCTGTTGCGACTATTTCCTTATTAGATTTAGAAGGCAGTTTAATTGACTGGACACAGTTTGATTTTGATCCAAATGTGAAGCCTATTTTTCGTGACAAAAAACAATTACGCAAACATCAACGTCCTGCACTTCAAGCTGTTAAACACGGCTTGGCGGCGGCTGATCGTGGCAAGCTCATTATGGCATGTGGTACGGGTAAGACTTTTACTTCTTTGCGTATTGCAGAAGAATTAGTGGGCCGTGGTAAAAATGTCTTATTCCTTGTGCCAAGCCTTGCATTATTAAGTCAAACGCTGGATGAGTGGACGCAAGATACCATGATTGGTATTCGTAGCTTTGCAGTATGTTCTGATAGTGATGTTGGTAAGAAAAAAGATGATGACAATATTGTAGTTGGGATTAGTGACTTAAAATTCCCTGCTACAACCAATCCCCAAAGTTTAGTTAATGCATTTAAGGCAAGAGATTTATTTAAACCGAATGAAGCAAATGAGGACATGAATGTTGTTTTCTCAACCTATCATTCCATTGATGTGATTGCAGAAGCTCAAAAAGCTGGATTCCCTGAATTTGATTTAATTATTTGTGATGAAGCTCACCGTACCACAGGGGCAACTTTTGAGGGAGATGATGAATCCAAGTTTGTGCGTATTCATAATAATGATTATGTACAAGGCAAGAAACGTCTATATATGACTGCGACACCACGTATTTATGGTGATACGGCTAAAGAAACAGAGGGTGTAACACTTTGCTCAATGGATGATAAATCACTGTATGGTGAAGATTTATATGTCATCACATTCTCACAAGCTGTAAAAATGGACATTTTATGTGATTATAAGGTAATTGTACTTGCTGTTGAAGAAAGCCATATTAATCGTCAATTACAAGGCTTATTAAAAGACGAAAATAACTCTCTAAAAGTTGATGATGCTGCAAAAATTGTTGGCTGTTGGAAAGCCCTCGCTAAACAAGGTTTATATAATCCAGATGGCACAGTTGCAAAGCCAATGGAACGTGCGGTTGCCTTCTGTCAGGTGATTGAAAAAGAATATAAAGGCAAAAAACATAAAGTTAGTTCTAAGCAAATTACTGAAATGTTTAGTGCTGTTGTTGAAGCATATCAACAAGCAGAAATGGATCATTTATATAGAACAGAAGAAGACCCTTATATTGATCCTTCATTAAAACTAAATTGCCATGTGAAACATGTTGATGGCGGTATGAATGCAACAGAAAAGAAAGAAAAAATCACTTGGTTAAAAGAACAAGCCCCTGAAAATACTTGTCGTATCTTGTCTAATGTGCGCTGTTTATCAGAGGGTGTAGACGTTCCGTCACTCGATGCAGTTCTTTTCCTAACACCTCGCAACTCACAGGTCGATGTAGTGCAATCTGTTGGACGTGTCATGCGTAAAGCTGATGGTAAGCAACTTGGTTATGTCATATTACCTGTAGTGATTCCTGCGGGTGTAGAGCCTGAACAGGCGTTAAATTCTAATGAAGCCTATCGTGTGGTATGGCAAGTACTAAACGCTCTACGTGCGCATGATGACCGCTTTGATGCGATGATCAACAAGTTAGAGTTTAATGGCAAAGACGTATCCCGCATGGAGGTTATTGCGGTTGCTGATAAGGTTGTTAAAAAGGCTAAAAAAGCCAAACCCAAAGATGATGAAGGTGAAACAAACACAACAGGTTTAAGTGAAGGTAAAAAACGAAGGGGTACAGCACAAGCCAGAGGTGGTTCATCTATTGGTACAGCAGAAACCCCGCTACCAGTTCAAGAGGAAATGGTATTTGAAGTCGGCGAGATTGAACGAGCTTTATATGCCAAGATCGTAAAAAAATGTGGTAATCGCCACCATTGGGAAGATTGGGCAAGTGATGTCGCAAAAATTGCTAAAACTCATATTGACCGTATTCAAGCCATCCTTGAAAACCCTGCTAATACAAATGAAATTGCAGCATTTAATGAATTTGCAAATGAACTACGTGATGACTTAAACAATAGCGTATCTGATGCTGAAATCATTGAAATGTTGGCACAGCACTTAATCACCAAACCAGTATTTGATGCCCTATTTAAAGATCATAGCTTTGCTGAACACAACCCAATGAGTTTAGCGATGCAAAAGGTGCTAGATGCGCTGAATGAGCATCATTTGGATAAAGAAACAGATACGCTTAACTCATTCTATGAATCAGTCAGACTGCGAGCAGAAGGCATTAATACTGCTGAGGGTAAGCAAAGCATCATCTTAACCCTATATGATTCATTCTTTAAAAATGCTTTCCCACGCATGACAGAAAAACTAGGGATTGTTTACACCCCTGTAGAGGTGGTGGACTTTATTATCCATAGTGTGAATGACGTACTCAAAAGCGAATTTGGAAAAACATTTGCTGATGACAATGTTCATGTACTTGATCCATTTACGGGTACAGGGACATTTATCAACCGTTTGCTTCAATCAGGTTTAATCCCTGCGGATCGTTTGACCTATAAATATAAAAATGAAATCCACGCCAACGAGATCGTTTTATTGGCGTATTACATTGCTTCAATCAACATTGAAACCGTATATCACGATCAGATGAAAACGGTCAATCCTGAAATGGAATACACCCCATTTGAAGGGATTTGTTTAACCGATACCTTTGAAATGTATGAAAAAGAGGATTTGGTCAGTAAAGTTCTTGTTGATAACAGTGCAAGACGTAAACGTCAAAAAGAACTTGATATTCGAGTGATTATTGGGAATCCTCCGTATTCCGCAGGACAAAGTTCTCAAAATGAAAATAATCAAAATGTAAAATATGAATATCTTGATAAAAGAATATATGAAACATATACGTTAAATTCAGCAAACCTATTAGGAAAACGAAGTTCTCTTGACTCTTATATTCGAGCAATTAGATGGGCTAGTGATCGAATTGAAGATCAAGGAGTAGTTGGATTTATTACTAATTCAGGATATCTAAGCTCGAATGCAGCAGATGGAATTAGAAAATGTTTGATCGAAGAATTTAGTTCTTTGTATATTATAAACTTACGTGGTAATTCAAGAACTACAGGTGATATTGCAAAAAAGGAAGCAGGTAATATATTTGATATTAGAACTCCTGTAGCAATTGCAATTTTAGTAAAAAATCAAAAAACAGAAATACAAGGTCAGATACATTATTTTGATATTGGTGATTATTTAAGTAAAAAAGAAAAGTTAGAGAAACTTTCTAATTTACATAGTATTTCAGGTATTAACTCATTAAAGTTATGGGAAAATATAATACCTGATAATCACAATGATTGGCTAAATCAAAGAGATGACTCCTTCGAAGATTTTATAAAAATTCATGATAAAAGTAATACTTCCATTTTTGAAAAAATATCACTAGGAGTTATCACAAATAGGGATGCTTGGAACTATGACTTTTCTTTATTAAAGTTAAAAATAGAACTAAAAAAGCTTTAGCATTTTTTAACGAAGAAGTTACTCGCTATAAAAAAGCTTGCACCGGATTAACTCCAGACAAGTACCCTAATATGATGGATTTTGTACACAAAGACTTATCAATTACAAGTTGGGGCGGTCGCTCTTGGAAATCTCCTTTTAAAAGATTCTTAGAGCAGAGTTATAATGATACTGATTTCAAAATAAACTCATATCGACCATTTATGAAGCAATATCATTATGCTTCTACAGTCTTTAATCATAGCTTTTACTCAATTAAAGATTTTTTTGAGGGTGATAACATTGTAATTTGTATATCAGGAAATCAAGGATTATTTATTACAAATAACATTCCTGATCTGCATTTTATTGGTGATACACAAGCACTACCTTTGTATTTGTATGAAGAAAAATCAACAGATAGTAATCTATTCGATCACTCAATTGATCCACTTATAAATGAAAAAACAAAAACAGCCAATAGTAAATACACTCGTAAAAATGCGATTAGTGATGAAGGTTTAAAACATTTCCAAGATGCTTACCCAACTGAAACTATTAGTAAGGAAGATATTTTCTACTATGTATATGGCTTATTACACAGTGAAGATTATCGTATTCGTTATGCTGACAACCTTAGCAAAGAATTACCACGTATCCCATGCGTGAAAAAAACTGAAGATTTCTGGATATTCTCTAAAGCAGGACGTGATCTAGCACACTGGCACTTAAACTATGAAAAAGTTGATCCATACAAAGCTAAATTGGATTTAGGTAGTAAGTCAATAAAGCAATTAGAAGATAAAGACTTCTATGTAACTAATATGACATTTGCTAAAAAAGGGAAAGAAAAAATTAAAGATACAGTAATTTATAATAGTTCTATTACTATTCGTGAAATACCTCTAGAAGCTTATGATTATATCGTAAATGGTAAGTCAGCACTTGAATGGGTTATGGATCGTCAAGGTGTTTCTACGCATAAAGAAAGTGGTATTGTAAACGATGCAAACGATTGGGCGATTGAAACGATGGGCGATGCCAAATATCCATTAGAATTGTTCTTGCGTGTGATAACGGTAAGTTTGGAAACAATGAAGATTGTGAGAAGTTTACCGAAGTTGGATATTTAAAATACTGTAAACTCCATCAGTATAAAATCTGATGGAGTTTTATTTATAAAATTAAAGGGGAAGAAAGTGAAAGGTGTATTTTCAAAAAGTTTAGATCCTAAAGATGAACAAAAATTAAAAAACCTTCTAAATGAATTGGATCAGTTGAATAAAAGCTTAACGGCAAAATATACCTTAAGAAATGATTTAGAAGCTATTACTGATGGGCGTTCTGCTGCTGCGAAATTGATTAAAGAGGAAATTGATGCGCTAAGATTAGAAACTCAACAGTTAAAAGTACAAAAAGAACAATTAATAGATGACTTAAATTCATTATCCGAATTAAAACAAGATACAGAAGAACTAAAACAGATTCTACAACAAAACTATAAGCCAAATGTAACCTTGTTAAATTATCTCAAGCAGTTTATGACAGAGGAAAAAATTACTGAGTTAGAGAGCAAAGTAAGTAAAATTGATCATTTATATAGCAACTTTTATGATGAGAGTTCGTCAGAAAAAAATAAAGTAGATCAAATTAATGAAATATATGTGAAAGCGGATACATTCAATAAATATTTCTTTGAAGATGAAATTGAATTTGACGGATTAAAAATTCAAAGAGAGCAAGCTATCAAAAAGGAATATGAAAAGATCTGTGATTTTTATGATGAATTATTTAAAAATTCAGAAGATGAAAGTGGGGAAGAAAAGCTTTCTATATCTAAAATAATAAAGCAACAAGAGAAAAAAATTGACCATTTTTACAACAAGATTTTTGGTTCAAGTAACCCTGAGCAAAAAGCACTTTCTGATGTCTTAGATCATAGACTTCAGAACTTAAAAGAAGTAGAAAGCGAAGCCAAAAAAATTATTGGTCTTTCAAGTATTGCTGGACTTGCTGGTGGATTTGTAGAAAAAGGCAAAGAAGCGAGGATGAATAAATACGTAAGTTTAGGAGTTTTTGTTGCATCTTTAATTTTATTAGCTATTTTTAACTTTAAAACTATAGATTTTAATGCGTTGGATAAAATCACATTAATCTCTATTACTATACGGTTAGTTATAAATATCCCTTTAATTTGGATCGCTACAGTAGCTAATCTTAATTTAAATAAATACAGCAAATTAGAAGCAGAATATGGACATAAAGAGTCTTTGGCTAAATCTTATGAAAAGTATAAAGATGAAATTTTAAAGCTTCATCAAATATCATCAGACAATCAAGAAGCTTATGATAATATTTATGCTGATTTAATTAAAATTAATCTTGAAGCTTTTAAGAAAAATCCTGCTGATGGAATGGATACTGCAAAATCAAATAGTATTTTGGATCAAATATTGTCTAAGATTGATAATAAAAGTTCATAACTTTTGAAGGTAATGATTAATTAAGAGGTCTTATTATAAGTGGCTATTCAATCTATAGATGTGTATGTAAAAAATCAGCGAATGAATACGCATAAGAGCTAATTGAATCTAAAATTTATTCAGTGAGCTATTCAGCGTTACTCGGCTCACACCAAAATGTTTGGCTACTTCAGTTTTAGTAATCTGAGGATCACTCAGCATTGCTTTCGCTTTTTTAATATCGTTTTCTGACATTGAAGGCTTACGTCCACCTTTACGTCCTCTTGCTCTCGCTGCATCTAAACCTGCTATGGTACGTTCACGAATTAGACTATGCTCAAACTCAGCTAGTGCACCAAAAATATGAAAGACTAATCTGCCAGTAGCAGAGGTGGTATCAATTGCCTCTGTAAGCGATTTAAAGCCTATCTCACGCTGATTTAAGTCAGTAATAATCTCGACTAAATCTTTTAATGAACGGGCAAGACGATCAAGTTTCCAAACAACCAGAACATCACCTTTTCTTAGAGCTTTCAAGCAACTTATCAATTCAGGACGATCCTTAATTTTTCCTGTTATCTTTTCCTGAAAAATTTGTTCACAGTCTGCCTTCTGGAGTGCATCTAATTGTGAATCTAGATTTTGGTCATGTGTACTGACCCGAGCATATCCGATAATCATAATAAAACGTACCTAAACTTTACATAGATTTATTATCGCAATTTCTTTACGTTATTTTGAATAAGAAATGTAATTCTAGGATTATGTTTTAAATGTAAAGAAAACGACCATTTAATTAACACTAATTTTATGGAGGTGTCTTTGTGACATATTAGTCGTATTGTGGGTGGTGTTTCAAAAAGTA
>NZ_DBBF01000009.1:0-140453 GCF_002292065.1 Acinetobacter sp. UBA991 | reverse complement strand
TCTCAGAATCAATTTGATGCTTTGGTTTCCCTTACTTACAACATCGGATCTACTGCATTTAAAAACTCAACATTGCTCAAAAAGCTAAATGCTAAAGACTATGCAGGTGCTGCCGATCAGTTTTTACGTTGGAACAAGGGCGGTGGCAAAGTCTTAAAAGGTTTGGTTCGTCGCAGAGAAGCAGAGCGAGCACTCTTTCTAAAGAAGTGACTATTATGTGCAAACGCTCATGCATTGCTTCAATCGTCACAGTGCTGTGCTTGCTTCTATCAAGCTGCACAGCGAACACAATTAACAGTAACGTTCATGTTGGTATATGTGTAAAAGCCCTCTATTGAGGGCTTTTGTTTGCTGTGTACATAAGTGTGTACATATTAATTTTTATTAGATACTAATTTACACATAAGTTTTTGAATTTAATTAATTTTATAACTAAACTCTTGTATTTTTAGCATAAATATTGGCCTGAATCCATAGGTTACCGCGAATATATTGTCCAATGTTAAAGTTTTTATACAATTCATTCTTGGTTGCAATACGGATCAAGATTGCAGGTAAATCATCTTCTAATACCAGTGTCACATCATAAAGGGTATATTGTTCTTGCATAAACTGCATAGAAGTTTTGCCAACGATATTACCTTGGAACCAAGCTTCATCTTCTTGACCTAATGTTTCACCAAATAAGTAAGCTACCATTTTAGAAAAGTCGACAGTGACAGGTTCTTGATCTTCTGGTGTTTTTGGTTGCCAGTCATTAATCAATTCTTGTAAATTGTCAGGGGCAATTCCATTATGCTCTGTCAAAATCGCATTTAATGCGCGATGATGCTTAATTGAAGCTGGGTCATCAACAATGATTTTCTCATCAGCCGAAACCGTTTCTAATTCATATGCCCAAGCATTAAATTGAACTTGATAGGTTTGATTCTTGTCATATTGACAGCTATTTACACTGAATAAATTATCGAATGCATAAATAACGGTATTTTTATTTAAGTTCAAACGTAATACTGCCTGAGTTGAAGAATCGCAGGTAATAATTCGCTCGATTTGCGCATCATATTTATATGGGCTATCAAAACTTGGAAATGCTGTTTTCAATGCACGAGGTTTTTGATCTTCAACCGCAATAATTTGATTAATCGAAACAGCTTCGCCACTCGGACCTTGAATCAACCAGAATGATTGATCCATTTCATGTTCGTCCTGACACAGGCCCATCGGCATTACCGGTGCATCAAGAGCCAATCCTAACCATTTGGGAACATCCGTTTCGGGAGTATCTGTCAGTAAGTTCCAATGCTCGACATGATTACCGAAATTTTGATCTTGAATTTTAATGATTTCTGGACTGTTTTGATTTTTCATAAAGCGTAATGCTAAAAAGATTGAACTTATTCTATTAAATCGAGGGTAACTGTCATATTTCAAGTCTGAATCTGTAATTCTCTACAATTAATTTACTTTTTAGCTCGAAATATCAATATGCTGCTTAAGTATGTCTTAAACGAACTGTCGATGTGAATAGTAGGATGATCTTCACTCTACTTTTCCAGTAATCTGTTACACTATATTTTTTACTTTCATGAGCTTTTGCCAACGTGCTGCCATTCAAATTGTGGGTAGATGCTGATGCTTTGCCTAAAATTTTACGTGAAGTTATTCTACGTGCTTCTGATCGTTATCAACTTGAAGTTATTTTTGTTGCCAATCAAAATGTGGGTATTACGCCGTCACTGCGGATTAAATCAATTCAAGTGATGAGTGGTGCCGATAAGGCCGACCAGGAAATTGTAGATCGAATGCAAGAAAATGACATTGTCATTACGCAGGATATACCGCTTGCAGCACAAGTGATTGAAAAGGGCGGGATTGCAATCCATCCGCGAGGTGAGATCTATACCACTGCAAATGTGAAAGCGCGTCTGCATTTGCGAGATTTTATGGATACTTTACGTGGTGCAGGAGTTCAAACCGGTGGGCCTCCTCCGATCTCAGAACGAGACAAGCGAGAGTTCTCAAGTTCACTGGATCAGACCATTTTAAAACAGAAACGTAAGACAGCTTCTTGAGTCGGTTATGCCATCACGTATTAACCTCATGCTTACTTATGGGCTATTAGTCTTTATTTGGGCAACTACACCTTTAGCGATTGTATGGAGTGTCTCCGACCTACATCCGATGTGGGCATTGGTGATCCGCTTCTTTATTGCTTTGCCTTTGGCTGTAACGGTGTTATTGCTGTTGAAGGTTAAGTTCCCAGTCCATAAAATTGCAGTATTCAGTTATGCTGCGGGTTCATTAAGCCTGATTGGATCGCAAATCTTTACCTATGCGGCAACAGCTTATTTAAGTTCTGGATTGATTGCGCTGATGTTTGGTTTGGCGCCGATTATGGCCGGTCTAATTGGGCGCTTTGGCTTCCAGCAAAAACTAGCGGGTTTACAGTGGTTAGGGATGGCAACATCGATTGTTGGATTAGCCATGATCTGCCTGAGTGGTAGCCAGCAACATGTGCAGCCGATTGGTATTATTTTAATGCTGATTAGTGTTTTTTCTTATTCATTGTCAATTTTTCTAGTGAAGAAGATTAATGCAGATTTGCCTGTCATGGCACAGGCAACGGGTTCAATTCTGGTTTCAACAATATTCGCAACCATGTTAATCCCGTGGATCTGGCAATATGTTCCAACACATTTCCCATCAGCCAAATCATTATTGGCATTGGCTTATACGGTGATTATGGCATCGTTGATCGCCATGTTCTGCTACTTTAAATTGGTGCAAAATCTAAAAGCAACCACATTGTCATTAACAACGGTGATGACGCCAATGTTGGCGATCTTGATCGGGGCATACCTGAATCACGAACAATTGTCCGCTCAGGTCTTTATTGGGGCGAGTATTATTTTATTTGGACTACTCCTTTATTTCTTTAAAGATTTAAGAGCATATCGCCGTTTAAAAATATAAGAAAATGTGGGGATTAATTACTTTCCGTTTGTTGTGTTTGTTGAATACTGGCCGCTAATTTAGCCCGATCTTGCGGATTTAAAGTAATGAAATACGCGCCGATACGGAACTTACCTTGTTCGTCTGCCGTGCTATGTGCCACTTGTGCTGTTGCTGCAATATGGAAGAAATTTTCTGGGTGGCTCAAGGTAATATGGATATATGTGCCTTCAATAATATCTTGCGAACTATAAAAACTTAAACCATTCTCCGAAAAATTTACTTGTTCAGGAACGGGCAATAAGGATTGCACGATATTGTCGTAAAAAGAGCCTGTAATCAGATTCAATTTTTGGTTAAAAAGGGATAAGATGCGAGCAATTTGTTGATCTTTTTCATTTAATTGTTCTAATTCGTAGCGAAACGCATGATCAAATTGATCTAATTCTGCAAGTAGTAGAAAATAGCGTGGCAAAACGAAATGAGAATCATACGGGTCATTCAACGCAACATCATCTGGAATGATTTGATAGTTGATTCTCAACACAGCATCAATACGAGACATCACTCGACGTTCAGTGTTGTCGTCAACAAGATGATGTTGTGAATTTTCCATAATAAATCACCTCGGACTAGATGGTATGTTTAAGCCAATTTCGCTGTATATAGGGTTGAGATACACTCGTGCTCAGCGGAGTAATCATTTTATTTCTTTTGTCGCTTTAGTTTCCATGATCGGCTTGACGCTTGGTGTCGCTGTTCTCATTACAGTGCTATCTGTTATGAATGGTTTCGATCGTGAATTAAAAAATCGTGTCCTTGGAATGGTTCCACAAGCCACTGTTTCTTCTACTCAAATTCTAACAGATTGGCCTGAGCTTGTAAAAAAAGTTGAGAAGCATCCGCATGTCACTGGTGCTGCACCTTTTACTCAATTGCAAGGGATGTTAACTGGGCAAGGGCAAGTTGCAGGCATTATGGTGACGGGGATTGATCCTGAATATGAAAAGAAGGTTTCGATTATCCAGAACCACATGGTTTCAGGTGATTTAAATGCATTAAAAAAAGGCGAGTTTGGGATTGTCCTCGGCAAGGATATGACCGATGCACTCGGCCTTGGCTTAAATGACAGTGTGACTTTGGTGTTGCCTGAAGCGACACCGTCACCCGCAGGTGTGGTACCTCGTTTTAAACGTTTTAAAATCGTGGGGATTTTTAGTGTCGGTGCAGAAGTGGATTCAATGGTCGGTTATATCGCCTTGAATGATGCTTCTACTTTATTGCGTTTACCTGATGGTGCACAAGGTGTACGCCTTAAAGTGGATGATATTTTTGCTGCTCCCGAAGTAGTTAACCAGATTGTTAAACAATTACCTGATAATTTTTATGCAACAAGCTGGAAGGAAACGCATGGGAGTTTATTCAGCGCAGTAAAAATGGAAAAGAACCTGGTCGGTTTGCTGTTATTTCTGATTATTGTCGTGGCAGCATTTAATATCGTATCTTCATTGGTGATGGTGGTCACCGATAAAAAGGCGGATATCGCAATTCTGCGTACTTTAGGCGCCTCTCCAAGATTTATCACGTCTGTTTTTATTGTACAGGGCACCATCATTGGTGTTGTGGGTACTGTGATCGGGGTGATTTTAGGTAGCAGTTTTGCATTAACCATCAGCGATTTGGTGAGCTGGTTAAATCATACCTTTGGACTGAATTTATTTAGTGGTTATGTGATTGGCTATTTACCTTCCTATTTACGCTGGCAAGATGTACTGATTGTTGTGACAGCATCTTTATCTATCAGTTTTTTAGCAACAATTTACCCCGCTATTCGTGCAGCGAAAACGCAACCAGCTGAGGCATTACGTTATGAGTAAGATCGTTCTAGAATCAAAAAATATCTTTAAGCATTTCGATGATGGCAAAAGTAAAGTTGAAGTGATCAAAGGCTTATCTCTTCAAGTCAATGCGGGCGAGTTTGTTTCAATTGTGGGTTCAAGTGGTTCAGGTAAAAGTACCTTATTGCATGTGTTAGGTGGCTTGGAGCAGCCTTCACAAGGACAAGTATTTTTACAAGGCCAACGCTTTGATAATTTAGGCGAGGCGGAGCGTGGCTACAAGCGTAATCAATACCTTGGTTTCGTTTATCAGTTCCATCATTTACTCCCTGAATTTTCAGCTCTAGAAAATGTGGCTATGCCATTAATGTTGCGCAGAGAAAGCAACTTTAAGGACGTGAAAAAGCAGGCTGAATATTTACTGGATCGAGTAGGTTTATCCCATCGTATGGATCATAAACCAGGCGAATTGTCGGGTGGTGAACGGCAACGTGTGGCGTTGGCCCGTGCATTGGTGACCAAGCCAGCTGTGGTGTTGGCAGATGAACCAACAGGAAATCTGGATCGTAAAACAGCACTCAATATTTTTGAATTGCTCACCGATTTGAAAAAAGAGCTCAACATGGCAATGTTGATCGTGACCCATGATGAACAATTGGCACAGTCAGCAGATTCAATTTTGCATATGCAAGATGGTATATGGGTGGGTGAGCATGTTTAAACCCATTTCATTTTATATTGGGCTGAAATACACACAAGCGAGAAAAAAAAGCCGTCTGGTGTCTTTTATTTCGTTGATGACCATGATTGGTCTCACTTTGGGTGTGGCGGTACTGATTACAGTTTTATCTGTGATTAATGGTTTTGACCGGGAATTAAAAAACCGTATTTTAGGCATTGTGCCGCAAGCGACCATTGCCTCAACACAAATTATGACCAATTGGGATGGTCTGGCGAAAGATATCGCTAAACAGCCTCATGTTGTTGCAGTTGCGCCTTATACCCAGTTACAAGGGATGCTAACTGCACATGGTCAAGTGACTGGGATTTCGATCTCGGGGATTGAGCCAGAATATGAAAAACAAGTCTCTATTGTTCATGACTATATGAAAGCAGGCAGTCTAGATGCGCTGAAAAAAGGGAAATATGGAATCGTATTAGGACAAGATTTAGCTGATAGTTTGGGACTTAAACTTAATGATCCTGTAACACTGGTTTTACCAGAAGCGACCAGTTCATCGGCAGGTGTTGTGCCTCGATTTAAACGTTTTGAAGTGGTTGGAATATTCAAAATCGGGACTCAAGTCGATTCGATGGTGGGATATATTGCACTCAATGATGCATCAACTTTATTACGCTTACCAGATGGTGCGCAGGGCATACGTTTAAAGCTGGATGATATTTTTGCCGCACCAGAAATTTCTGAGAGCATTATCAAAAAATTACCAAGTAATTTTTATGCTTCTAATTGGACATATACCCAAGGTAATTTATTTAGCGCCATTCAAATGGCAAAAAATATGGTGGGGTTATTGCTTTTACTGATTATTATCGTGGCTACTTTTAATATCATTTCATCTTTGATGATGTTGGTTACCGACAAAAAGTCAGACATTGCAATCTTACGTACTTTAGGGGCGTCTCCCTTATTGATCACCCAAATTTTCATGGTGCAGGGGACAATTATTGGTGTGATTGGAACGGGTTTAGGGACTGTTTTAGGCATTATTCTATCTTTAAGCATTGGTAATATTGTGTCATGGATCAATACCACCTTTGGCTTGAATCTACTCGATGCGTATTTTGTGCATTATCTGCCTTCCTATTTACGCTGGCAAGATGTCTTACTTGTTGTGAGTGTCTCGCTACTGTTAAGCCTACTCGCAACAATTTATCCAGCATTACGTGCAGCTAAAGTTCAACCTGCGGAAGCATTACGTTATGAATAGTGCATAAATATTGAATTAGACCTCTTGTTAAAGCCCTGAAAAAGGGCTTTAATTTTGTCTTTAGAAAAACTAAATCTAATTTTAAGAAATGTTGAAAATTGTTTTAATCAGCTGGATTGCTGGTATTGCCCTGATGGGACATGATTTTAGCTTTGCCGCACAAACTTGGTGGATTTGGCTAACATTAGCAGCCGTGATATTTGGTCTGGGTCTATATAAAAGAACGTTATATTCTGAATCTGTTGCCTATAGGTTGTTACTCTTATGTAGTGTCAGTTGGGCCTTGTTATGTACAGGTTTTTATTATGCAGATTCAGCCTTGCAGCAACGGCTAAAACTCAAAGAAATTGAAGTACAGCCTTTTGAAGCCATTATATATATCAAAAAGATTGACGAGTTAAGCGACGATGGGCAGAAACAAATCGCAGAAGTACTTAATCGGCACACACAGCCCGTTGATTGGGTACTTTATATAAAACAACAAAATAATCCAATTGTTCAGCAGCAAGAGTTGCAATTAGGTCATTATTATCGTCTATCTGGGAGGATAAAACCTGCACATAGCTATGCTGTCGCAGGTGCATTTGATCAGGAAAAATGGTTTTTACAACAAAATATCATGTCTGCTTATCAGGTCAGCGACATCCAGTCTTTAAGTCAGGATCAGATCTATCGTTTGGGCTACCACCAGCATCTTAAGCAACAACAGACCCTACAAGAAAAATTTTTGCTCAATGTTGAAATACTGCGCTTGTCATTCCGTGAAATGTTACAAGCGAGTACGCTACAGCACAAAGGGTTGTTATTGGCTTTGCTGACTGGTGACGAAAGCTTGTTATCAAATCGTTTAAAGCAACAATTCCAACAATTAGGTCTTTCACATTTATTGGCAATCTCTGGGCCACATGTCTTGGTTTTTGCGCTGATGCTGACTTGGGTATTAAAGTGCATGGTTCAGCGTTATGCGCCAAAATTATATTTATGGCAACCACGACAGGTGTTAGTACTGTTGCCTTTTGGATTCAGTGTACTGTTGTATGTGGCCTTTGTCGGTTTTGAAATTCCTGCATTGCGAACTTTATTAACCGTAATTATTGCAAGCATTTTTCTATGGTTTAGACAGTCGATTCAACCATTTGCATTATTGATTTATAGCGCAAGCTTATTGCTGATCTTTGATCCATTCAGTATTTTGTCTGCTGCATTTTGGTTGTCCTATGGGGCGTGCTTTATTCTGCTGCGCATCTATCAAACGATTAGGGATGTACCTCAAGAACAAGTCATCACAACGACTCAAAAACTACTTCTAGCGGTGAAGCTTCTGATTGAGTCGCAATGGAAAATCTTCATTGCATTACTCCCTTTGGTACTTATTTTCTTTCAGCAGATTTCATGGCTTGCGCCGATCAGTAATTTGATTGCCATCCCATTGCTTAGTGGCGTAGTAGTGCCTTTAGGGATTATCGCAGCATGTATTTGGTTGTTGATTCCTACGCTTGGGCAACTACTATTTCAGTTGAGTGATGGATTACTGGCTATTTTGTTATGGCTACTCAATAGCCTACAGCGCATTTCACCTGAGTTATATGGTGTCAGTTACACTCCCTTGATGATGTTGGGTTTTATTATTGGTATCGTGATTCTATTTCTGCCAAGAGGCACAGTCTCCAAGATCTGGTCGCTGGTGTGCTTTTTACCGATTTTTCTTGGGATAAAAGTCCAATCAACGGTATTTACTATTCTTGATGTTGGACAGGGACAGGCTATATTTTTACAGCATCCAGAACTGAGTCTAATGATTGATACGGGTGGGTCATATGATGAAACTAGGTTTAGTTTGGGCGAGCGCGTCATCATTCCTTTTTTAAGGCAGCAAGGGATACGGGCATTGGATCATGTGATTTTGTCTCATCTGGATCAAGATCATAGTGGTGCATTTACAGCAATTCAAAATGCTTTTGCAATCACTCAAGTGCAGTCCAATGACCGCAATGAAAAAATGCCATTTAAAAATAATTTCTCATTGTGCCAACAAGGTCAGACTTGGTCATATTCAAATCTAAAAATAGAAATTTTATCACCCGATCAAGAGGGCTTGGCTGTTGCCACATACCAGCAAAATGAGCAGTCTTGTGTCGTTTATTTACAATTCCTGAATGCACAACCGTATCAAAATTTTCTGATTATGGGGGATGCGGGGTGGGAAACCGAATATAAGCTATTGCAGCACTATCCTGATTTAAAAGTGGATGTTCTAGTTTTAGGGCATCATGGCAGTAAGTATAGCTCTGCCTATGATTTTTTAGCGACATTAAACCCTAAATTAGCGATTGCCTCAGCTGGGTTCGATAATCGTTACGGCCATCCAAGCCAAGAATTACAAAGTCGTCTTCAATCCTTAAATATTCCTTTGCTGAATACAGCACAGTCAGGCAGTTTAACTTTTTTATTTGAAAATGGTGTTACTGAATTAAAGCAACAAAGACAGCAATGGAAGTGGCTACAGCGAGAATAGTCTAAGCTTCTTTATTTTGCTGCGTTTGTTGACGAACTTCAGCCACTTTTGCCAGTGCTTCTTTTTCATCAATATCGTAGATTTTTTTTAAAGCGGGATTAGCGCGAAAACGTTTGTAGCTCCAGTGATAATGTTCTGGATAACGTCGAATCAGTTGTTCTAAAGTTTGATGGATAATTAACGTGCCATCTTCGGCATTACCTTCATAGATTTGAGGATTGATCGGTTCGACATACATATCAAAGCCATCTTGATCATTTCTTTTTGTATAGATGAGGAGGGCCTTGGCCTTGGTTTTTTGAATCAGTTTGGCACTGAGGCTACTGGAGGCAAGCGGAATACCAAAGTAGTTGATCATGTCCCCGCCATGATCAGGGGTATGGTCAGGTAAAATCGCAGTAGTTCCACCTTGTTTCAAGGCCTTAAAAATCTGTCTAACCCCGCTTTCATCGGTAGGAACCAGATGGGCTAGTTCGCGACTACGTGCATCACGGACAAACTGGTCAGCATCGGGATTTTTAACTGGTTTATAGAGGATCGTCATTTGGGTGTATTGTGATAACCATGCGTTCATGACTTCCCATGTACCAAAATGAGGAACGACTAATACCAACCCTTTCTTTTCTGCAACAGCTTCATGGAAATAATGTTCACCCTGAATGCGATGGATGCTCTTGATATTTTTTTCATTTGTTGAACCCCAAATACTCAAAAACTCGAAATAAGAGGTCAGTTCGTTTTGTATTGCTTGTTTGGTGAGTTTTTGTCTTTGTTGTTGTTCCATTTCAGGAAAAGCAATTTGTATATTCAAGCTGATAATTTTTGAAAGCTTAGACAGCGGGAATGTATTGACTAAGGCTGCAACCAAGCGTGCAAAAAACCGTCCCAATTGGAGTGGCTGATGACTAACAAGCTTGATAAGACGATAACTTGAATTGTTTGATTTGGGCTGGGTCATGTATTCAAAATTAGAAAAATTACAAAGGAAAGTATAAAGCAAAAAATAATTATAAGTTAAGACAAGTTATTTAAACAGTTTTACTCAAATCCGCGTATATAATAAAGTCACTTTTTAAAATATATTGGATTGGAATCTTATGTCCGATTGGCCACCAAAACCACAAAATGAATCTACAAATAGTAATAATGTGACAGGCAAAGAATGGCAAATTTTAGAAAAAGCTGTTCTTGCTTCTGTGGAAGAACAACGTCGTAGCCGCCGTTGGAGCATCTTTTTTAAATGCTTGGGTTTTGCATATTTGCTGATTGTATTATTGGCAATGACCAAGAGCTGTACCTCGTCATCAGATAAAGCAACCACCAGTATCAGCAGCAATCACTTGGCTGTTGTTGATATTGTGGGAACCATCGATTCATCTGCTGGCCAGTCTACTGTGAATAGTGAAGATACCAACAAAGCTTTAAAACGTGCATTTGAAGCGAGTGGCAGTAAAGCAGTTGCATTGAATATCAATTCACCAGGCGGTTCACCAGTGCAGTCGGATGAAATCTGGCAAGAAATTCGTTACTTGAAAAAACAGCACCCAGATAAAAAAGTCTATGCGGTGATTGGGGATATGGGCGCATCGGGTGCATATTATATTGCCTCAGCAGCAGATGAAATCATTGTCAATCCATCTAGCTTAGTGGGTTCGATCGGTGTAATTATGCCGAACTATGGCTTAAGTGGCTTGGCGCAGAAGTTAGGCATTGAAGACCGTACTCTGACTGCGGGTAGTAATAAAGATATTTTAAGTATGACCAAGCCACTTGATCCAGCACAGAAACAACATGTGCAGTCGGTGCTTGATAATGTGCATACTCACTTTATCAATGCAGTGAAAGAAGGGCGTGGTAAACGTTTGAAGTCAAATGACCCAGCTATTTTCTCTGGATTGTTCTGGACAGGTGAACAGGCTGTTGCTTTAGGTGTTGCTGACCGTAGTGGTAGTTTGACCACATTGATGCGTGATCTGAAGATTGAGCAAAAAGTAGATTATACCGTTCAACGTAATCCGTTAGAATCAATTCTAGGACGTATGGGGGCGCAGCTCGGTGCAGGTATTAGTAGTTCGCTTGCTGCACAGCTAGAAACTCAGCAGAACGCGAAAATACAATAATAGATAGGCTTTGATCAAAGCACTATGTTGATTTTAAGGAGGCTGTGTATATCACAGCCTTTTTTATGCTAAAAATAACTGGACAGTTATCCTTTTAATTTGCAATACATATGTAGAGCAGGATAATTGACCAATCAGTGAAAATAAAAGACAAGCTTATGAAACCTTTGATTCATTTTGCCCATGCCAATGGCGTTCCATCTAAAGTTTATCAAAAGCTGTTTGATCAATTAAAAGATCAATACGACATTATCTATGTTGCAGAAATTGGAAATGACAAGCGCTATCCAATTACCCATGGTTGGACGCACTTAGTCGATCAGATTATTGATAGCATTGTGCAGCAAGCACAAGGGCGTAAAGTGATTGGCTTGGGGCATTCATTGGGTTCAGTTTTGACACTGATGGCTGCTTATCGCCGTCCTGAACTATTTTCACAAGTCATCATGCTTGATCCACCACTCATTATTGGTAAAGCATCCTTTGTTTTTCATCTTGCTAAAATCTTTAAACCTAAATTAGTGGATAAAATCACCCCAGCTGGCTTGTCGGTACGTCGTCGTGATCATTGGGAGTCGCGTGAACAAGCTGCGGAGCTGCTAGGTTCGAGAGGTTTTTATCAGTACTTTGATCCAGATTGCTTTCAAGCTTATATCGACTATGCCCTGACAGATGACCCACAAAATGGTGGTGTCACACTGACCATTGCGAAAGAGGATGAAGTGGCAATGTTTAGGACTACGCCATCCATGTGGTGGTTACCGATGCCAAAACCTCCTGTACCTGTACATTTGGTTGTGGGGCAAGACAGTATTTTCTTAAAAGAAAAATTCCCGCAAGTGGCGAAAAAGAAATTGGGTATCCCTTTTTCTGTAATGGAGGGCGGACATATGTTCCCATTAGAGCATCCGATGGAAACAATAGAGAAAATTAAAAGTTTAGTGGTTTAAATCAATAAAAACGCATCCTAGGATGCGTTTTTATTTTTTAGAACTGTGCAAACTGAATTGGCCGTTCTAAAGGTTTCTGATTGAAATAGGCTTGACCATTTTGCCAGGTCAGTTGACCTGTACAGAACCATTGTGCAACTTGAGGATAGATAAAGTGTTCAAGTTCATGCACACGTTGCGCCAAGCTTGTTACCGAATCCTGCAAACCAACTTGAATTGCCGATTGCGCAATACTTTGTCCTGCATCGAGTTCTGCTGTTACAAAATGAACGGTACAGCCATGCAAACGATCTCCGGTATTTAATACACGTTGATGTGTATTCACACCTTTGTAGAAAGGCAGCAGAGAAGGGTGGATATTTAACATTTTGCCTTGCCATTTGCTAACAAAACTTGGTGTTAAAATCCGCATAAAACCAGCAAGGATCACGAGATCAACTTGCCATGCTAATAATTGTTGATGCATGGCGTCATCGAAGCTTTCGCGATTTGGATAATCTTTATGTGAAATAACAGCGGTCGCAATATTGGCATCTTTGGCACGTTGTAATGCATAAGCATCAGCTTTGTTGGATAAGACACCAATGATTTGCCCTGAAAGATTTGCATCGATCAGGGCCTGTAAGTTGCTACCGTTGCCAGAGACAAGGACAGCAATTCTCATTATGCAAAGATCACGCGAATTTTTTCGTCTGCGCCTTCAACTGATTCAGCATTTTCTTGGATATAACCAATTTTCCATGCTTTTTCGCCTTGAGCATTTAAGAGATCGATAGCTTTGTCTGCTTCACTTGCATCAACTGCAATCACCATACCTACGCCACAGTTAAATGTGCGGTACATTTCAAAGCGTTCTACGTTGCCTTCACGTTGTAACAACTGGAATAATTCAGACCATTCCCAGCTTGCTTCATCAATGACAGCTTGAGCACCATTTGGAAGTACACGTGGTAAGTTACCTGGTAAACCACCGCCAGTGATATGTGCCATTGCATGAACATCAACTTGTTTGCAAAGTTCAAGTACTGGTTTTACATAGATGCGTGTTGGTTCCATTGCCACGTCGGCAAGTGGACGACCATCGACGATTTGAGTTAAGTCTACATTCTTAACATCTAAAATTTTACGCAATAATGAGTAACCATTTGAGTGTGCACCACTAGATGCTACACCAAGAAGTACGTCACCAGATTTCACTTTAGTTCCATCGATAATTTTGCTGTGCTCAACCACACCAACAGCAAAACCAGCAAGATCGTAATCTTCACCTTCATACATACCTGGCATTTCAGCAGTTTCACCACCGACCAATGCACAACCAGCAAGTTCGCAACCTTTACCAATACCTGTTACGACATCTGCTGCAACATCAACATTTAAATGACCAGTCGCATAGTAGTCGAGGAAGAATAATGGCTCAGCACCACAAACAAGTAAGTCGTTTACACACATTGCAACGAGATCTTGACCAATCGTGTCATGACGGTTGAGGTTTAGTGCTAAACGTAATTTAGTCCCTACACCATCTGTTCCTGATACTAAAACAGGTTCTTCATAACCTTTTGGAATTTTGCATAGGGCACCGAAACCACCAAGACCGCCCATTACTTCAGGACGAGTGGTGCGTTTAGCGACAGATTTGATACGATCGACCAATGCGTCTCCCGCTTCAATGTCGACGCCAGCATCTTTATAGCTTAAACCAGTATTTGGGGTAGAAGTTGAGTTGCTCATAGTGAAGTCTCCGCAGTGGCGGCAGATTATAACCTGAATATACGAAACTCTTATGTTATTTATGCTCGAAAATGCTATCTTTAATTAAAATTTTTTTCCATTTATAACGATTACACGAAAAAAGGCTAGATTTTATGCAAGATCAGGTACTACGTCGTATCTTTATCCTCGCTGGGCTCGCATTACTCCTTTGGGTGCTCTATCTATTAAAGCCCATTGTGATTCCTTTTGTAGGTGCTTTTTTCATTGCCTACTTGTTTAGCCCGCTTGTGGATGTTCTTGTCAAAATTAAATTGCCCCGTTGGCTCGCAATCAGCATCGTATTTATTGGTATTGGTGTGACTTTGACCATGGTTTTATGGTTCTTAGTACCATTGATCTGGAAGCAATTGATGTATGCGCGGGATAGTATTCCTGCGGGAATTCATTGGATTAATGCAACCTTCTTACCGTGGGTATCACATACTTTTAATGTGGTGCCGATGGAAATTGATACTGAGCAGATTACCAAAGCTTTTATGGATTATATCCAGACCAACTACAGTGCTGACAGTATTCAAACCATGGCATTAAGAGTTGCCCAATCTGGATTGAACTTTATTCAGTTGGGTGGTGTGGTGATTTTAATTCCAATTATCTCATTCTACTTTTTGCTTGATTGGGAAAGAATGCTGCAAAGCTTTAGACGTTTAATTCCACGTCCTTATGAAGCGTCAACGTTAACCATCGTTCGTGAATGTCATAGTGTATTAGGTGCTTTTGTTAAAGGCCAATTCCTTGTCATGCTTCTGTTAGGCATTGTTTATGCTGTTGGTCTACAACTGATTGGTCTTGAGGTTGGCTTGATTATTGGAATGATTGCTGGTTTAGCAAGCATTATTCCTTATTTAGGCTTTGGTGTCGGGATTATTGCTGCCGTAATCGCAACACTGTTTCAGTTTGGTTTGGACTGGACGCAGCTACTTCTGGTTGGTGTTGTGTTTATGATTGGACAGATGGTCGAAGGCTATATTCTTCAGCCATTCTTGTTGGGAGATAAAATTGGTTTATCTCCAGTCGCAGTGGTTTTTGCTGTATTGGCTGGTGCACAACTTGGTGGTTTCCTTGGAATGTTAATTGCCTTACCTGTGGCTGCTGTCATTGTTGTATTATTAAAGCACGCACGTGATAATTATGAAAAAAGTCGCTTATATGGATTACCAACAGAAGTTGTGTTGGTGGAAGGTGAAACTCAACATATAAATATTGAATCAGGTCATGTAGAGCTTGATATTCAAATTAAAAACTCTCAAGATACAGAGACTTCAAACTCGAATGACTTAAAGTAATTGAGGAACAAATTAAGTATATGCGTCAACTACAACTGGATATAGAACCTCAACTCGATGCTCGAATCAGTGATTTTTCGGGACCGGGTTGGGGACCTGTGGTTGATGCAGTTCGACAGCTACATGCTGGGTTGGTGAGCCGCTTTTATGTCTATGGCGGTGCTGGAACAGGTAAGAGTCATTTGCTTTCAGCGATCTGTGATTCATATTTAGAGTTAGGTCGACCTGCAATCAAAGTTTCATTATTAGAATTATTAGATGCACCCATCGAAGCAATCACGTCTTTAGAATTTTATGATTTAGTTGCATTAGATGATATTGATTCGATTAGTGGCGTTCCACATTGGCAGAAAGCCGTTTTTCATTTAATGAATAATCATGAAGGGCAGTTGGTTTTTTCTTCTCGTGTTGCGCCAATTGAGCTAAAGCTTGAATTACCAGATTTACAGTCAAGGTTGACTCAGGCTGTCAGTGTAAAAGTGCCGAATGGTAGTTCCTATATTGATCGGCATGCTTTACTACAATCGGTTATGACTCGACGTGGTATTCATTTTGATCAACAGATCGTAGATTACTTGTTAAGCAATGGTCCGCATCAGGCATCAATTTTATTACAGACACTGGCTCAGTTGGAAAAAATGCTAAAGGGTGAAAAAACTAAGCTTTCAAATACAACACTTAAGCAGATTTATGCTTTGATTGATGAATATCGCCAATAGCATAAAATTTCTTGAGTAATTTCGAGAGCTATGACAAAGTACGCACAAAGGAATGTGGTTGCAAACATTGCGTTTGCAATACAAAGAAAAATGAAAAATAGAAGGAGATCGGTATGCTCAAACGGACGCTTGCCTGCGCTTTATTTGCGATTACTGGACATGCATATTCTGCGGATATTCAAGTTACAACATTGGCTGATGAAGACAAAGATGATGCCGTTTGTTCATTACGAGAAGCTGTTGAGTTTTTAAATAAAAGAAGTCAAAAAGAGTTTGAAAATGGTTATCACGGATGTGGTAATAAAGATGCAACCAGTAACATCATTTTGCAACGAGACCAGACTTATCAAATCAATTCAGCTTTAAATATCAAAGCGGCAGCTACAATTCGGACGGCAGCTAGTGATGGCTTTAATGACAATAAAAAAGGCTTAAATAATGCGACGATTAAAATGGTGGGTTCTGATCGTCTTTTCGTAATTGATGATAATAATGTTGAAAGTGCACTACTTGCAGTCGGTTTGATTGAGCTAAATTTACAAGGAGCTTCCAGTAAGGTTAATGATGGCGGTTTAATTCTCAATCGAGAAAGTTTATCGATTCAATACTCAAGGTTAGTGGGTGGTTCAGCAAATCGGGGCGGTGCAATTTATAATGCTGGTGTCTTATCGGATGCGAAAAACACAGCAGGGTATGTCTATATTAATAATAGTATTTTACAAAATAATAAGGCGGATCAGGGCGCTGTCATTTATAGTGAAATGCCAATGTATCTGATTGCACAATCGGTAATACGGGATAATGAAGGTGTAGCAGGTACCAATGGTGCTTTGCTCTATGTCCAAACTGGTTTTAATAACGATACTATTGGTGGGGCATTGGGAACAGGTATTTCAGGTATTCGCAGTAGCACTATTTTTCATAATAAAGGGGGCTATGTTGCGAATATTCGTGAAGGGATGATCCTGAATAATAATACAATTATTAAAAATGCTGCTGGGTTACATTTACAGTCTTTAAATTTCAAAATAACCACTACAACTGATGAAAATGGCGAGAAAAAAGAAACAGTTAAAGAATACCCTAGTTCTTATGTTTCAAATAGTATTTTAGTTGCGAATGGAAATACGAATTGTACGAACACTTCAGATGATACGACCATTGTTCAAAGTAATTTAACCACATCAGATTGTGATCGTAATGCAGAAAAACGTTTACCAAACTTTATGTGGAATCAGAATGATCCTGAGCAAGCCTTAATTGCGGGGGGTACAAATGATGAAGGAATTTGTGCAGCTCCACCAGCGAAGGGGTTACTGTGCCCTTATTCTATTCCGAAAGATCAAATGCTTGGTTTCTTTAAACCCCGTTTATTGGCTTCTTATAAACAGTTGTCAGATTCACTCATTGTTAATAAAGGGCGCATTTATAGTGATGGTACAACCTTCAGTACAGCAAATTGTGAGCCTACAGATCAACGCGGGAAAAGCCGTACAGGTTTTAATGAATTATGTGATTTGGGCTCAGTTGAGTTAATTGTCAATCGTGGTGAGATTCCAATTGTTGGTCAAGATATTTTATACGGACAAGTGGCTAAGTTTAGTATAGCGGAGAGTTTGTTAGACGGTGAGTTGCTAGATCCTGCAACATGTGAAGCACAACTTGGTAAGCGTTCAGATGGTCAGCCTTGGAAAGTCGGTTGTTTAGAAGTCGTGCAAACACAAACGCCATCTAAAGGCAAGACCAGCATTGATCAGGATGGTAATGTGACTTATGTGCCTGATAGTGATTGGCATGGTGCAGATAAATTTAATTTACGAGTAATGACGACTACGACTCGTTTTAATGATGTATCAAACTATTTTATTGATATTCCAGCAACAATTGTACAAGATCCACCGAATACCTTTAAAAGCAAAACAGTGAGTACGGGTAGCTTTGGAATGGGTGCGATCTTGATGTTACTTGGATTGGTAGGATTGCGCCGCATTAAATCATAATCAGGGATGAGATGAGATGAGACATTATAAAAAAACAATTTTAGCAACCATGGTTCTGGCGACAATGCCACTGTTAGCGGCAACTAGTAGCACACCTATTAAAGTCACTACTTTTGTGGATGAAGATGGTGAAAACCCTTCTGCTTGTTCATTGCGCGAAGCGTTAAAAACAGCCGAAACACGCGTTGCTTATGGTGGGTGTGTGGTCACAGATACGCTTTCAAGTACGCAGAAAGTTATTCAGCTTGAAAAAGGGGTCTATACCCTTAAGAAGGAATTAACGCCAAATGTGAATGTCGCAATTTGGGGTGCTAGTCCAGTTGATTGGCAGGAAAAAAATGTTCTATTAAATGATGTAGTTAATCAATATCCAGCACAAATTCCTTTGCAAACTACGATTAAAGCTGAGAATTCACGTATTTTTAATACAACATTAGGAACGAAAGCTCTCAGTCTCAGTAATGTAATTTTGACTGGTGGTCGGACGGCAGATCGTGGTGGAGCGATTTATGCAGGTGCTGATGTTGTCTTACAAAGTAGTCAAATTTTAGATTCCCACGCAAAAGAGGGGGGGGCTGTTTATTTAGCAGGTCCCTCAACAACACTAACTTTGACGAAAAGCTTGATTCAGGGAAATCAGGCTGATAAAGGTAGTGTCTTGTCTATGAGTTGTTTTAATGATGTGACGTATGCAAAACGTACGATTAATTTAACATCAAACAGCTTTGTTACAAATGGTTCTGGAAACTCAAGCAGTATGATTGAGTTTTGTGGAGAGTCAACTGCAACATTAATAACGAATACGATTGCAAAAAATATTGTTAATTCCTCATCTGGTAATTTAATCAAATTTACAGGTGATACTAAACCAGGAACTGAAGAAAATAATAATTCCAGTATTCTAAGTAATGCAAGTAATATAATTTTAACCAGTAATACCATTGTTGAAAATCAAGCTTTTACAACTCTGCTTTATGATAAAATTGGTGGGAAAGTATTAACCTATAACGTTCTTGCTTATAATGGTGGGGTGAATAGTTATGCATGTCGATATCTATTTGGTGATGTCGTCAATCAGGAAGAGGTTAGTTTTGGTATAGCTTATAATGCGCTTTCATTAAAAGAGGGCGATTCTACATCTCCAATCAATAATGTCTGTGATGTTCCAAAAGAGTCACTTAAAAATAATACAACCAATTTAAATGTCAGTAATATTAGTATTGGAACACTATTAAGTCCATTACAAGCAGCTTCTGCTTATACTGCATTTCTACCAATCTATTACCCAAAGAAAAATGTAACAGAAATAGAAGTTAAGGTAGATGATAAGACGACTACAAAAATAGTTGGTTTATTAGATGTTGATGGAATTTCTTGTAGTGCAACGGACCAACGTGGTTTGGCGCGTATTGTAGATGGTACTTTGTATTACAATCCTGATGCGAGCAACCGTTGTGATATTGGTTCAGTTGAGTTAATGCGATTTACAGCGGGTGATTTACAAGATTTGACTAATACCTCTATTAGTAGTGCAATGTCAACTTATCAATCTCAATATAACTTCTTTGATAATTTGGTCAAAAATCCAAATAATCCTGATTTTTTAACTTACTATAAATCTCGTTTGGATCAATATCAAAAGCTATTACAATATACAAAAGCTAATTTGAAATATCGTGCAATTTACATTGATTTAAGTAACTATCAATTACCATTACCTCAAGATACTGAGCAAGCTGATGGTAGTTATAAATTAGAGTTTTTTAATCCTGATTTATATAATGTCACGACAGAACCTCTTGGTAAAGGTCAAATTAATGATACTGTCACTGATATTGATGCAAGTGACAAAGAAAATTTAGTATGTGCTTGGAATAAAGACCTTCAGCAAATTATTTTTTACCGTAAGGATGACAGTATTACCCAAGCAGGAGACAAGATTTTCTGTAAATACACGATCACGTCAAAGTCTAATCCAAATATAAGTTCGTCTGGCTTAATTCGTGCAGCTTTCGTAAATATTGCACCTGTGGCAACTGATACATCTTTAACGTTTAAATATAAGGAAAAGCAAAAACTTAGCCTGAATTTATTAAACTTTGCCAATGACAATGGTGACACTGGAGAAGGTGGGACTGGTCCAGAAAAAAATCCAAATAAATCTCAATTTTGGAAGAATGCAGAAGGTATTGAGTTACCAATTCGCTTGACCAATGTGCCGACCAATGATTTGAGTATTACAGCTGATCGTAAAGGTGCTTGTCCTGCACCAGATGAAAAAGAGACTTGCTACGGTGGGAATATTTACGTTCAGGAAGTAAATGCATTTAACCCATTTAACTTCTCATTTAACTATCAAGTTTATGATGCTGATGGTATATCATCAAATTCAGCTACTGTGCGAACCATTAGTACAGCAACCACGACTGATGATACTCGTCCAGCGAGCAGTGGTGGGGGTAGTATGAGTTTCTATTCGATATTTGGTTTATTGGGACTATTAGCTTATCGTCGCTTTAAAAAGTAAGTAGACCAAAGATAAAAAAATAGCGCCTTTTAGGCGCTATTTTTTATTGTTATCAATTTAAAACTCAGTGCTCAGCGTATTTACTGAGATATTCTTCTCTGATATTTACACGCTCTTCGCTACTGGCATTTAGCATGCGTTTACGAAGAATGTTACGTTCTTGCATACTCATTTTTTGCCAAACATCACGCATTTTCTGTTTTTCTTCTTCAGGTAATTGCGTGAACCACTCCATTCGTTGTTGAAGCTGTGTGCTTTGATTGGTTGGTACTTCCTTTAATGTCTGATAGCGCTTGATTAAAACGCGTTGCTCCTCAGGTGATAAGTCATCCCATGCTTCTTCCGTTGCTGGTTTATTCGGTTTGGAAAATACCCAAAAACGTTCTGAACCTGCAAAACTGGTTTGTAATAAGCCGAGCGTACACACAACAAGTGCTAATTTTTTAGCTGCCATGTGGAACTTTATCCTCACCTAAGACCAATAACATTTCCATATCTTCAACCATTTGCGGTGAAAGTTTTGGATTCACGACAACTTGGTTTTGTGGTTGATCTGCCAATTGCAACGAACTAGGTAGAACCACAATCCCCATGAGGGCAGCAGCAAACGCAAAACCAGTCATTTTCCAAACACTGTAATAAGAGGTTGGTTTCTTTTGTACAGTATCGAGAACATGATTCATCACCATCATTTTATTGTGGTGCTGTTCTTTCGCAAGTTGGTCAAGTCTGGAAGTCACATGTTTAGTGAACTCATCTTTTTTCATCTGATGATCCTCCCGTATGCGGGTTTAAATGCTCTAAAGCAATTCGGAGTCCCTGAATTGCACGGTGGTAATGTGTTTTCACACTGCCTTCACTGCAATCCATAATTTGTGCTGTGGTCATCGTATCAAAACCTTCCCACGCTCTTAGCATAAATGCTTGTTGTTGACGGACGGGTAGTTGATTGACTGCAGCTTGAATTTCCTCCATCGTGACTTCTTGATCAAGAAATTCAAACGGATTAGGGGTCGATTCATCCACAACATCAATGATTTCTTCGTCATCATCTAAACTAATTTTTTTAAATAATGAAAATGGACTCGCACGGCGAGCTTCTTTGCGTCGCCAGTCTTGGAGTTTGTTATTTAATATGGTGTAGAACAGGGGATACCATTCTTCAGTACTTTTATCTGCATATGATTTGTGCAATGAAATGAAAGCTTCTTGCACTAAATCCATTGCAATGCCTTGTTGTCCCTGCGTTGCACTTTCCATCATAACCAAGGCACGACCTGTAACGTCTTGCATAAAAAAACGCAGACGTTGTTCAACAGTACTGTGATCAGTACTGTTTTCGGTTCGAGCCTGTTTCGGTGCTAAATCCATAGAGATGGAAAATCCTGTCATGGATACCCACCATTAATTCCAATTCATTAATCATATAACGTTGAAAATGGTGGGCGCGTTGACAACTTAAGCAATTATTTTTAGTAGTGTAATTGATTTTCTCAGTAAAAAAATCGTATTTAAAATAATTTAACGTTTTTACTGACGTTGGCGAACCATTTCAAAGAAGCATACTGAACCTGCAATGGCGACATTGAGAGACTCTTGTCCACCAGGTTGAGGGATCGCTACTGCCTGAGCATGCTCAAGTGCATAGTCACTTGCACCTTGACCTTCATTGCCTAAAATCCAGACGCAGGCTTGAGTTAAATCTTGGCTATATAAACTGGTTGAGCGATGTGAACTGGTCACAAAAACTGGAATTTGAAATTTTGGAAGAATATCTGTGAGCTGGAAGTTTTCAAAACATTGAAGACTAAAATGAGCGCCCATACCTGCTCGAAGCACACGTGGAGACCAAAGTGCAGCTGAGCCTTGTGTACAAATCACCTGTTTGATGTTTGCAGCGGCAGCAGAGCGGAGTAGTGTCCCTACATTTCCAGGATCTTGAACATTTTCTAGAATTAAAGTATCCGCCTTAAAATCAATCGTGGCGGCAGTTTTGGGTAAATCAACAATCGCGAGACAAGGCAGGGTTGTGCCTAAGGTACTTAAATCCTTATACAGGACTTCACTAATAACAAAGATGTGAGCTTGATGGAGTTCAATCACTTCTTGTAAATCTGGATGTTCTAAGGCTTGTTCGGTGGTAAATAAAGAAAAGATTTTTTTCTGCTGTTGCAACCAAGCCAAGCACAGATGTGTACCTTCTAGAACGGTTTGCTGATGTTTTTTTCGAGCACTGTTAAGCTCGATCAGACCACGCAAATGTTTAATTTTTGCATTGTCTTTTGATTCTAGGAAAATAACCGCCATAAGATAAACATCCAAAAGGGCATCATAATTTTATAATGCCCTGATTATAAAATTAATTAGTGGTAGCTTGTTACGCGTTCCACTTCGTTTTTAGAGCCAATAATCACAGGGACACGTTGGTGTAGTTCTGTTGGTTGGATGTCCATAATACGAACACGACCTGTCGTAGACGCACCACCAGCTTGTTCGATCAACATACTCATTGGATTTGCTTCATACATCAAACGTAAGCGACCTGCTTTTTTTGGGTCTTTTAAATCGTAAGGGTAAAGGAAAATACCGCCACGACATAAGATACGGTGAATATCACCTACCATACATGCAACCCAACGCATATTAAAATCTTTTTCACGGACTGATGTTTTACCCGCTAAAAGTTCGTCAATATAACGTTTTACAGGGTTTTCCCAGTGACGTTGATTCGACGAGTTAATTGCAAACTCTTGTGTATCTGCTGTGACTTGCACTTGTTCTGTCGTTAGCAAGAAGTTTTGTGTTGTTGGGTCAAAAGTAAAGAACGCAACACCTGCACCCACTGTAAGTGCTAACATGGTTGACGGGCCATAAAGCACATAACCTGCGGCAACTTGCGCTGTACCAGCTTGCATAAAGTCTGCAGATTGAGTGACAGAATTCTTTGCAGGAAGAATAGAGAAAATTGTACCGACACACATGTTAATGTCGATATTGCTTGAACCATCGAGTGGATCAAACAAAACTAGATATTTACCATTTTCTTGGGCAGGGGTGAAGTCATCTAGCTCTTCTGAGGCCAAACCACCCACTTGTGGGTGTGCTTTTAAAGCATCAATCAGGTAATCATTAGAAATAACATCTAATTTCTTTTGTGTTTCGCCTTGAACGTTCTCGTTGCCTGCACTGCCCAAAATACCAGCTAAAGCACCTTTTTGAAGTGCCTGATCAATGGTTTGGCATGTAGCCGCAATTGTTTCGATGACTTGTGCCAACTCTGGAGTCAAATTCCCATTTTGTTGTTCTAGGTATTGGGTCAAAGTAAGGTTTGACATATTGAATAGCTCCGATTTGGCCGTGTCAAAAATTGATAAAAAAAGAATGTGGGTATTCTAGATGAGATCGTCCGAAAATAAAAATTATCTTACTTTATTTATGTTGCTTTTATGATTACAAGTGCAGCATTACATGCTATGTTGCATAGATACTAAACAGGATGTTTGGAGGCTACCGATGTCAACCAAGAATTTTGAGGCAACGCCCACGCCGAGTGAGCCGATTAGCTTAGATACGATTTCCAAAGAAAATGTGAAGGATGCATGGAAAGAGTATGAAGCTAAGCCAGAATATAAAGAGTTTAATAAGCACGATTTGATTGAATCAATGCAAAACAAGCCTGATGCTCAATCTTCGTCTTAATAAATGAAATAAAAATGCTCACATGAAGTGAGCATTTTTATTTACAGCGAAACCACAATTATTTTAATAGTGGTGGAACTGCTTCGTAGTTAATTTCTACGCGGCGGTTTTCTTTCCACGCCGCTTCATCATGACCTGCATTCACCGGTGATTCTTTACCGTAGCTAACTGCTTCAAGTTGCTGTGGGTTTACACCGTTGGTAATCAAAAAGCTTTCAACTGCTTTTGCACGGCGTTCGCCAAGTGCCATATTGTATTCACGCGTACCACGTTCATCCGTATGGCCTGTCAGAGCAACACGAGAGTTAGCGTTAGCAACTAGGAATTGAGCATGTGCTTGTAGGGTTTGATAATCTTCATTCGATAAATCACTGCTATCAAAGTTAAAGTGCACCACGCGTTTTGCCAAGAATGCTTTATTTGCAGCAGTGACACCTTTAGAAGATGCACCAGCCAAGTTTTGCGCATTTAATGCTGCATCTTCACTTAAACCATCTGTGCTGACTGTGGTTGAGCCATTTGGATTTGTGCCAGTAGTAATTTCAGCGGCAGGCTTACGGCTTGCACAGCCTGTAAATACAAGTGTTGCAGCAATCAGTGGAAGCGTTAGATATTTAATGTTCATATGATTCTCCAATCGATTAAACTTATTTTGGTGCCCAAGCTGGTTCACGAACTTCACCTTGCTCGCTTGGTAAATTCATGCGGAAACGGCCATCAGTCGACATGACGGATAACAAACCACGACTACCTTCACGTGTTGCATAAACCACCATCTGTCCATTTGGTGAGAAGCTCGGTGATTCATCTAAACTTGTCGGTGTCAGAATATTGGTGATACCAGTATTGATATCTTGGATTGCAACTTTGTAGTTACTGCCACTTGGACGATGTACTAAAGCAATCTTTTTACCATCAGCACTCAAAGTACCGCGTGCATTAAACGCACCTTTGAAGGTCAAGCGTTTTACAGAACTATCATCAAAGCTATAGCGATAAATCTGTGGTGAACCACCACGATCAGAAGTAAAGATAAATGATTTACCATCTGGAGAATAACGTGCTTCAGTATCAATCGCAGAGTCATTGGTCATGCGCTGTACTTGACGTGTGCTTAAATCCATTTGATAAACTTCTGGGTTACCATGCATTGATGCAGTGAATAACATCGATTTTCCGTCTGGAGAGAAGCTTGGAGCGCCATTTAGACCGCGGAAGCTCGCTAAAACTTCACGTTGGCCCGTGGCTAAGTCTTGTAAGTAAATTGCAGGGCGTTTGGTTTCAAATGATACATAAGCAATTTTCTTAGCATCAGGTGTCCAAGCTGGAGATAAGATAGGATCACGTGATGACAATACTGTTTTAGGTTGCTCACCATCTGTGTCGGCGATTTGTAATGTATAGCGTTGGGCAGGTGTCGCTTGATTACGCAATACATAAGCAATACGACCACTAAAGTCACCAGCAATACCTGTTAAAGCTTGATAGATGGTATCACTGATCAGGTGGCCTGCTTGGCGTACACGTGAGCTTGGTACAGTCAGTACTTCATTGAGTAAGTATTGTTGTTTCTGTACATCATATAACTGGTAATGAATCTCAAAAGTATTGGCATCAACCGCCTTAAGTTGTCCAACGACAACATACGGCACACCGGCATTCTGCCAATCACCCGCTTGAACCTGATTAAGGCTTGCAGTAGCCGGCAAATTTTGAGATGCGCTGGTAAAACGACCTGAACGATTCAAGTCGCTTTCCACAATTGGATAGATCGCATTGTCATTTGCAAATGGGATGATCGCGATTTTAGGTGCTTGTTCAGGTGCTTTAGCAATTTCGAGGTGTAATTGTGCGAAAGTTGCTGTTGGAACAACTGTACTAATCGCAGCAAATACTGCTAAAGAGAGGAGGTGTTTACGAGTCTTGTCCATAGTTACAATTACTTGCGTTCGTATTTTTGTGGCTGTTGATTATTTAACATAGTTACATGCTTTGTGCTATTAAAAGCATGTAACGTTAACTATTCATTACTATTTTGCAGTAAAACTTGAAGTAAAGCTTCTTGCTTCACGACGGGCGGTTGGATCATCTGGCATCGGGTAAGGAGCAGCAGCTCTTACCGCAGCTTCGACACTCGCCTTAACGTCTGGGTCACTCGCTGTTACAACGACAGAAAGTACGGCACCGCTATCGCTTAAAGTCACACGAGCGCTCGCACGCTGACCCGATGAGCCAGATGGCATATTCCACGCACGATAGATTTTTTGTTCGAAATCACGTTTCGCAGTTGAAGCAACACGTTTTGCATCCGCTTTTTTCTGGGCAGCTTCCTGCTCAGCTTTTTTAGCGGCTGCAGCTTTGGCATCTGCTTCAGCCTCAGCTTTACGTTTCGCATCTGCGTCAGCTTTTGCCTTCGCATCGGCCTCGGCTTTACGTTTCGCGTCTGCATCAGCTTTTGCCTTGGCATCTGCATTTGCTTTACGTTTCGCATCTGCGTCAGCTTTTGCCTTCGCATCGGCCTCGGCTTTACGTTTCGCATCTGCGTCAGCTTTTGCTTTGGCATCAGCATTTGCTTTGCGTTTCGCGTCGGCCTCAGCTTTAGCCTTGGCATCAGCTTCGGCTTTACGCTTCGCATCAGCGTTGGCTTTTGCTCTCGCGTCGGCCTCAGCTTTACGTTTTGCATCGGCTTCAGCACGTGCCTTGGCATCAGCTTCGGCTTTACGCTTCGTATCTGCGTTGGCTTTTGCTCTCGCGTCAGCCTCAGCTTTACGTTTTGCATCTGCTTCAGCACGCGCCTTGGCATCTGCTTCAGCACGCGCCTTGGCATCTGCCTCAGCTTTGCGCTTGGCATCCTGTTGCGCTTGAAGTTTTGCATTTTCAGCAGCTTTTTGCTGTCTTAATTTCGCATCTTGTTCCGCTTTTTGGCGTGCTTTGGCTTCAGCCTCGGCTTTGGCATTTTGTTCAGCTCTACGCTTCGTATCTGCTTCTGCTTGGCGTTTCGCTTCAGCGTCCGCACGTTGTTTCTGTGCTTGAGCATCTGCAAGTTTACGTTGTTCTTCAACTTGCTGTGCACGAGCAGCTTCATCTGCTTTGCGTTTTTGCTCAGCAAGTTTGGCTTGCTGTGCCTGTTCAGCTTTTTGCTTTTCAGCCGCAAGTTGTTGTGCAGTTGGCGGCGGAGGTGTTACAGGAATATTTTCAGGAAGTGTTGTATCCACGATAGGGCTTTGCACTTCTTCTGCCTGATGTTCAGCAGAGACTTGTTGTTCGGGTTGTTGTAATGACTGTGGTAAATCTTCTGGCTTCACCAAAATAGTGGTCAGTTTTTTAGGTTCTTCAGGGGGTTTACTCAAGCCTAAAAACAACAAGCCAACAATTGCGATTGCATGAACACCGAGGGTAAAACCCAGCGCAATCGCATTTTGCTTAAAAGGTGGCTCTTGAAATTTTTTCATAGCTTATTTTAAAGACTTCGTGAGTAAGCCGACTTGAGTAAGACCAGCTTCTTGTAAACTAGACATAAGAGCGACAACTTCACCATATGGACGAGATTCCTCTCCATTGACTAATACCATCAACTTCTTATTTTCTTGTTCAGCTTGTACTTGAGCTTCGCTTAACACAGTTTCGAGCTGTTCAAGTGAAAGTGGTTCACTACTTTTATGTTCTTTATACTCAAGGTAGATATTGCCATCTTTACCTAAAGTCACCATTGCTGGCATATCTTTTGATTCGATAGGTTGATTATTGGCTTGTGGCAAATCTACTTTAATACCGCTGGTAATCATGGGGGCGGTCACCATAAAAATGACCAATAACACCAACATGACGTCGATATAGGGAACCACATTCATATCACTTTTGAGCGGTTTTTTAATCCGCTCAAAGCGTCCAGATCGTTGAATCGCCATTATGCATCTTCCTGTGTCGTTCCAATCGCTTGACGCTGTAATAGGGCAACCATTTCTTCTGCAAATAAAGCACGATCTGAATAGATTGATTCACCTTTAGCGGTAAAGTGGTTAAACGCAAGTACAGCAGGAATTGCTGCAAACAAACCAATCGCAGTTGCAATGAGGGCTTCGGCAATACCAGGAGCAACAGTTGCCAAAGTCACTTGGTCCACGGCAGCAAGGCCGATAAAGGCATTCATAATCCCCCATACCGTACCAAATAAGCCGATATAAGGTGCAACTGAACCAATACTAGCAAGTGCACCCAAGCCGACTTCTAAACCACCTTGGTCACGGCTTAAACCAACACGCAGGATACGTTCAGTTCCTTCGATGGTTTGATTGGTGTCTGCTTTACGTTTTTGCAACTTAAAGAACTCACCTAGGCCTTGGTAGAAAATATCTTCTAGACCACGACGTTTAGAGTTCAATTGTGCATTATTATAAAGCGTGTTTAATTCGGCACCTGACCAGAACATTTTTTGAAAATGCTCATCCTCTTGTCCTGCTTTTTTAAAGCCCATATATAATTTGGCAATCAGATACCAGCTATAAATTGAAGAGAGTAGCAGGATCAGCATGACCAGTTGTACAACAGGACTTGCTTGTAAAATTAGGTCAGAAATATGCAGGGAAGATTCTAAGTTAGTTGCCATAAGTTGCTGTGCCGAAAGTTTATTTTAGTCCTGTGCTAATTCTTTTTGAATCAGATCACGAATTTCATCAGGAAGTCTACGTGGCATTAACTCTTTGTTTAAACATGCCAACACAACCTCACCTGAAGCCAGCAAGATTTCACCACGATAAATATTTTGTTGCAACACAAAAGATGCGGCTTTACACGAAATAACACGTGCTGTAACGGTAATTAAATCATCCATTAATATTGGGCGTACATATTTAACAGCGATTTGATGTACAACGAAGCTGTAATCTTTTTGGTGCCAGTAGTGATCAACACCAGCTGCACGTAGCCATTCGGTACGGGCACGCTCCATAAAACGGATATGATTGGCATGGTAAACGATACCGCCTGCATCTGTATCTTCGATATAAACGCGAATGTTGAACTCAAAATGATTTGCCATTTCTATTACCTATTTTTGCGTACTGTCAGCAATCAGGAATGATATTGCCTCAATAAGGTTAAGGAAATAGTAATAAATAACATATTGTTGAATGAGGTAAAAAAGAAGCCCTTGAATAGGGCTCTTTCTTTTAATAGTTGAGTTCTTCCCAAGCGACGACTTTAGGGAAGCCTGTGACGGTAACGCCATTGGCATATGCACGCATTAATGCTTTATAGTCAACGGTTTTAGTAATGGTGATTGCATTTTTATTGTTGTTAGTATCTTCAATAAAAATTTCAGCAAAACTTGGATAAAATACTGATACATCACCGACACTTCCAAATTTGATTTGATTGTCAAAATTTACAGAGAATTCTTTATTATTGGATATCCCAACTAGACGTCCTTTGGTAATTGATCCAGTTGACCAAGGCTCAAAGCTATAGTTTGTAAGTTTATAGACTTCGGTATATTTTTTATCAGCCCATGTGAATTCCATTTGAGCAATGTCATATTTGAAGGGGCGAGCATCAGCATAATAAGATAGACTGCTTTTGCTTCCATTAAAGGTTGTTATTTCATTATCAACTTCTACTTTAAATTGGTTCAGTATCGTATCGATTTTAAAGTTATCCTGTGACCAGTATCCTTGTGTGCTAACACTTCCAGACAGAATCATTGGTTCCTCAGAAACAGGTTGAATAACGCCATCTTTTGTATATTGTAAATCACATTTATTCAGCGTAACAGTTTGGCTATTTCTGCTAAAGCTCCCTTCTTTATTTCGGCAGAAGGCTTTGTAGCCCATTTTTTCTCCACCTTGAATTAAATAAAAAACGGATTCAGCAAGCGTGATCGTATCAATGAGTTGATTTTCATTAATGCTTGATAAATTGATAATGGGTGCATAAATCAATTCAAGATTTTCTGGTTTGCTATAATCTAGTTTTTCTTTAGCTTGAAATGAATTGCCATTATTTGCATTATCACCTCCACCCCCGCAGGCTGTTAAAAATAAGCTACTCAAAAATACGGAAGTTAAAGTTTTATTTTTCATTGTTACCCTAAAAATAATGAGATGATTAAAATCAGGCATATCCTATTCTAATCATCCCATTATAAGAAGCACTAAGTTGAAAATATTTTTATGTTTCAGGTGGCGTCATCCCAAATTGTAAATACGCCATATTGGTTGCAATACGGCCACGTGCAGTACGCATCACATAACCTTGCTGGATTAAATAGGGTTCAATCACATCTTCAAGCGTTCCACTATCTTCAGCCATGGCTGCGGCCAAAGCTTCCACACCTGTTGGTCTGCCTTCAAAACGTTCCAATAACATACTGAGATAACGACGATCGAGTGTATCTAAACCAGCTTTATCGACATTAAGCATGTCTAAAGCACGTTGTGCCATATCTTGAGTCACTTCGCCTGTACCTTTCACTTGCGCATAATCACGCACACGACGTAATAAACGGTTGGCAATACGTGGGGTGCCGCGGGCACGACGGGCAATCTCTGTTGAGCCTTCTTTGGTAATCGGGACATCCATCAAGTTAGCTGAACGCGTCACGATATGGGTCAGGTCTTCAACTGAATAGAACTCTAAACGCTGTACAATCCCAAAACGGTCACGTAACGGAGAGGTGAGTAGACCTGCACGTGTTGTGGCAGCAACTAAAGTGAAGGCGGGTAGATCGAGCTTGATTGAACGAGCAGCAGGGCCTTCACCAATCATAATATCGAGTTGATAGTCTTCCATGGCTGGATAGAGAATCTCTTCGATCACGGGTGAAAGACGATGAATCTCGTCAATAAATAGCACATCACCTTCTTCCAGATTGGTCAGCATGGCAGCTAAATCACCAGCACGTTCTAATACAGGGCCAGAAGTTGATTTTAAATTACCGCCCATTTCTCTTGCGATAATATTCGCCAACGTGGTTTTCCCTAAACCTGGAGGGCCAAAGATCAAAGTATGATCTAGGGCTTCACCACGACCACGCGCTGCACCAATGAAGATTTCCATTTGCTCACGAACCACAGGCTGACCAATATAGTCAGCCAATGAGGTCGGACGAATGGCACGATCAAAATGATCTTCAGGTTTTTCTGTTCCGCTAATAAGACGATCTTGCATATATCTATTACTTCATCATGGATTTAAGCGCAGCACGGATAATGTCAGCAGATTCAGTATAGTCTGCTTTAACTGCTGCCACTGCTTTTTGTGCTTCTGCTGGTTTATAACCTAAGGATTGCAAAGCAGCTTCAGCTTCGGCAACTGGTGAATTTGCCATAAATTGAATTTGAGCAGCAGCATTTGTCGTACTGCCAGTTGAATGTGCTAAGGCTTTGAAACGATCGCGTAATTCAATCATTAATCGTTCAGCAGTTTTTTTGCCTACACCCGGAACTTTAATCAGCGTATTAATATCATCATGTTCAATTGTGTGGATGAGCAGTTCAACACTTAATGTCGATAGAATGCCCAAAGCCATTTTGGGGCCAACGCCATTCACTTTGAGTAGGGTACGGAAAATGGTTTTTTCTTGTGCATCTCTAAAGCCGTAAAGTTGTTGCGCATCTTCACGAACGACTAGGTGGGTCCATAAAGTAACTTTCTGTCCCTTTTGTAATTGGCAAAATGTCGAAAGTGGTGTGTCAATTTCATAGCCAACGCCATTTACATTGAGTAATACGGTTGGGGCTTCTAGGGCAAACACTTCGCCAATTAAACATCCGATCATGAGTTAAATTTCACTATTTTTAAAAACAATTTAGTTTGGGTATAAAAAGGAAAGGGTGCCAACTCATCTAGTGGCTAAAAGAACCCTATCTTATTGCCTTGCAGCTCTTGCGCCAAGCTATAAGCCTGATGATCCGAGAACTTACTAATAATATCGAGAACTTGCATAATATTATTATAGTGGTTGTTTTGCAGATTTACCCCTGAATGTTGCAAAATTGACATCAACCGCTGTTCTTTAAAGCTTAATGTCTTATGCGGCATGGTCAATGGGATAAAGGCGTCCAAAATCGTTTGTAGGCTTTGGTGTGCAATAATTTCTAAACCAGATTTTTGAGGATGCTCAAAAATACGGTCTCGGGCAAGATTCTTCGCCGTTTGGATACCTGCTTCAATATCCGGTGAGCAATATTGCAATAGGCTGCCTTTGAGCTGACCGGTTAAAATTTCATACTGATGTTTGGCAAATGCCGTGGTCACCTCATCGACTAAACGCTTCATTACACGCCCACGGAGAGCTGCAATTTTTTGCTGCCATGTGGTATGTGGTAAATGGAGTTCTTCTGGATAACCATAATCTGCAATCAGATTCAGAAAAATTGGCTCGACTTCGGCATAGTTCAACATGTTCAGAATAATGCCATCTTCTAAATCAATGAGTGCATAACAAATATCATCAGCTGCTTCTAATAAATAGGTCAGTGGATGGCGGCAATAGTGATAGTCACCAAGCTGAATCAGACCAAGTTGCTCTGCTAACTGTTTTAAAATTTCTTTTTCAGATTGATAGCAACCAAACTTTGCCCGTTGATGGGACGGCATATCGCCTTGTTCTTCGATGGTTTTAGATAACCACGGATATTTTAAATAGGCACCGAGTGTTGCACAGGTTAAGCGCATACCACCATCATCGGGGTGATAGTCAATACGGCTGAGTAGTCGAAGTCCTTGGGCATTGCCTTCAAATTGACGTACATCGGCTGCTTCTTCTGGGGTGAGTTTTGTCAAGAAATCACGATGCGATGCATCATCAAACCACTCACGAATCGCATATTCGCCTGCATGACCAAAAGGTGGATTACCAATATCATGCGCTAGACAGGCAGCTTGGATAATCGCACCAACATCAGCAGGTGAAATCCACATCGGTAATTCATCTTTGATTTTTTCTGCGGCCAACATGCCGAGTGAACGCCCAATACAAGACACTTCTAGCGAGTGTGTGAGACGGGTATGAATCCCATCATGTTGAGTCAGTGGGTGAACCTGTGTTTTTCTATTTAATTGACGGAAACTTTGAGAAAATATAATTCTGTCATAATCTTTGTGGAATGGGCTTCGAGCCAATTCAGTACTACTTTTTTTACTACCTAAACGAATTGCAGAAAGCAATTCTACCCAACGCATTTGTTCCATTCATCATTATTCACTACGAGTTCAGGATCATCATGCCAAAAAAAAGATTAAAGCACTAGAGTAGGGCGACATAAGTTGTCTTGGATCAGTATGTTGTCGTTTATAGTTTTGTATTCAATCATAATTTAAGGCATTTATTTGCTCACATATATGGCTTTTAAAGGTGTTGATGGTGGGGTAAAAGAGTCACTTGCAAGCAATGAGCAATTCTTTATTTAGTTTGGTATTTCCACAAAAGAAGACTTGCAAACAAGAAATATGAGTTATACAGCAGGCTAAATGAATTGTTACGAATAAAGTAAAATAGATAAAGCTACAAGAAATTAAGCCATTTGCAGTAGAAAACTCTGATTTTTAAGATGGATATAGCTAGCTGAAATGAGCCTTTCACAGTAGAATATGCGCTCTTTCATAAGTCACATTGTGGTAGGTTCGTTAGACCCACCCGTGGAGCCAAAGTCAACATGTTTATCGTGGCCGGTGCATCAGCACATTCTTCTTTCAAGAAAGCTCAACTCTTAAACCGATTAACGTCAATGAGTTCTGTTCAATCTTTTGACAGCCAGTGGGTTTATTTGTTTGATCAAGCGCTCAACGAGCAGCAACATCAATCGGCATTACAACTTTTAAACGATGGTCAATCTTTCGAACTTCGCCAAGCTGCAAGTGATGAAATCCAGATTTTAGTGACACCGCGTGTGGGGACAATCTCGCCGTGGTCATCTAAAGCAACCGATATTTTCCAAAACTGTAATACACCTATTCACCGTTTAGAGCGTGGTCTGTTATTTACACTTAAAGGTGTGAAAGAGATTTCGAACGAAGTGAAATTGGCCTTACATGACCGGATGACAGAGAGTGTTTTTGCTCAAATTGATGATGCAAAAGCTCTATTCTCAGAAACAGCGCCGAAGCCATTGAACTCAATTGATATCTTGGGTCAAGGAAAAGAAGCACTAGTCAAAGCCAACAATGAGTTTGGCTTTGCTTTATCTGAGCAAGAAATTGATTACTTAACCGAAGCATTTACCAAGCTTGGTCGTAATCCAAACGACATCGAGTTGATGATGTTTGCACAGGCAAACTCTGAACACTGTCGTCATAAAATCTTTGGTTCTGAATGGACAATTGATGGTGAAAAACAACCATTATCATTGTTCCAAATGATTAAAAACACTTATAAAGAATCTCCAACCGATGTGTTATCAGCATATAAAGATAACGCCTCTGTCATTGTGGGTTATGACACGATGCGTTTTTATCCGAAGGCGGATGAAAATGGTCACTTCGTTTATAAATATAAGAGCCAAGCTGCTCATATCTTGATGAAGGTTGAAACACACAACCATCCAACTGCAATTGCTCCATTTGCAGGTGCTGCAACAGGTTCGGGCGGTGAAATCCGTGATGAAGGTGCAACAGGTCGTGGTGGTAAACCAAAAGCAGGTTTAACTGGCTTTACGGTTTCAAACTTAAATATCCCTGGTTTTGAACAACCTTGGGAAGATAACTACGGTAAACCTTCACGTATGGCATCGCCATTACAAATCATGATCGAAGGTCCATTGGGTGGTGCTGCGTTTAACAACGAATTTGGTCGCCCAGCATTAAATGGTTATTTCCGTACTTTCGAACAGAATGTCAATGGTGAAGTGAAAGGCTTCCATAAGCCAATCATGATCGCTGGTGGTTACGGTAATATTCGTCCTGACCATGTTGAAAAAGATGCGATTCAACCGGGTGACTTGCTCATTGTATTGGGTGGCCCTGCAATGTTGATCGGTCTTGGCGGTGGCGCAGCGTCTTCTGTAGACAGCGGTACCATGGGCGAGAGCTTGGACTTTGCTTCGGTGCAACGTGAAAACCCAGAAATGGAACGCCGTTGCCAAGAAGTCATCGATACCTGCTGGCGTTTAGAAGACTTTAACCCAATTGTGTCTGTACATGACGTCGGTGCAGGTGGTGTATCTAATGCCATGCCAGAACTTGTGAATGATCATGAGTTGGGTGCAGTGCTTAACCTACGTAAAATTCCATCATTAGAGCCAGGTATGAGCCCGATGGAGATCTGGTCAAATGAAGCGCAAGAACGTTATGTACTTGCTATTCGCCCAGAGTCTTTAGAACAGTTTGAAGAAATTTGTGCACGTGAGCGTTGTCCGTTTGCGGTATTGGGTGAGGCGACTGAAGCGCGTCACTTAACGGTTGAAGATCCGTTGTTTGAGAACAAGCCTGTTGATATTCCAATGCAGGTGATCTTAGGCGGTACACCGCGTATGCAACGTTCATATGAAACGATTGAGCGTACGGGTAACGACTTTGATGCTGCGAAAGTTGATTTAAAAGATGCGATTTTCCGTGTATTGAAAAATCCAACAGTTGCGTCTAAATCATTCTTGATCACCATTGGTGACCGTTCGATTACGGGTATGGTTGCACGTGATCAGATGGTGGGTCGCTGGCAGGTTCCTGTAGCTGATGCTGCTGTAACCACCACTAGCTTGCAAGGCTTCACAGGTGAAGCAATGGCAATGGGTGAACGTCCACCAGTAGCGTTGTTAAATCCAGCTGCATCTGCGCGTCTAGCGGTTGCAGAAGCAATCACCAATATTGCTTGTGCCAACATCGAACAAATCAGCGATATCAAGCTTTCTGCAAACTGGATGGCAGCGGCAGGTCAAAAAGGTGAAGACCAAGCCTTGTTTGAAGGTGTGAAAGCGATTGGCATGGAAATGTGTCCTGCATTAGGTATCGCAATTCCAGTCGGTAAAGATTCACTTTCAATGCGTACCACTTGGAATGATGGTGAAGACAAAGCAGTGACTTCGCCTATGACCGGTGTGATCACTGCATTTGCTCCAGTGTTAGATGTTCGTAAAACATTAACGCCTGAATTGAAAAACTTAGCAGACTCAGTACTGGTACGTATTGACCTATCTAAAGGTCAGTTCCGCCTAGGTGGTTCGATCCTTGCGCAGGTGTATAAAGCCATTGGTTCAGTGACACCTGATGTGGATAGTTTTGATGACTTCAAAGCATTCTTTGCCTTGATTCAAGACTGGAACAATCGCGGTGTGATTAAGGCTTACCATGATATCGGTGATGGCGGTTTATTGGCGACTGTTGCTGAAATGATGTTTGCTTCGCGCTTAGGTGTTGCTTTAGAAAATCAATCAACTGAAAGTTTATTCGCTGAAGAAATTGGTGCTGTACTTCAAATCACAGCGGCGGATTGGGCTCAGTTAGAAGTTGAAGTTGCAGCATCTAGCCTGAAAGATGCCATTGCAGTTGTGGGCCGTGTCAATACAACCGATCAATTGGCTGTGAATGGTTTAACTTTAGAGCGTGCTGAATTGCAACAAGCATGGGCAGAAGTATCGCATCAGATCCAACGCTTACGTGATAACGTTGAGACTGCTGATCAAGAGTTTGCATTAATCGCAGACAAAAACCACAAAGGTTTGATTGCACAAGCAACTTATGACTTGAATGAACCTGTTGAAGCGCCGTTTATCAATACACGTCGTCCTAATATGGCCATCTTGCGTGAGCAGGGTGTTAACGGTCATGTTGAAATGGCCGCTGCTTTTGACAAAGTTGGCTTCAATACCATTGACGTACACATGAGTGACTTACTAGCAGGTCGTGTCAGCTTGAGCGACTTCGAAGGTTTAGTGGCGTGTGGTGGTTTCTCATACGGTGACGTGATGGGTGCTGGTGGTGGCTGGGCGAAATCAGTCTTGTTCAATGCGAAATTACGTGACCAGTTTGAGCAGTTCTTCCATCGTCAAAATACATTCAGCTTAGGCGTATGTAATGGTTGTCAAATGATGTCGCAACTTGCACCACTGATTCCAGGTGCAGAGCATTGGGGCCGTTTCCACCGTAACACTTCAGAAGTATTTGAAGCGCGTGCCGTGAACGTTCGTGTAGAAAAATCAGTTTCTGTATTACTTGAAGATATGCAAGGTTCGATTTTACCAATCGCTGTTGCGCATGGTGAAGGTCGTCTGGTTGCAACTGAACAGCAAATTGCTGCTTTAAATGCTGAGAACCAAGTGATCTTACGCTATGTGGATAGTTTGGGTAATCCAACTCAACACTATCCATTGAACCCGAATGGTTCACCTGAGGCGATTACAGGTTTAACCTCTAAAGATGGTCGTGCAACCGTGATGATGCCGCATCCAGAACGTAACTTCCGTGCTTTACAGCATTCTTGGAAGCCTGAAGATTGGGCAGAAGATGGTGCTTGGTTACGTATGTTCCGTAACGCACGTAAATTTATTGGTTAATTAAAGTCATGAAATAAGCCACCGTCAGGTGGCTTATTTCATTCCGTATAAAATAATCATCAATGGACAAGAAAAATGAAATCAAAAATCCATTTCCGCGAATTTGCACTGCTGATGGCATTACTGATGTCCATCGTCTCATTCTCAATTGATGCTGTTTTACCCGCACTCGGTGAAATTGGTCGTGTTTTTACTTTGCAAAATAGTAATCAGGCGCAATGGGTCATTATCAGTATTTTTTCAGGCATGACCATCGGGCAACTGATTGCAGGACCATTGTCCGATGCAATTGGACGGAAACGGATTTTATTTACAGGTATTGTCATCTACTTTTTAGGAAGCTTATTGTGCTATTCCACTCAAAGCTTTGAATGGTTCTTGGTCGGACGTTTTATTCAGGGTGTAGGTGTTTCTGGACCTTATGTCGCTTCGATTTCGATTGTGCGTGATAAATATAGCGGTGCCCAAATGGCCCGCATCATGTCTCTGATCATGATGGTATTTATGGTCGCGCCTGCAGTTGCACCGAGCTTGGGACAGTTGATCATCCATTTCTTTGGCTGGCGCGATATTTTTGTGTTGTATATGGTCTATGCTATCGCTGTTGGAGCATGGGTTGCTTTGCGCTTGGAAGAGACCTTAGTGCCTGAAAATCGTCTGCCAATGCGGGTACAAGCATTTAAGGATGGTTTTAAGGAAGTGGTGAGTAATAAAACTACCATGAGCTATTTGTTGTGTGCAGGCTTTTGCTTTGGTGGGTTTATTGGCTATCTTGGAACGTCACAACAAATTTTTATGCAACAATTTGGCAAAACAGGGCAGGAGTTTAGTGCTTACTTTGCTTTATTGGCAGGTGTGATGGGGATTGCATCTTTTACCAATTCTAGAATTGTCATGAAGTTTGGCATGCGTCCCATCTGTATTTATGGCTTTCTTGGTTTAAGTCTAATTTCGTTGCTGTTCCTCATCATTCAGCTTTCTGGCGTATCCATCTCATTCTGGATGTTTATGCTGTATGCCTGCATTCTATTTTTATTGTTTGGAACACTATTTGGCAATCTAAATGCGATTGCAATGGAACCGATGGGGCATGTGGCCGGTATGGCTTCTGCGATTATTGGTGCATCGTCTTCGGTATTATCGCTTATTCTCGCCTCTATTATTGGTCAGTTATATAACGGAACTTTAATTCCAATGACCTGTGGTTTTGTGATTTTATGTGGTTTGGCTTTTGTGCTGACCTTATATGAAAAACGACAATTAACTAAATTAGCAAGTTAAATCTTATAGTTTGATTTTTGGACTGAAATACATTTAAAAGCCATCTGATGATGGCTTTTTTATATTTAGCTTTTGATGCAACTCATTAATGCATCGCGAGCTCTAAATCCACCACTAATGGATGATGCGTAGATTGTTTTTCCTTGCAGTAAAATTTCCATTGCACCGACATCATCCAGTTTGGGGGCTGTCTGTACCATACTTACAGGAACGAGCAGCATACCTTTCTTTGGGCTAGGAAGTAGGGTAGCCTCCGTTGGCATGACTGAATGATCAGTCCGTATCACAATGTCGAGTTGTTGATTACTGGCCGTTGTTGGTATATGAGGACCTGTAAATACCAATGCTCCAGTACTTCTTTCTGAAGGACCGAACAGAGTAAGTTGATTCAAACCAGAATTATAAGAGACGGCACATCCTCCTTTTCTGCCACGATGTTTAGAAAGAAACCATATTCCATGTTCACCTTGATAAATTTGTTTCATGTTTTTAGAGCTTGTTAATGGATAGTGTGAATTTGAGTCAGCTTGAATAAGCTCATTTGCATAGAGAAATGTTGATTTTGTTAAAGCACTAAAAGCGAAAATTAAGGTCATTAGAGGTTTATGGGGCATATAAATACTCTTTGCTTTGGATTCTAGTTTTAAAATTCTATTGATTCGCTTTAAAATCTAATTGAGCGAATCAAGGGATATTTGACTGAGCGTTATATATCCTGATTGATCTTTTATATATTTTTTTAACATCGGTTAAAAGATCATAAGATGAGCAATAGCTAAAATTGTCCTAGGATGTTTATAATTAAAGGATAAGATGTTGGATAATATGAGCACTCATTTTTTTAGGCAGATCGATGGGGTGTTGTGGCTGATGATGGCAAAGGTATGTTTGGTATAATTTCGAATAAGAGTAGTAAGTGAATGGTTGAGAACAATGCACTTGATGGGTGTAAAATAAAAAAGGTAGAGATTGTAAAATTAAAGAATTAGAGATTTTTATATATGGTTGATTTTGTTTCTGAGTTGATAAGCTGTCGACATGAAGATACGCATTTGCCTTTTTATCCAGAACATATTCAAGGCTATACAGAGCAAGAAATTGATCAAATTGCTGAAATTTATAATCTAGAGATTCATGGGCAGTTCCGAGAGTTTTTATCGCAAATGGGAAGATGCTCAGGCGGTTTGTTGTGGGGTACTGTATCTATGTTCAGATATTCATGGAATAAAGAGGCATATACAGGCTATCAAAAAGTTTTAGATGATGAAGATGAAATAAATAAACCTAATGGGTGGATTAGTGCCGTTGAAAATAAACTCTTCCCATTAACAAATGAAAATGAAGGCAATCAGTTTGCATATCTGGCGACTGCTTTAAAAAATGATTATGTTTGGTTATGGGATGATGGACAACCAGAATCTGAATTTAGTCGTACTGGATCTACACTTTTAGAATATTTAAAATGGTTAGTAGAATATGAGACTAAACAAGCACGGTTTGGAGACAAATCGGCCAACTTTGAACAGGATAAACAATATATTACGGGGAAATTATTAGACTAAATTATTGGTTTAGAAATAAAAGTTTTATTTATATAACTTCGAGCGACTAAAAGTGCAGTGCTATGAGAAAAGTTGTCCCTGTAGTTTTAAGACATAAAAACCCAGGTATAGATATATTGGCTTTTCATCATCCACTTGCTGGGACTCAATTGGTTAAGGGCACAATTGAACAGGGTGAGCAATATGAACAGGCTGCAATTCGTGAGTTGTTTGAAGAGTCGGGATTGAGTGCTCAGCCTAATCCCAAGTTTTTGGGTAAGCTCATACTTAAATTTAATCAGCAAAACTGGTATTTCTATGTATGCGAGGTGAAGGGTGAGCTGGCTGAAACGTGGCAACATCATTGTCAGGATGGCGGTGGTTTAGAATTTAGGTTCTTTTGGTATTGTTTAGATCAACAACCAGATGATCATTGGCATGAAACCTTTAGAGAAGCGTTAAGCTTTTTAAGGAATAGCTTAACGTCGTTATAATCCATCTGCTCTTGGTGAAAGCCAGTCTTGATATTTGTTTCTTAAATCATTTCTTTTCGCTTCATCAAAGATAATAAAATCAATGCCGCCATCATAAGGTGCAACAATTATATTTTTCTCGAAAGAAATCATAAAAGCCCTCAACTCATCATCAGCAATTTTTTTTAATAATTCATTGTGAGTGTTCGGTTGCCAAGTTGTTTCTAGAGAATATGGTCTAAAAAAAGAATCTTCTTCGTCATCATCATAATCTTCAGGATTGAGTTGCTTTAAGTTTATTTCTTGCTCTAAATGAAATTTGTAGGGGAGTATAAAGGCTGGATCATAGGCTTTATTGTTACGGGAATGGCTAAAATAGTGACCTGAGACAATGAATATAGAAGCATCATCCCCAAAGCAGTCTGTAATAATTTTATTATGTCGATTTAATAACAATTCATATTCGGCAGTCGTATCCGCATATCTTTTTGACTTGGGAAGGCTATGAATTCTGAACCAAAATTGTGGAAAGTAGTGCTTAAGTAGATGAGAAATTGGAAGTTTGTCGGCATAGAACTGATCCCATAGGGATTGAAATGAGTTGCTCATATTTTGACATAGAAGAATTTAGTAATATATTATTAATATAATTTGGAATAATTAATTTAAGAAGTAAAAAAATTAGGAGAATAGGTTCATATTAATTTTCACTTTGAAAAAATGGTTCAATTTTTGCATTCTCAATAATGATCATAAGAATTGGAGAACAACATGATAAAACATGAAAATTATTTAAGAACATTGCATACAAAAGATCGAGGTTGGTTTTGGTTTGGCTTGACTGTCGTTATTCAAATCGTACTGATAAGCGTGAGCTATTTGATGATGAATATTTCACTTTGATTGTTAAGCTTTTATCGCGTTATGATTGAAGTCTGATCTACGCTTATTTGAGCTATTTAAACGATGCTAAAATTGATTTATTACGTGCCAGAGTCTCACCTTGAATCTACAAAATCTGCCATTTTCGAAGCAGGGGCAGGTGGTATTGGCAATTACGAGCATTGTGCTTGGCAAGTCAAAGGCATTGGACAATTTAAGCCTGTAAAAGGTGCAAATCCTTTTTTAGGGCAGTTGGATGAATTAGAGCAGCTCGAAGAATGGCGAGTTGAAACTATTGTCACAAAAGAAAAGGCCAGTGCTGTGGCAAAAGCTCTAAAAGCAAGTCATCCCTATGAAGAACCTGCTTTTGAGTTTATCCAGATTTTAGAGATTCAATAAGCTTTATTCTTTTCTAAGCATACTGCTTTGAATCAACCGAGCGATATCTGTTGTCCGTGCGCTCACCAGTTCTGCTGCATTGGTACAAGCTTCTTCTAGGCTGATCGGGCCTGAGGTTAATGAAAAAGCAGCAGTAATACCATGGGCGTAAAGTGCTTGGTAATTCTCTCCAAGCGTTCCTGCAATCACAATCACGGGTACATTGGCGGCTTGTGCAATTTTAGCGACGCCAAAAGGTGTTTTGCCGTTTAAAGTCTGCTCATCAAACTTTCCTTCACCTGTAATCACCCAATCAGCTCCTTGGATTTTGGCAGCAAGTTGATTCAGTTCTGCAATGACTTCAACTCCAGATCGAAACTCAGCCTTTAAGAATGTTTTAGCAGCAAAACCAAGTCCGCCTGCGGCTCCTGCACCAGCTTCATTACGTTGATCGACGCTAAGCAATTGAGCAGTAACGTCGGCAAAATGGGAGAGAGCTTGATCTAACTCCAACACTTGTTGAGGCGAAGCGCCTTTTTGTGGCCCAAAAATATGAGATGCACCATTTGGGCCACATAAAGGATTGGTCACATCGGCAGCCAATAAAAATTTAGTCTGTTGAATTCGTGAATCAAAATTTTCTAGATCGATCTGTGCCAAGTTTTGCAAGGTAAGACCACCAGCAGGCAAGACTTGATGATCTGCATCTAGAAATTTAGCACCTAATGCATTGAGTAAACCTGTACCTGCATCGTTGGTTGCGCTACCGCCAATTGTCAAAATGATTTCCTGAGCACCCGCATCTAATGCTGCGAGAATCAGTTGTCCAGTACCGTATGTACTGCTATGACATGCATCGCGTTGTGATGGTTGAAGCAGTTGAATACCACTGGCTTGTGCCATTTCAATGATGGCGATCTTTTTAGCATCTAACCAGCCCCATTTTGCCAGTACAGGTTCACCAAGAGGGCCTTGTACCATTTGCTCACGCCATTGCCCAGAACAAACTTCCAATACAGCCTCGATAGAGCCTTCACCACCATCTGCCATAGGGCATTGAATGATTTCTGCTTCAGGAAAGACCTGTTGCCAACCTAAAGCAATTGCCTGAGCAATACCATGTGTAGATAGGCTGTCCTTAAATGAATCAGGGGCAATCACAACTTTCATAAATTCTTTGCAATCTAATTTTAATCTAGCTTGAGCTTAGTCTGTCCGATGTTGAATATCTAGATGAATGACAAAAATAAAAAAGCCACTAAGTAGCAACTCAGTGGCTTGGTTTAATCAACGACTATTGCATTAATTAAACTGAGAAAAATCAGGTTTACGCTTTTGCATAAAGGCTTGTACTGCTTCCATCATTTCAGGAGAGCGCACACGTTGCATAAAAATTTCTGCCTCATCATCCACACATTGAATGATTTCAGCCAAGTCTTGTTTCATCAACGCTTTACTTTGTTTGATTGAAGCCAATGGCAACGCAGCTAAATGTTGAGCTGTTTGTTGTGCAGTTGCATAAACATCTTCAACCACGTCGTTCACCAGATTGGCTTTCACCGCAGTTGCTGCATCAAACTTCTTCGCAGTAAATAGCAATTCAGCAGCTTTTTGATAGCCCGCTTGTTTGACTAATAAACGACTTGCAGCACCTTCAGGAGACAGGCCAAGGCTGACAAATGGAATTTGGAACAGGGCGCTTTTATCTGCGAAAACAAGGTCAGCATGTAATAGCAGCGTTACACCAATACCAATTGCTACACCTTTGACCGCAATGATCAATGGCTTAGACAAACGTGCAGCAGCTTTTAACAATACAAATGGAGGTTGATCGCCAGCTTTACCTTCATGTGGCTTTTGGATAAAGCCCATAAAGTCTTTCATGTCATTACCCGCAGTAAAGTCTTGTTCTGCACCACGGAAGATCACCACACGAACGTCTTTATCTGCATCTGCTTCATCCAAAGCTTTTGCGATCCAAAGATAAAGTTCGCCATAGAGTGCATTTTTTGCTTCTGAACGGTTAATGGCTAAGGTGAGTACGCCATCTTCTAAATTTGCTTGCAAATGTTGATGAGGTTGTTGAATACAGCTAAGTGTCATCGTACTATCCTTGCTTTAATCCAGATTGATTTTTAAGTGCCCTCATTATGTCGCATATTTATCTGAATGACACAACTGATGAGTTCACAAAAAGTGAAATTACGCCTATGTACACATTTGACTATCTTGTTTTTATTGGACGTTTTCAGCCTTTTCATTTGGCGCATATGCAAACCATTGAAATTGCGTTACAGCAAAGTCAGAACGTGATATTGGCTCTGGGTTCGGCTCAATCTGAACGGAATATCAAAAATCCTTTTTTAGCCACTGAACGTGAACAGATGATTTTGTCGAACTTTTCTGAACAAGATCAAAAGCGGATTCATTTTGTGCATGTCGTGGATGTCTATAATGATGAAAAATGGGTTAAACAAGTTAAAGATTTAGTCAATGCCGTCATTGAACCCAATGCGAAAGTGGGCTTAATCGGTCATTTCAAGGATGAATCTTCGTATTATTTACGTTTATTCCCTGAGTGGCAGATGGTGGAACTGGATAGTTTGAAAGATTCAATTTCAGCAACGCCAATGCGTGAAGCTTATTATCGGGGGGAGATTCAAGCTGAGTTTTTCCCTGAGGGGACAATACAGTTTCTGAGTGAGTTTCAAAAATCAGCGATCTATGCTGAATTACAGAAAAAATATTTAATGGATGATCGCAGTAATATTGAATAATTTAATTGGCGTTTGTTAACTCGTTGACCAGGAAATCAATCAAAACACGGAGATGAAAAGATTCGTGTTTTTTCGATGGATAAACCAAAGAAAAAGGGCGGGATGCACCAGAAAATTCAGTTAATACTTCAACAAGCGTATGATTTTCGATTTCTTTTTCAACAATAAAACGATAGGTCTGTAATAAACCTGCACCGTGCTTGGCCAGGGTAACTGTGCCTAAGATATCATCCAAACAACGTATTTTTGCAGTCGTTACATATTCTACAATTTGGCGATTTAGATTGAATAGCCAAGGAACATTTTTTCCTGTGCTAGGTAATACAAATTGAATGCATTGATGATGCTGTAAATCCTCAAGGTATTGTGGGGTACCAAATTGCTTTAGATATTCTGGTGATGCAACTACGATCAACTCAGCTTGTTCAAGTTGACGTGCAATCAGATTCGAATCAGCGAATTGCCGGCCACGAATCGCTAAATCATACCCTTCTGCTATAAAGTCCACATTTTTATTGGTGAGTTGTACATCAATTTCAATCTTTGGATATTGTTGTGAGAATTTTGCCAGTAAAGGCAATATTCGATAATGCCCATAAGGTGTGGGAACGCTGAGTCTGATGAGACCTGTTGGTTGCTGATTTTGATTCTTTAATTGTTGTTCTGCTTCAAGAATTTGATTTAATGCTTGTTTGCATTCATCAAAATAGATTTTTCCTTGTGGGGTTAAACGGACTTGGCGTGTCGTTCGGATAAACAATGGAAGGGTTAAATGCTTTTCAAGGCGTGCGATTGAACGACTCACAGCGGCAGGACTAACACCTGCATGTAATGCAGCTTTAGAAAAGCTTTCGTATTCAGCAACTAAACAAAACAGTTCGACGCTGCTAAACATCATTCGTCTAAGTTGCTGTGACATTCATTACACCATGTAAAAAATGATTTGAGTTGTACGCTATTTAAGCACATAAATGTAAATAATAAGATAGCTTCATCCCTTGTGATGGAGTGATTGTATGAAACTATTTTATTCACCAAACGCTTGTTCTTTAGCCCCGCATATTGTTTTAAGAGAGCTTGGAATTCCATTTGAATTGATCAAAGTCGATTTACAGCAGCATTTGACTGTATTAGGCGACGATTTTTATCAGCTTAATTCCAAAGGGCAAGTTCCTTTACTCCAGTTGAATGATGAATCATTTTTATCTGAAGGCAGTGTGATTAGCCAGTTTTTAGTGGATCAGGCTGGGCGAAAAGATCTATTACCAGAAATCAATACACCTCAACGTTATCAGGTACTGGCGTGGATGAATTTTATTGCCTCAGAAATTCATAAGGCATATACGCCTTTTTTTCATGACAGCTATGCTGATCAGCGTAAAGCAGTATTTAGCTCAATATTAAATAAGCATTATAGATGGATAGATCAGCAATTAGCTGAGCAGCATTACTTAACTGGACCGGATTTTACGATTGCGGATATTTATCTGTTTGTGGTGACACGCTGGGCAGCATTCATTGAATTGGATCTAACAGATTGCATACATTTGACCAAATTTATGCAGCGAGTTGCCAATCGTGAGACCGTCAAAAATGCGATTGCAGTCGAAGCCGCTTAGCGTATTGATCTCAATAAAATTATTCTAGAAGAGAAAAATCATGCCTTATATTTTGATTCAAATTACCAAAGAGAATGTTTCAGTACAGCAAAAGCAGCAATTGATTAAGGAGGCGACAGAGCTTGTAGTTCGGGTACTGGATAAGGACCCTGCAACCACATTTGTGGTGATTGATGAGGTGAATACAGATAATTGGGGAGTGGCGGGAGAGACAGTATCAATGCTGCGACGAAAGCAACTCGTCCATAATGATGAGGCGACGGGGTAATTATGGTTAACGATGTAATTTCAGCGATCCATTCGCAACTGCATCAATATTTTGATGCTTTATATTTTTGTGATGTGAACCGTTTGCAACAAGTATTTCACCCTGATGCCATTTATATCAATGCAACGGATCATCCTTTGTTAAAACTGGATATGGCAAGCTATTTTTCTATTGTGGAGAAGCGTATTTCACCCGCTTCTCAAAATGCGCTAAGACAAGATAAAGTGGTTTCCATCAACCTGATTCATGAGCGATTGGCAATTGTGCATGTTGAATGTGCAATTCAGCCAAAATATTTTTATGACGCATTAACATTGATATATGAACATCAACAATGGAAAATTATAAGCAAAGTTTTTCAATATGAAATTCTATAGCTATAAATCCTTTAAGTCTAAACGGAAAGCTGCTTGAGTTTATATTGCTTAAGCATCTTCCCAAAAGATAATTCGATTTGAAAATGGATCGGTGATACTCAGTTCCAATGTTTCCCAGTCGGTTTTCTCTACTTGAGGTTTAGCAAATTTATAGTCTTTTGCATCTAATTCTGCATGCAGCAAACTGAGATTTTCCCAATAAATACGAATGGCGCTATGCGGGCTAGTATCACCAAAATGTTCCGATAAGTGGATAATGCAATCGCCTTTGGAAATCTGTAGATAAATAGGGAAGTTATCCCCAAACGTATGTTGCCAGTCCAATTGGAAGCCGAGATACTCAAGATAAAATGCTTGAGCAAGTTCAATATCAAAAATACGAAAAATCGGGGTAATTAATCCAGATTGCATGGTTCTTCCTCTTAGCGAACACCAAACTGTTGAGTCCAATAACTCTTTTGCTTGGCTGATGCGTCGACTGTACAGGCTAGCGCATAATCTGTAAATTTTGGATGCATTAAATTATGACAATGCACAGGGCTGGCAAGCCATGTAGCCATCACATCATTTAAATTTTTTTGTCCACGTGCTACGTTTTCACCGCCGCCTCGACCTTTAAATTGTGTTTGTTTTAGACGGGTTCTAAAATCTTGCCCTGTGCTACTGACATGTCCAAGCACACTGTACTGCGCCATATCTTCGGCATGCGCCAATGCACTTTGATATAACTGATTGTTCCATCTAAGTGGTGCAACTGCGGGAAAATACTGTCCACCACATTGATGTGGATGTTGCCGAATTTCATTAATTGCATCAAGAAGCACTTGTTGATAGGCCGGGTTTTGTAGGTCTTGGCAGCGTATTTCAATCGGTGGTTTTTGAATTTGTGCGACTAAGGGGGCAGAATCTTGAGAAGTCGTAGGTGCATTGGAGTTACATGCCGCTAGAAAAAATAACAAGGATAGGGGCAAAAAAGCATTGGGCTGAGTCATTTTAAATGTCTTTAATTTAATTCTTTTAATCTATTTATCATACGTCAATCGCAAAGCTGAGGGCAATTTGCTTGAATAAAAAAAGCGAGTCTTTAACTCGCTTTTTTGTTACTTAACATGATTATGCTGATTGTAACGCTTTTAAGTCTTCAAGCACTTGTTCTGCATGTCCAGCAGCCTTGACCTTACGATAGCTTTTGACCAATTTCTGGTTATGGAAAATAAAAGTTGAGCGTTCGATGCCCATTACTTGTTTGCCATACATATTTTTCTCTTTGATCACATCGAAATGTTTACATAACACTTCTTCTTTATCACTGATTAAATCAATCGTGAGTGCTTGTTTCTCTGTGAAGTTCTGATGTGCTTTCACTGAGTCGCGTGAGACACCAATAATTTGACAGTTTAACGCTTCAAATTGGTCTTTTAAGCAAGAAAAGCCAACGGCTTGAGTGGTACAACCAGGGGTTGAATCCTTTGGATAGAAATAAAGTACCAGCCATTCACTACTCAGCTCTGCAAGATTCACTTCACCCTGTGTGGTTGGGAAGGTGTGATTCGGTAATTGAATATTCTCAGACATTGTTCATCCTTCGATAAAATTAATGTTGTTCAAGCTCAAGTGGCAAAAAAGCATATTCCTCATGATAAACAATATCGCCTTGGCGTACAGGAATAGCTTTGTTAAAAATTGGCCCATCAATCACGGTGGTGTGGAATTCACCGCCTTCACCACATGGATCAATGCCACGATTTTCTAATTCTTGGATGTATTCCAGCGTGAGCGTTTTGCCTAAATCTTCGACTTTCATGCCGAGTTTAAGATTAACCGTTACGAGAATACTGCGAAAACCCAGATTGATAAATTCTTCAACCACTTCTTTATGTGGGCGTAACCACAGCGGCATACCCAATTGCAACCCTACTTGTTGGGTAACACGATCATGCCAACAGCCATGTTGAGGCATATCTAGATCACCGGTTACCAATACTTCGGCACCGTGTTGTTTGGCTTGATCGAGTAGGGCAATAAATTTACTTTCATAATCCGCCCAACTGGAAGATGCCATATACACTGGCAAACCAATGGCCTCTGCTTGTGCGCGAATAATATCCAGTGGCATTGCATGTGAACGAGAGCGTTGCCCTTGTTCTTCTAACATCATAATTAACCCGATCACTGTGCCTGTTTGCATGGCGTGATATAGGGCGAGGGAACTGTCTTTGCCACCACTAAAAGAGACGATAGACTGCCTTTGATCAGCATTGGTTTTCCATTGGTCTTGCATGGTGTTGTTCAACTTATTCACGATAGGAGGGATTTTAACAAAGCCTAATAAAAAAGCCCGCATAAATGCAGGCTTTGTTCTGAGCAAGACAAGCTTATTTTTTCGGCGCTTGTTGCTGCTGTTGCTGGGCAGCTTTCATTGCTTCTTCAGTGAGCTTTTCTAACTTGCTCACAAGCGGTGCACCTAAGCAAGCTTGTAAATCTTTATTTTGCTGTTGTACAAAACCTAAAGTACTTGGGCTTTTCTTCGCATTGATTGCGCTTTGGATTTCCCATTTTTGTGCTTCAGTTACTTTACCTTGCGCGTCAATTTGACAACCACAGAATTTAGTTACTTCTGCTGCTGTTAATTTGCCGCCTTTCGCAGTTTGGTCTTTACATACATTGACCAACGCTGCTTTTACATTGGTACTTTTATACGCAGTTTGTAATGGATTATCAGCTGCGTGAGTTGCCGTTGCAAATAATGCTGCAGCTGACATCATTGTAGAAAGAATAAGATTTGATTTAGAAAACTTCATATAATGTACCTAATTTTTACCCTATATCGGTTATTCAGCGTAACGCGTTGGATCCGCAATACCTGCTTCGATAAAACCTTGTTGACGTAAACGACAGCTGTCGCATTTGCCACATGCACGTCCTTGAGCATCTGCCTGATAGCAGGATACCGTTTGACTATAGTCTACGCCATGTTCGATGCCTAAGCGTATAATATTCGCTTTGGATAAATGTAACAAAGGTGTTTCAATTTTAAGGGGTTTTCCTTCCACACCAGCTTTTGTCGCCAGACGAGCCAAATTGGCAAAAGCATCAATAAATTCAGGACGACAGTCTGGATACCCTGAATAATCAACAGCATTGATCCCAATGACGATGGCAGCAGCGTCAAAAACCTCGGCTGCAGCAAGTGCATAAGATAAGAAAATAGTGTTACGTGCTGGAACATAAGTTACAGGAATGCCTTCTTGTAATTGTTCTGGGACTTCAATGTTATGATCTGTAAGCGCAGAGCCACCTAAATTACCCAAATCAATATTAATGACACGGTGTTCTACGCCTGCACGTTGTGCAAGTGCTTTTGCTGCATCAAGTTCAGTCGTCGAACGTTGACCATACATAAAGCTTAGGGCGATACATTCATAATTTGCCTGTGCCCAAGCAAGACACGTTGTTGAGTCTAAGCCGCCAGACAATAATACGATGGCACGAGAACGCATATTATTTTCCATGATTCAACCTAAAAATAAATTTGAGAAAAGCCGATCTATTTTGCAGAACGGATATGGTGAGTATTTTAACGACCAGATTCATCATTCCATAACAGCTTATGCAACTGTAATTGGAAACGAACAGGGAGATGGTCTTCTAAAATCCATTGGGCTAAGTCACGCGCCAAAGCAGGCAGGGCAACAGCACCTTTTTCAACTGCAAAAGCAGGCGAGAACCATACTGTACTCACTTTATCTTGCAACTGGAATTGTTCAAGTTGTTGTTTCGACCACTCATAGTCCGCACGATTACAGATCACAAATTTAATCTGATCATGTGGCGTTAAATAGTCAAGATTGCTGTATAGGTTCCGATGATCTTCTTTAGAGGTCGGTGTTTTTAAATCCAGTACTTTGGAAACACGTGGATCAACTTTAGACACATCTAAGGCACCACTGGTTTCTAGAGATACTTCAAAACCGAGGTCACATAGGCGCTGTAATAAAATCAGGCAATTCGGCTGAGCAAGTGGCTCGCCTCCTGTGACGCAAATATAGGGTGTTTTATGTTGGCTTGCAGTTTCGATAATCTGTTCAAGCGATAAACGCTCACCACCTTCAAAGGAGTAGGTCGTATCACAATAACTACAGCGTAAAGGGCAACCTGTTAAACGAATAAAAACGGTCGGTAGACCAAAGGTATTCGCTTCGCCTTGCAAAGAGTAAAAGATCTCCGTGATGCGTAAACCCGCCGCAGGATCGGAGACAGGAATTGCAGAAGAACGTAAGGAAGCCATAAACAGTTACCACAAACAGTTGCTACACAAGCAGCATGCTACATAAAAAACAAAATCTCTACGACCATGACTGATCGTAGAGATGGGGAACGATCAAGTTCCGCAATAAATATTACAAATTAGTCTTCGCGTAATAAATCGTTCAAGCTGGTTTTAGCGCGAGTTTTCGCATCTACTTTTTTCACGATGATTGCAGCGTAAAGGCTGTAAGTACCGCATTTAGATGGAAGGCTTCCCGCAACAACCACAGAACCTGCTGGTACGCGGCCATAATGAACTTCACCAGTCTCACGATCGAAGATCTTGGTTGATTGACCAATGAAAACGCCCATTGAGATGACAGAACCTTCTTCAACAATCACGCCTTCAACGATTTCAGAACGTGCACCGATGAAGCAGTTGTCTTCAATAATGGTTGGGTTTGCTTGTAATGGTTCTAAAACACCACCGATACCAACGCCACCAGATAAGTGAACATTTTTACCGATTTGCGCACATGAACCTACAGTAGCCCATGTATCAACCATCGTACCTTCATCTACATAAGCACCGATGTTGACATATGAAGGCATCAAAATCACATTTTTCGCTTGGAAACTACCACGGCGAGCAACAGCAGGCGGTACAACACGTACACCCGCAGCTTTGAACTGTTCTTCAGTCCAACCTGCGTATTTAGTATCTACTTTGTCATAGAAACGAAGATCACAAGCTTCAATTGGCTTGTTGTCATTGAGTTTGAATGACAGTAAAACTGCTTTTTTTAACCATTGGTGAACAACCCACTCACCATCGATTTTTTCCGCTACACGAAGTGTACCGTTGTCTAAAGCAGTCAATGCTTCTTCTACAGCTTGACGGATTTCTGTTGGGCAGTCCGTTGCGCTATAGTTGGCACGGTCTTCAAATGCTTGCTCAATGATTGTAGAAAGCTGAGACATGATCTTCGTTCTTCCAAAAAAATTTTGAAGATTTTACACTAATTTTGTAGGGTCTGTTGCCATTTTATAAATAGGTTGCGTTATAAGCTAAAATTTTATCAGACGAGGCATGAAACGCAGGGAATGGCTATTCCCTTGCCAAGTTTCATAACGAAGTATGAGGAAATTTTAGCTATAACCCTTTGGGACAAGAAGTTTTTTTGTCGCTACATCGTTATGTCTTGTTCATTTAGAAAGCCTAAACTTCACAAGCCATGCCTTGTATCGCCTAAAAAATCTTGCGCCGTATACGGCTCATGTCGCAACCATAGATAAAGTGGCAGCAGACCCTCAGAATCTTTGAAAAAAGTAGTTACAATATATTGTTTTAAATTTAAGCAACAAAACTGTAATAAAAATGGAGACCATTGTTTTTTATCTATAATTTAGAAATACATAATTCATTCGAATTTGTATCAAAAAATAACAAAAAGTAATCAGTTTCTGTATAAAAAGTTAGCGATCATTCTTTTATGCTTATTCCACAAGCAACAATTATATATTTATTTAAATAAAAGCGTTTTGTGAGGAGACTTCAATGAAAGCTTTGCGTGTTATGTTAGCAGCAGGTGCATTAACAGCGATTGCAGGTACTGCATTTGCAGCGGATAAACAAGTGGTGAAGGAATCAGTTTATGCATTCCCTTCATACTTAGATCCAGTTTCTGTTCGTGCTGAGGTAGGTACTACAGGCTACGGTGGTGCAATTTCATATAAAGTCAACCCATACGTGAGCTTAAGCCTTGGTTATAATGGTGGCGATATTTCTTGGTCAGACAGTTTGAAAATTGATGGCACGAAATATGATATGGACATGGACAATAAAACAGCATATTTAAATGCTGAAATTTATCCATGGGGTACTAACCAAAATGCATTTGCTCGTGCACTTTATGTAGCGGCAGGTGTTGGTTATCTTGATAATAGTTATGATTTGAAAAAATCTGTTTCTAATACAAACGATACAATCAAAATTGATGGTTCAAACTACTACGCTCCTGGCGGAAAGGGTTCGGTTAAAGGCCATTTAAATTATGATAACCAAATTGCTCCATACGTAGGCTTAGGTTTAAATAGTCCTGTTTATAAAAACTTTGGTGTATTTGGTGAAGTCGGTGCGTACTATACTGGTAATCCTGAAGTTGATTTAAAGTCTGAAGGTTTAATTAAAGTAGGTGGTACCGAGTCAGGTCAAGCTGCGGCTGATCGTGATGCTGATAAAATCGCGAATAAGAGCAGATATGAGTGGATGCCAGTTGCAAAAGTGGGTGTGAGCTTCAAGTTCTAATCCATGCATTCAGCATAAAAAAACGAGCTCAATGCTCGTTTTTTTATGCGTTTTAATAAGCAAAACAAAAGGCTCATATGAGCCTTTTGTTTTTTTGGATAATTTATTCTTCTGGATAAGCTACTTTTTTCAGTGCTTTAATATCTGTTTCTGGTGAGCAGAGCGAAATAAATTCATAACCATAGCCACGGAGCAGATGTCCTTTTCGTACCGCAATCCAAGTGGTATTAACACCAAATATATCTGTTTTAATTTGTTGTAAACGATAATCACGCTCCGCATCATAAGCGACATCGTTGACAATCCCGACCCCCATATTCAGTTCGACATAGGTTTTGATGACATCGGCATCGAGGGCTGACATTACAATGTCGGCATGCAATTGTGCATCTTCAAAGGCTTTGTCAATTTTAGAACGGCCTGTAAAACCGCCATGATAGGTAATCAACGGATATTCGGCTAAGACGTCCAAGCTGATTTTATCTAGTTTCGCTAGAGGGTGGTCTTTTGGGGTGATGATACTATGGTGCCATTCATAATAAGGTACGCTGGCCAAATTATCTTCTGTTGTTAATGATTCGGTTGCAATACCAATATCTGCTTCACCTTGTAGCAGCATTTCTGCAATTTCAACTGGGCTGGCCTGTTGTAAAACCAAATGGACTTTTGGAAATAATTTTTTAAACTGATTCACAATCGGTGGCAGCACATAACGTGCCTGAGTATGCGTGGTTGCAATGGTCAGTGTGCCTTCATCCACTTTATTAAAATCATCGGCTAGACGTTTAATATTGTCAGCATCGACCAACATGCGCTCTACAATGCTTAATAAGGATTGTCCTGGTTCGGTGAGGCCTAATAAGCGTTTACCTTTACGTACAAAAAGTTGTACACCTAATTCATCTTCTAAATCTTTAATGTGTTTACTGACACCAGATTGGGAGGTATAAAGTGCCGCAGATGCTTCAGTTAAATTAAAGTTTTGGCGAACAGTTTCTCGAATAATTCTGAGTTGTTGGAAGTTCATAAAAGTTTTTCCTCATAAGAGGATGGGGCGTGTTTTACCCCATCAATATTATTTTAAGCAACTTGCGTTGTTTGATCTGCGAATAAATGAAGTTGAGCTGCACTGATCCAAACGGTTTGATTTGGTTTGAATTGATGTAAGTTCGCTTCTTCTACACTTAATAAAATTTCGATAGTACGTCCACTACGATCTTGTAATTCCGCCACAACTCTACCTGCAATCCACACTTCACGTAAGAACGTTGCCTCAAGGGTATTGGCTTGAGGTTGGGTATGAATATGTAATTCATTTGGTCGTGCAAATGCAATGACTTTCCCTTGTGGCGCATCTAATAGAGTCGGTAGCTGAATACGGTCATCGCCGATACGGATAATACCGCCAGTATGCTCACCTTCAAAACGATTTGCTTGACCAAGGAAATCAAAAACAAATGGGGTAGCAGGTTTTTCATACACTTCACGTGGTGAACCAATCTGTTCAACGTCACCTTTGTTCATCACGATGATCTGGTCAGCCACTTCTAAAGCTTCTTCTTGATCGTGAGTCACGAAGATCGAAGTAATATGCAGCTCATCATGTAAGGTACGTAACCAACGGCGTAATTCTTTACGTACTTTGGCATCAAGTGCACCAAATGGTTCATCAAGTAACAAAACACGTGGTTCAACTGCTAGTGCACGGGCTAAAGCAATACGTTGGCGTTGACCACCAGAAAGCTGAGCAGGGTAACGATCTGCCAAGAAACCAAGTTGCACCAGATCAAGTAAGCGTGTCACACGTTTTTTGATGTCAGCTTCCGAAGGGCGTGTTGCACGTGGGCGAACGCGTAAACCAAAGGCAATATTGTCAAAAACAGTCATGTGGCGGAATAGGGCATAATGTTGGAAAACAAAACCAACCTGACGTTCACGCACGTGGATGTCTGTTGCATCTTCACCTTCAAGTAAAACCTGACCACCATCTGCAGATTCCAATCCTGCAATGATGCGTAATAATGTTGTTTTACCGCAGCCTGAAGGACCAAGTAGGGCAACCAATTCACCTTCAGGAAAATCTAAAGAGATATTTTTTAGCGCATGGAATGCACCAAAGTGTTTTTCAATATTTTTAACTTGAATACTCATGTGTTTATTCCTTAGTGATTGGGCTGATGTTTATTTGCTTGTTCTTGGCGGACTTCGAGCCACGTTTTCAAGATCAAAGTGAGAATCGCTAAAAATGCCAGTAACGATGACACAGCAAATGCAGCACTAAAGGTATATTCGTTATAAAGAATCTCGACGTGTAGCGGTAAGGTATTGGTTTGACCACGAATATGACCAGAAACCACGGATACTGCACCAAACTCACCCATTGCGCGGGCATTACACAAAATCACGCCGTAAATCAGACCCCATTTGATATTGGGTAAAGTGACTCTCCAGAAGGTTTGCCAGCCTGAAGCACCAAGTACAATTGCGGCTTCTTCTTCCTCTGTGCCTTGTGCTTCCATTAATGGAATGAGTTCACGGGCTACAAACGGAACAGTAATGAAAATGGTGGCGAGTACAATCGCAGGTACGGCATAAAGAATTTTGATATCGTTATCCATTAACCAGCCACCCATCCAGCCTTGCGCGCCAAAAATCAAGACTAACATCAAGCCTGCAATCACAGGAGAGACCGAAAATGGTATATCTATAATCGTGGTAAGAATGGCTTTACCGCGGAAATGGAATTTCGCAACGGCCCATGCTGCTGCGACACCAAACACCACATTAATGGGTACAGCAATCGCGGCTGTAAGTAAGGTTAACTTTACTGCAGATAATGTGTCCGAATCGGTTAAGGCGTTAATATAAACATTCAGACCTTGCTTAAATGCCTCAACAAATACCAAGATCAGGGGAAGTAGTAGGCAACTTAAAAAAAAGATTAAGGCAACACCAATCAAGGTATAGCGAACCCAAGTTGGTTCTCGGGTTGCATCTCGGGTTTGTAATTTGATTGCTAAAGCGTTGCTATTGGTATTTAAGCTCATTGTGCAACTCTCCCTGTGCGACGGCTAGCCCATGCTTGCACCAAGTTAATTAAAAATAAGATGCCGAAAGAGAGGATGAGCATAACCACAGCAATGGTCGTTGCACCTGCGTAATCGTATTCCTCTAAGCGAGAGATGATCATCAATGGTGCAATTTCTGTTTTATATGGTTGGTTGCCTGCAATGAAAATAACAGAGCCATATTCACCAACGCCACGTGCAAATGCTAAGGCAAAACCTGTTAGCAAAGCGGGGAATAAAATCGGCAAAATGATTTTGGTAATGGTCTGCCAGCGATTGGCACCTAGTGCTGAAGCTGCCTCTTCCAATTCGGTTTCAATATCACTGAGTACAGGTTGTACGGTACGAACCACGAAGGGTAGACCAATAAAGATTAAAGCAAGTGTGATCCCAATCGGGGTATAAGCCACTTCAATCCCGAGTGGAGAAAGGTATTGTCCAATCCAGCCTGTTGGGGCATATAAAGAGGTTAAGGCAATACCTGCAACAGCAGTCGGTAGGGCAAACGGCAAGTCCACCAAAGCATCGACAATGCGTTTGCCTGGGAAGTTATAACGCACAAGACACCAAGCCAATAACAAACCAAAAATAACGTTAACCAAAGCGGCAATCAGTGCGGCACTAAAGCTAAGCTGTAAGGATTTTAAAATTCGTTCTGAGGTTAAGATTTCCCATAAGCCATCCCATCCAATCCCTAAAGATTTGATAAAGACAGCAGATAAAGGAATAAGCACAATCAAAGACACGTAAGCGAGGGTGAAGCCTAATGAGAGACCAAACCCAGGCAGCACTCGGGAACGCTGCGACATGATATTTCCTCAAAGAGAAATGTTTGCTAAAACAAGCAAATAAATAATGCGAATACTAAAATTACGGAAAGCTGGGGTTAGGCAAATTTCAAATTAAAATTTGCCTGACTCATTCGGACGATAGGCTGCATCTTTTTTTCAGGTAGCAGGTAGTTCAGGATCTCAGGGAAAGGACCAAATCCAGAAGCAACATTGATATGACCAACTGGACCTAAATTGATTGGTGTTAATTTCCATGCTTGAGCAAGTTGTAGTGCATCGACATAACCCAACCACGGATCATTTTCACTGATCAATAACGTGGTCGGCACGTCAATTTTCAGTTGCTGAAAATACTGTTTATAGTCAGTCAAGCTATGACGAGCGAAGCCTGCTTCACCAAAACGTGCTGGATTCGCGGGTGCAACCAAAATCAGATTTTTAACTTTTGCTCTGAGTTCTGGGTGTTCAGCCAGCGCAGCAACACTGGTTAAGCAGCCAAAGCTATGTGCAACGATTTGAACAGGCGCTGGAGCTGCAACAACAGTTTTAACAAATTGAGCAACCCATTCGCTTAACACAGGACGATCCCAATGTTTCTGTTGAACGCGAGAGCTAGACACGAGTTGCTGTTGTAACCAAGACTGCCAATGCTGCGCTTCGCTACCACCTACACCTGGAACAATTACGGTATGAATCATGTCTATTCTCCTTAACCCCTTAGAATCCCTCCCAACCTCCCTTTAAGAAAGGGAGGAGTAACACGAATTTAGTAACTAAACTAAAATCTGTGTAATTCCCCTCTTTCAAAAGAGGTGAGCTGCGTTTATTGCAGCGCAAGGGAGATTTTTATTTGCCTGTGCTGTTGATCTTGACGATTTGGTCAAAGATACCGCCGTTATCAAAGTGTGTTTTTTGTACTTTGGTCCAGCCACCAAATTCTTGATCAATCGTTACCAATTTAAGTGGTTTAAACACGTTGCTGTATTTCTTTAATACCGCGGCATTACGTGGACGGTAGAAGTTACGTGCAGCAATCTCTTGTCCTGCTGGTGAATACAGGTAGTTCAAGTAACCACGAGCGATTTGCAAGTTGCCTTTTTTCTCAGCATTCTTTTCTACAACAGCCACTGGTGGTTCAGCGAGAATCGATAGAGAAGGGGTAACGATTTCGAATTTGCCCGGTTGTTCACGGACTGCAAGGTAGGCTTCATTTTCCCAAGCCAGCAATACATCACCGATACCGCGTTCAGCAAATGTTGTGGTTGCACCACGTGCACCTGAATCTAGTACTTTGGTTTGTTTATAAATTTGACGAACAAATTCTTGAGCTTTAGCGTCGTTACCACCTTTTTGATGTTTCGCCCAAGCCCAGGCACCTAAGTAGTTCCAACGTGCACCACCCGATGTTTTTGGATTTGGTGTAATAATTTCTACACCTGGCTTAACCAGATCACCCCAATCTTTGATTTGTTTTGGATTGCCTTTACGAACAAGGAATACAATTGTTGAGGTATATGGCGTAGAGTTGTTCGGTAATTTCTTTTGCCAGTCTGCTGGAAGAAGTTTTGCATTTTCAGCGATTTCATCGATATCTGCTGCAAGTGCAAGTGTGACTACATCGGCATTTAAGCCATCAATCACGGCACGGGCTTGTTTACCTGAACCGCCGTGTGATTGTTTAAAGTCGATGTCCTGACCTGTACGCTGTTTCCAGAACGTACCGAATTGTTTATTGAAATCTGTATACAGCTCACGCGTTGGGTCATAAGAAACGTTTAAGAATTCTTGTGCCGCGAATGAAGAAACTGAGAGTAATGCGGCAATGACGCCGACTTTAACTTGAGAAAAACGCATGGAAAACCCCTTAAAATCTAAATCACTGTTTGGAATATGTACGCAGCATAACGCCAGTTTTTTTGCAAAAAAAATAATTAAAATCGAATTTGTTATGAAAAAAATAGAAATAGATAAAACAGATAAGCTTTGCTGAATTATTGATATATAAGTGATTTTTAATTTTAGATTTTAATTGTTATACTTATTTAAAATCAATAGCTTATTGGTTTTGGTGATGCTGGCTTATAAAGTGGAAAGGTATCTAGATTATGCAGTGTTATAAAAATGGACAATTAATTGATTCCATCCCTTTATTAGACCGAGCTTTTCATTATGGCGATGGCTGCTTTACCACAGCACGTATTTTTCACGGAATTTTTGAACTAAAAGAACTACACTTTGCACGTTTAAAATTGGCATGTCAGTCCTTACAGCTGGATGCAAATTTATCTTGTATAGAAAAGTCTCTTGTACAATTACAGCAGCAATATTCAAATCTCAATGGCACATTAAAAGTCGTGATTAGCCGTGGTGAAGGCGATCGTGGCTATAGTTTGCCATTACATGCGGCTGATGTGTATGTCTGGTATTACCCAAGAGTGACACAGGCTTTTCAGCCTGAGTGGATTGAAAGTGGCATGTTAAATCATGCTTTGGGTTTGAATATGCCGCATTTAGTGGGTTTAAAAACGCTGAATAGATTAGAACAGGTCTTACTCAAGCAAGAAGCTGATCAGCGTGGTTGGTTAGAAGCCCTTGTTAGTGATGTACAAGGTTATATTGTTGAAGGGGTAAGCAGTAATTGTTTTATTCGTATAAATGATCGATGGATTACGCCTGAACTTCGTTATAATGGCGTCCACGGTGTGATGAGAGCCAAAATCTTGTCGAGAATGCAGCAATATCAGATTGAATGTGAGCAGCGGTGTATCGATATGAATGAGATTGGCCATATCCAAAGTTTATTTTTTTGCAATGCGTTACATCCAATGAAAGCGGTTGTTCGATTTAATGATCAGGCCTTAGCGCAGCAACCCTATCTTGATTTATTTGAAACTTTAAAACTTAGCCAGATTGATTAATATGCCAAAGCCGCCAAATTCCAGCAAAAGTAAGAAAAAGCCCAAAGCGAAACCGAAATCTAGATTTTCTTTTTTTAAAGCCTTTTTGATCGCCATTGTTATTTTTGTATTGGCGATCTTTGGCATTGTATGGTCGAGTTTATTTAAAAATTACCCTGTAGACAGTAAAAAACAGCTTTTGGTGATTTCTTCTGGTGATACCTATTCACGCTTTATTGATCGTTTAGCCAAAGAAAATAAGGTGAATTTTCCAATAGTTTTAAAGCTGTATCAGAAGTTTATGATTCATGACACCATGAAAGCGGGCGTTTATGAAATTACAGAAGGCATGAGTATTCGTCAGGTGATGGATATGTTGTCTGATGCAGACAATGCACAGATGAACCGTATTTTAGTGATTGAAGGAACCACTTTTTCACAATTGATTCAGAGTTTAAGAAAAGACCCAAATGTCACCAATACTTTGCTTGATCTTCCGCACAGTGAATTATTAAAACAATTAAATATCTCATATACGCATCCAGAAGGCCTATTTGCGCCTGATACTTACTTCTTTGCCAAAGGCGAGACCGATAAAAAAATCTTAACCGATTTGTATCGCCGTCAAATGAAATCGCTGGATGAGGCTTGGGCCAAGAAAGCACCGAACTTACCGTATAAAGATAAGTATGAAGCGTTGATCATGGCTTCGATTATTGAGAAAGAAACTAGCCTTGATAGCGAGTTAGAACAAGTTTCAGGTGTATTTGTCCGTCGTTTGAAAATGGGTATGCGCTTACAAACAGATCCAACGGTGATTTATGGTATGGGCGATAACTATAAAGGCAATATCACCCGTAATGACCTGCGTACGCCAACGGCTTATAACACCTATACCATTAATGGTTTGCCACCAACGCCAATTGCTTTGCCAAGTAAGAAAGCAATTGAAGCAGCGATGCATCCTGATGATGCCAAAAATATTTACTTCGTTGCCACGGGCAATGGTGGGCATAAATTTACCGCGTCTTTAGAAGACCATAATCGTGCAGTGCAAGAATATTTAACTGTGCTACGTTCAAAGAAAAAGCAGGGCGAATAATGTTTATTAGTTTTGAAGGGACGGAAGGTGTAGGAAAAACTACGCTGATTCGTAAAATTCATCAGTACTTTGAACAGCAAGGTAAAGAAGTGGTGTTGACCCGTGAACCAGGTGGAACACCATTGGCGGAACAGATTCGCTCCTTATTATTGGCGGTGAATCATGAAGAGCAAATGAGTCATGATACCGAGCTGTTATTAATTTATGCAGCGCGTGCACAGCATTTACAGCAAGTGATTTTACCTGCATTAGAGGCGGGTAAGATTGTGTTGAGTGATCGTTTTACCGATGCCAGCTTTGCTTATCAGTGTTCTGGACGTGGTTTAAGTCAGGAAAAGTTGCAACTGTTAAATCAAACCTTTGTGGCGAAAATGCCGAATATCACCTTTTGGCTGGATGCCCCAATTGAATTGGGCATGACCCGTGCGCGAGAGCGTGGTGCATTGGATCGTTTTGAGCAGGAGAAATTAAGTTTCTTTGCTAAGGTGCGTGCAGGTTATGAGACCTTATGGCAAGCAGAACCTGAACGGATGAAGCGTTTGGATGCAACACAGAATGCAGATGTTGTGTTTGAAGAGGCGCTGCAATATTTGAAATGAAAGCAGCTATATACTCAATCTGCATCATCTAAAAAGTTTGTGTGATGCTTTGGCTTTATTTCTTATGCCTTACTTTTCAGGGATGAAAAGTAACAAAAATCCTTTGTTGAGCTGACGGTACATCCTTGATACCGCAGCTCAACGGGCGACATCCCTGTCGCTTACCGCGATAGTAAATATTAACTAAGAGTCTTCTTTGAAAGTATCACTCATTCACCAACGGCTGTTCCACTTTAAAATTAGGTGGTGTTAACACTGTTTTACGAATCTCATTTGAAAGTTCAGGATAATCTAGCGTGTAATGTAAACCACGTGATTCCTTACGTTCCATTGCACAACGTACAATCATTTCCGAAACTAGAACTAGATTACGCAATTCAATTAGATTCTTACTGACACGATAATCCTGATAATACTCAGTGATTTCACGTTTCAACATTTCAATACGGTGCAAGGCACGTTGTAAGCGTTTGGTGGTACGGACAATACCCACATAGTTCCACATGGTAGAACGAAGCTCATCCCAGTTTTGCAGGATTACCACATCTTCATCTGCATCTGTAACTTGCGTTTCATCCCATGTTGGAACATCAGGGAATTGAAACTCAGCATCAAATTTCTGTTCGATATCTTCTGCTGCACTCATGCCATAAACGAAACATTCAAGTAGTGAGTTACTCGCCATACGATTAGCGCCGTGTAGACCTGTATAAGAGGTCTCACCAATGGCATATAAACCGTCTAAATCAGTTTGGCTATGTTCATCTACCACCACGCCGCCGCAGGTGTAATGTGCTGCTGGAACAACAGGGATCATATCTTTAGTGATATCAATGCCGAGTTCAAGTAAGCGCGCATATAGTGTCGGGAAGTGTTCAGTAATAAATTCGGGTGATTTATGGGTGATGTCTAACCAGACATGACGAATACCTAAACGTTTGATTTCGTGGTCGATGGTACGTGCCACAATGTCACGTGGAGCAAGTTCAGCGCGTTCATCAAAACGCAGCATAAAACGTTCGCCATCTGGTAAGCGTAAATAAGCACCTTCACCACGCATCGCTTCGGTGATCAAGAACGAACGCGCTTTCGGATGATATAAACAGGTTGGATGGAATTGGTTAAATTCCATATTCGCCACGCGACAACCTGCACGATAAGCCATGGCAATACCATCACCTGTGGCAATATCAGGGTTTGAAGTATATAGATACGCTTTCATTGCACCGCCACAAGCCAGTGCAGTAAATGGCGCGAGGAAAGTATGCACCTGTTCATTAGCTTCATCTAAAGCATAAAGACCAATTGAACGATTGGCTTGGTTTTGATGCCCAAGCTTGTGTAGGGTAATCAGATCAATCGCAATATAATTTTCAAAAATCGTAATATTTTCTCGTTCTTTCGCACGTTCAACCAAGGTGGTTGAAATGGCTTTGCCGGTTGCATCGGCAGAGTGAATGATACGACGTTGTGAATGACCACCTTCGCGGGTAAGGTGCAATTGTTCGTCATCATCTAGCGTAAATTGCACGCCTTGTTTGAGCAGGAAATCAACGGAAGGTTTGCCACCTTCGACGGTATGTTTGACGGCATCTAATTCACAAAGATGACCACCTGCAATCATAGTGTCATTAATATGTTGTTGAATAGAATCTGTTTCATCTAATACTGCAGCAACACCGCCTTGCGCATAGAAGGTACTGGCTTCCGTCAGCGCCGCCTTAGCTAAAATTGCAATGTTGTAATGACTTGGTAAAGAGAGTGCAAGACTTAAACCTGCACCGCCACTGCCCACAATAATCACATCAAAATGGTGAATTGTTTTTAAATCAGGCATGTCAATCTGCTTCAGTTTTAAACGTTTGCTAATGACACCGCTTTTTTATCAAAAAGGCAAGGGCCAATCTGCCTAGAATTGAGTGAATTTTTAGCGAATGAGATTTATTTGCCGATTATTTTTTGCTTAATCTATATGGATGAGAAAATGATTACGTTTCAGTACATTGTTTTAATCTATCGTTAAGCTGTTCAGGATAAAACCATTTCTATCGGGTAAATTATGGTGTGTTTCTCCATAGTTTATTCACATTTCATCATTCTAGATCGTTGTATGCATTGAAAATATAAACATATTTTTACGAAAAGAATGATGGGTGTGTGCTAGAAATATAGACCTAAATTTCATTTTAATTATCAGTATGTAGGTTCTTGCTTCATGAAAAGTCGCTATTTACAACAAGGAATGTATGCTGCGGTATTTACGATAGCAGCATCTCAAGTCAATGCTGCATCGCCAGTAGATTTTTCAAATCTCGTTGAGCAGGTCAGTCCTGCGGTTGTGAGTGTCAATGTTGTTAAGAAAATGACTCAGGAAGAGTTATTACAGCAACAAGTCCCAGAAATTCTACGTCGTTTTTTTGGTAACCAAGTGATTATCCCTCAACAGCAGGGACCTCAAGAAAAAACGGCATATGGTAGTGCCTTCTTTATCGGGAAAGATGGCTACTTACTCACGAACCGTCATGTAATTGCAGATGCTTCACGTATCAGTATTACCTTAAATGATCGTCGTGAATTGGATGCGACACTTGTAGGAAGTGATGAGCGTACCGATATTGCATTGCTTAAAGTGAATGGCAATAATTTTCCAGAATTAAGAATTGGTAATGTAGACCAACTCCGAGTTGGCGAACCTGTACTCGCAATTGGTTCGCCATTTGGTTTTGATTATTCGGCTTCGGCAGGGATCGTCAGTGCAAAATCAAGAAATATGAGTGGAGAAACTTCGGTTCCATTTATTCAAACTGATGCGGCTTTAAACCCAGGTAACTCAGGTGGTCCATTGTTTAACCAGCGTGGTGAAGTAGTGGGAGTCAACTCACGTATCTTTAGTGGTACGGGTGGTTATATGGGCTTATCATTCTCGATCCCAATTGATGTGGCGATGGATGTCGTACAACAATTGAAAACAACTGGTAAAGTCACCCGTTCTTATCTTGGTATTATGATGCAGGATATTGATCGTAACTTGGCAGAAGCCTATAAGTTACCGAAGCCAGAAGGCTCGTTGATTACTCAGGTTGCGCCAAAGTCCCCAGCTGAAAAAGCAGGTCTAAAATCTGGTGATGTGATTTTAAAAGCCAATGGTGCGCCAATTTCGCGTACTAGCGATTTGCTTTATTCACTCAACCGTATCGCGCCGAACCAAACTGTTCAACTGGAAATTCTACGTGATGATAAAACACGTACAATTTCAGCAACATTGGGCACTGCACCAGATGACACTGCTGCTGATGCTGAGAAAAATAACCCAACCAGTGGTTTAGGCATGAGTATCCGTGATCTAACGGCAGCTGAGCAAGCGCGTTTAGATGTGCGTGGTGGTATCTTGATACAAGATGTGAAGCGTGGTGGTACTGCGTCGTTATCAAATCTGGTTGCGGGTGATGTGATAGTACAGGTGAATGGTACAGCGATTACCAATAGCCAACAGTTTGCAAAAACTGTTTCTGCCTTACCAAAAAATAGTGTTGCGCGTGTAACGATTATTCGCCAAGGTCAACGTGCAATCCTTGGATTACGTTTACCTTAATGATGGCATGAAGGTTATGTTGCTAAAACCACTCTAGATTAGGGTGGTTTTTATTTTGAAATACTTTCGTGTTTAGACTAGTGTAGCTAGCGGCACATTGTTTGATGAAGTATACAAAATTATGAGTACGATTTTTGATTTAAAAATACAAGTCCAGCCCAAGCATATCGATGTATTGGGTCATGTGAACAATGTGATGTACATCCAGTGGATGCAAGACGTTGCTTCAGCGCACATCGAAGCATTGGGTTTAGGTTTGGCACAATATTTAGAACTGAAACACGCTATGGTCGCGGTTGAACATCATGTTCAATACCGTAAGGCTGCACTGGAAGGCGAAGAAGTCATTTTGCGGACATGGCTAGATGATATTAATGCACTTTACTCGTTCCGTCAGTACGCCTTCTATCGACCTAAAGATCAGAGTATTTTATTTGTTGGCAATACCAAATGGGCGTGTATAGAAATTGATTCAGGGCGACCAAAGCGAATGTCACCAAGCTTTACCCAAGCGTATCAGCCAATTGCAACCAGTTTAAATCCAATGGACTTTAGTGTGACCTATTTTGAATAGAAAGCATTAAGTTTCGACCAGATGAGAGAGTATTTGATGCAACCATTGAAGACTTTAGCAACAGAACGTTTGATTTTAAATAGCCTACATTTAGATGATACTGCATTCGTTCTCGATATGTTTTCAAATGCTCAAGTACTCGAATTTTATGATTTAGATGCTTTCTCTGAGATTGAACAGGCGGAAGCGCTGATTCATCGAATGCATCATCGTTATTGTTCAGCATCGGGCTTTCGTTATGCGATACGTTTAAAGACCGGCGAAATGATAGGTGGTTGTGGTGTTAATCGTATTGTTGAGGAGGAGGGTGATCATCGTGCGATTATTGGTTATGACTTACATCCGAACTATTGGGGAAATGGTTATATGCTTGAGGCGATTACAGCGATGTTAAATTTGATTCGAACCGAGTTGTTGTTTGATCGAAAAATTCGCCATGTAGATGCACAAGTCATGCAGCAAAACCTTAAATCACAACGACTGTTACAGAAATTAGAATTTCATCAAATTCAACCTGTGGTCGAAATGGGGCGAACTTTCTTACAATTCCGATTGTCGTTATTTTGATATTGAGCTATTTGGGCCTAATGCTATACCGCATAAAACGTCTAGGCATAAATTTCTTTCGTCTTCATACCGAGCTTCTGTTATAATCGCGGGCAATTTTATTAAACCATTTGGCTCACTACTTTTTGAAAGTATAGGGCGTTCTATTTTGTTAAGGTAACCCATGGCGCAAGCTAAAAAATCCGTAGATATCAAAAATATACGCAATTTCTCGATCATTGCTCATATTGACCATGGTAAGTCGACTTTGGCGGACCGTTTTATTCAAATGTGCGGCGGTTTACAAGATCGTGAGATGCAAGCTCAAGTATTAGACTCTATGGAGCTTGAGCGTGAGCGTGGGATTACCATTAAAGCTGCATCGGTAACCTTGTATTACACACATCCAAATGGTCAAGAATATCAATTGAACTTCATTGATACTCCAGGGCACGTTGACTTTTCTTATGAGGTATCGCGCTCTCTAGCTGCCTGTGAAGGTGCGCTGTTGGTGGTTGATGCTGCTCAAGGTGTAGAAGCGCAGTCAGTTGCAAACTGTTATACCGCGATTGAGCAGGGCTTAGAAGTTTTACCAATCTTGAACAAGATTGATTTACCTCAAGCAGAGCCTGAGCGTGTCATTCACGAGATTGAAGAAATTATCGGGATTGAAGCGACAGATGCACCAACCTGTTCAGCAAAAACTGGTTTAGGTGTTGAAGGTGTTCTAGAGCGTTTGGTCGATGTGATTCCTGCGCCAGAAGGTGATCGTGATGCACCGTTACAAGCATTGATTATCGACTCATGGTTCGATAACTACCTTGGTGTGGTATCGCTTGTTCGTATTAAACAAGGTCGTATCCGCAAGGGCGACAAGATGTTGGTGAAATCAACTGGCCAAACACATCCTGTGACTTCAGTTGGTGTGTTCAATCCAAAGCATACCGAAACTGACATCCTCGAAGCAGGTGAAGTTGGTTTCGTTATTGCAGGGATTAAAGACATTTTTGGTGCGCCAGTTGGTGATACCATTACGCTTTCTAACACACCTGATGTTGCGACTTTACCAGGTTTTAAAAAGGTTAAACCACAGGTCTATGCAGGTCTGTTCCCGATTGATTCAAGTGACTTTGAACCATTCCGTGAAGCGCTGCAAAAACTACAGATCAATGACTCTGCTTTATTCTTTGAGCCTGAGAGTTCGGATGCGTTAGGCTTTGGTTTCCGTTGTGGCTTCTTAGGTATGCTGCACATGGAAATCGTGCAAGAGCGTTTAGAGCGTGAGTATGATCTTGATTTGATCAGTTCTGCACCGACTGTTATTTACGAAGCATTAACCAAGAAAGGCGATATCATTTATATCGACAGCCCTTCAAAAATGCCAGATGGCTCAACAGTTGAAGATTTACGTGAACCGATTGCTGAATGTCATATCCTTGTACCGCAAGAGTATTTAGGCAATGTCATGACTTTATGTATCGAACGTCGTGGTATTCAAAAAGATATGAAATTCTTGGGTAACCAAGTATCAATCACGTTTGAAATTCCAATGGCTGAAGTGGTCATGGATTTCTTTGATAAATTAAAATCATGTTCGCGTGGTTTTGCTTCACTGGATTATAACTTCGTTCGTTTCGAGAGTTCAGCGCTGGTTAAGGTTGATGTTCTAATTAATAGCGAAAAGGTTGATGCCTTGGCAATGATTTGTCACCGTCAAGATGCACGTCATCGTGGTATTGCATTGGTTGAGAAGATGAAAGATCTGATTCCTCGCCAAATGTATGATGTTGCGATTCAAGCTGCGATTGGTGCGCAAATCATTGCACGTTCTACCGTAAAAGCGATGCGTAAAAACGTATTGGCAAAATGTTATGGTGGTGACGTTTCGCGTAAGAAGAAACTTCTTTCGAAACAAAAAGAAGGTAAGAAACGTATGAAGCAAGTGGGAAGTGTTGAGATTCCACAAGAAGCGTTCTTAGCTGTATTGAAAGTTGATCGATAAAAAAGATCAGGCTGGGGGAGCATGCCGCTTTACCCAGTCGAATGACGGGCAGTGAAACTGCAAGAGAGGGTTTGTGGATTTTGATTTTAACTTGATTCTGGTACCAGCAACACTAATTTTCTTTTTAGTGTGGTTACTGGATAAGTTGGTATTGAAACAGCGTGCAACACGTGGGCGTAATCAAGAGAACTTTGTCATTACTTGGGCATATGACTTTTGGCCTGTGTTGGCTGTTGTGCTGGTGCTACGTTCTTTCTTATATGAACCATTTAATATTCCATCAGATTCTATGGTTCCGACCTTAGAAACAGGTGATTTTATCTTGGTGAATAAGTTTGATTATGGTGTACGTTTACCAATCGTAAATACTAAAATCATTGATGTCGGTGAGCCAAAACGGGGTGAAGTGATTGTATTCCGTTATCCGCCACAACCAACCATTAGCTATATTAAACGTGTCGTTGGTGTACCAGGTGACCATGTTCAATTTAGAAATGGTCAATTAATGATTAATGGCCAGCAAGTTGCAAAGGTAGAGACTCAATACTCGCGTGAGAAAGATCAGCAAGATACGCCTACAGCGCTTTATTTCAAAGAAACTTTAGGTGAACATCAGCATTTAATCCGCTACTTGGAAGGACGCAATCCGCTTGTTGAACAATTCCAGTTTGCACAATTGAGAGGTGCTGAAGCTTTGGTGCCATTTGTCGCAAAAGAGAATGATGTATTTATCCAAAGTAACGGTCAAGATTGGGAAGTAACAGTGCCAAAGGGACAATACTTCGCAATGGGTGATAACCGCGATCAAAGTGCAGATAGTCGTTTTTGGGGCTTTGTACCTGAAGCGAACCTAACAGGTCGTGCTTTTTATGTATGGATGCATAAAGAACCTGGTTTTAATCTTCCAAGTTTCAACCGAAATGGTAAGATTGACTAATAAAAATATATAGGAAATAGACAGATGCGTAAATCTCAACAAGGGACTTCGTATATTGCAATTTTATTTGGGGTAGTCTTATTTGCAGTTGCTGTGAAAGCAGCAATTGCGATTTGGCCAGCATACTGGGATGACAAACTGATTAATACTCAAATTGAGGGGCTATTAAAAGATAGTCCTGCAAATATTACACCGAGTAAGTTTGCATCTCAGATGGATCAACGTTTTGATATGAACGGGATTCGCGATCTACATTTTAAAGATATTGCGCAAGTGACTTATAAAGATGATCTTGTGGTGATGAAGAAGTATGAAATACGTAAGCCTTTCATGCTGAATATCAGTTTAGTGATGACCTTTGAGAAGACTTTTGACCAAAAATCTGCAAAACAAGCTCAATGATACACGGCTGCAAGGGCGAATAGGTCACCAGTTTAAACAGTTTGACTTGTTAAAACTGGCTTTGACCCATCGCTCGGTCAGCCATAAACATAATTATGAACGCCTAGAATTTCTAGGCGATGCATTATTAGGGATGATCGTTGCAAATTATTTGTACAATGCCTATCCCCTAGAAAATGAAGGTCGCTTAACACGTATGCGTGCGACTTTGGTTCGACAGGAAGCATTGGGGAAAATTGCAAATGACTTACAATTGAGTCGGTCATTAATTTTAAGCACAGGCGAGTTAAAATCGGGTGGACATCACCGTGAATCGATTTTGGCTGATACGGTTGAAGCCATTATTGGTGCTATTTATTTAGACAGTAATGATCTCAACTTGCTCGAGCGCATTGTGTTAAAATGGTATGAACCATATCTTGATCATATCGAACCGACAGATCAACTGAAAGACCCTAAATCACGTTTGCAAGAGTATTTACAAGCACGTAAAAAACCTCTCCCAGTTTACGAGGTTGTAGATATTCAGGGCGATGCCCCGAATCAACATTTCAAAGTGGAATGTGATGTAGCGGGATTGCCAAAAATTATAGGCGAGGGCTCAAGTCGTCGTTTTGCCGAACAAACGGCAGCGGCAGAGATTTTAAAATTATTGGAGCAATAACCTGATGTCTCATTCAGAAGAAAATAAGCCAGAAGCAACTGAACAGCAAGATGGCAATAATGTAGTTGATCAATTTTTTAGTTCTCAAGGAAGCACAATTCCTTCAGATTTCAAAAGCGGTTTTGTTGCGATCGTTGGCCGTCCAAACGTGGGCAAGTCAACTTTGATGAACCATATCTTGGGTCAGAAGCTATCCATTACCTCACGTAAGCCACAAACCACACGTCATAAGATCGTGGGGATTGATTCACGTGAGAAATCACAGGCAGTATTCGTAGATACTCCTGGGATGCATAAAAAAGAAGTACGTGCCATCAATAAGATGATGAACCGTGCTGCTCACTCAGCATTGCGCGATGTGAACTTGGTTTTATTTGTGGTTGATGCACAAAAGTGGACTCAAAACGATGAATTGGTTTTGGAAAAGCTTAAAAATGCAGATATGCCTGTGATCCTTGTGATCAATAAGCTAGATACCTTCGAAAATAAAAATGAAGCTTTGCCGCTGATTCGAGAGCGTGCCAAGTTAATGAACTTTGCTGAGATTGTTCCAGTATCAGCGTTGCGTGGTGCGAACCTAGATCATTTACGTGACACGATTGAGAAGTATCTGCCGTATCAACCACCTTTGTATTCATTAGATCAGATTACCGATCGTTCTGAACGTTTCCTTGCGAGTGAAATCATTCGTGAGAAAATTATGCGTCAGTTGGGTGAAGAGCTTCCGTACGATTTAACGGTTCAGATTGAATCATTTAAAACTGAAGAAGCGGCTGTAAACGAAAAAACAGGCCGTTTAAAGCCACCTTGTACCTATATTGATGCGACCATCTTTGTGGAACGTCAAGGCCAAAAAGCCATTGTAATTGGCGACAAAGGAGCGAAGCTGAAAAGTATCGGTATGGATGCACGTGCAGACATGGAAAAGATGTTTGAACAAAAAATCATGTTGACACTTTGGGTGAAAGTCAAAGGTGGCTGGTCTGATGATGAACGTGCACTAAAAAGCTTAGGTTATAGCGATATTTAACTGTCTTGTTGACAATGGAAACAGGTATGAAAATAACAATCCGTGTACTCGCAATCGTGACGTGTGTATTCATGTTGCAGGGCTGTATTCATAAGCTTGTAACTGTACCTGTGAAAGTTGCCTATAAGACCACTAAAGGTGTTGTTAAAGGGACGGCTGCGGTTGTAGGTGCAGTCATTCCTGATGGCGATGATGAAGAAAAGGATGAGAAAAAGAAGGACTAGTATCGTTCTATGATGCGTAATGAAGTCCTGCATGGCTATTTGATTCATCATCGTAAATATCGTGAAAAAAGCCATATTGTGCATTTATTTACACAAGAATATGGTCGGGTGGATGGGATTCTTAGGCAGATCCCACCGCCGCAATACCAACCTATTCGTCTGCAAGCTTCTGGTAAGTCGGAACTTAAAAATTTCACAAAATTAGAAATCCTGAATCAACCTGTGTTCTTTCATGGTGATGCATTTTTTGCCGGTTTTTATTTAAATGAAATTCTATTGCGACTGTGTCCTTTAGAAGAGATGATGCCGCAAACATTCGAACAATATCAGTTGATTCTCGCGCTGTTACAGCAATTGGCTACACATGAGCAAGCGGCTTTGTTTCTTCGACAAATTTTACGTCAATTTGAGCATGTATTATTACCTGAACTTGGTTATGCCATTGATTTCTCAGTAGATGCGAGCCAAAAAGACATTCAGGTCACTCAGCACTATCAATTTCAGCTCAATGATGGCTTTTTACCAGTTTCACAAGCTTCGCGTTCAACACTTGATGGTGCATTGATTACCTCCATGCAAAGTTACGAAGATGGGCAGGATTTTTCTCACGAACAGCTGCAATTATTGGGTAAACTATACCGTCAAATGATTAGCTCTTTGCTGGGTGATCGGCCGCTGAAAAGCAGGCAACTTTGGATTCAAAGTACACAAAATTGATATTCCTGATGTATTGAAAATAATGATTCAGGGCTAAACCGATAGGATATTTTTATGGCTGCAATCTTGGGTGTAAACATTGATCATGTTGCGACATTAAGGCAAGCACGTGGTACAACTTACCCTGATCCAGTTCAGGCGGCTTTGGTCTGTGAACAGGCAGGTGCTGAGGGGATTACTTTGCACTTGCGTGAAGATCGCCGCCATATACAAGATGATGATGTACGTCGCATGCGTCCATTGTTAAAAACACGTATGAATCTTGAATTGGCTGTGACTGATGAAATGGTTGCATTTGCCAAAGAGATTCAGCCGCAACATGTGTGCTTTGTACCTGAACGTCGTCAAGAAGTGACAACCGAAGGTGGCTTGGATGTGGTTGGTCATTTTGAAAAAGTCAAAGCGGCGACCCAAGCACTCAAAGCTATTGGCAGTGATGTGTCTTTGTTTATTGATGCAGATTTAGCTCAAATTGATGCTGCTGTCGCATGTGGTGCACCAACCATTGAGATCCATACGGGTGCTTATGCAGATGCGGAAACGGATGAGCAACAACAAGCTGAATTAGCTCGTATTATCAAAGGTGCTGAATATGCAGCGGCAAAAGGTTTGGTTGTGAATGCAGGGCATGGTTTGAATCTGGATAACGTTGCAGCGATTGCAGCAATTCCACAAATTCATGAATTAAACATCGGGCATTCAATTATTGCCGATAGTGTATTTGTTGGTTTGGCTCAAGCAGTAACAGATATGAAAGCAGCGATTCAGGCTGCTGCGAGATAAGTTGATGAGTAGTGTAAATTATGATGAGTTGATGCAACCTGTCATCGCTTTTTTGGGTTGTGCGACTCCTCAGGCGTGGTTGGATGAAGCCATTAATAATCTGGACATCTTAATGCAAGACCATGCTAACTGTGAGAAAAAAGCAGCGAGTACAGCAATGAACTTGATGTTCCGCTATAGTTTCTTTACGGACCTGCAAGTGAAATTGGCGCAATTGGTGCGTGAAGAAATGCTGCATTATGAGCAGGTTTTGGAATTCATGAACAAACGTGGCCAAGAGTGGAAGGGCTTAAGCGCAGGGCGCTATGCAGGTGGGTTACGTAAAGAAATCCGTACTTATGAGCCTGAGGCTCTAATTGATGTGATGATTATTGGTGCATTTGTCGAAGCACGCTCGTGTGAACGTTTCTATGCGCTAGCACCGATTGTGGATGATGAATTGGGGCGTTACTACCGCTACTTGCTTAAGTCTGAATCTCGTCATTTTGAGGACTATCTGGCTTTAGCTTTGGATGTTGCAAAAACAGCGAAGCTTAAAGATCCAGAAGAGACGATCCAGCAACGCATCGAGCATATTCGTGAAGTGGAAAAAAATCTGATTTTAAGCCCAGATGATACATTCCGTTTTCATAGTGGTGTGCCAGCAGAAGTTGCCGCTTAATCTAAATTATAAGTGAAAAGGCCTGTGTTCATCACGGGTCTTTTTTTATTGGGTATTCTTTTAAATAGTATAAAAAAAGCCCCGATCAATGATCAGGGCTTTTTAGAATCTTGGCTCTCCCACCTGGGCTCGAACCAGGGACCTGCGGATTAACAGTCCGTCGCTCTACCGACTGAGCTATGGGAGATTAGTAGATTGGCTCTCCAACCTGGGCTCGAACCAGGGACCTGCGGATTAACAGTCCGTCGCTCTACCGACTGAGCTATTGGAGAATCTGATGCGCATTTTAGGCATGAAAAGCAGATGCGTCAACAACAATAGTAAATAAAATTAATCGTTTGCTTGATTAATAATCTTTTTGGCATATAGATAAGCGAATCTGTACAAAAAAGACTTAATTTACTTAAAAATTAATCAGTTATTGTGCAACTCTTTAAACTTAGCTAGTGCTTCAATGCGATACTGAATCAGCATTTCACCAATTTCTGGACCAGTCACATGTTCAGGTAAATCTTGCGCACGAATATTTCTGACAATTTGCATCGCATCTAACATGTATTGCGCTTGTGGGTACGGGCGTTGCTCTAAGCCTAAACGACCTTTGGCATCACACTCACAGGCCTGAACAAAAGCTTCCACTTTTTCAGGTCGACGCAATACATCTAAGCGTTGTAAAAGACGCCATAAAGTGCCTGGTTTCAGATTCTTGACTTGATGGCACTTCAAATGTTCTTTACACACAATTAAAGCTAAGCTTTTTAAATGGGTGGGTACTCTTAAACGATCACACAGATCCGTTACAGGCTGAAGACCACGTTCTTCATGCATGATATGGCGTGGTAGTTCGTCCACAGGGGTGAGTGCCTTGCCAAGATCATGCACAAGCACAGCAAAACGCACATCAAGCGCATATTTTGCTAAACAGGCTTGTTTAAGCGCCATGAGGGTGTGAATACCACAATCAATCTCAGGATGGTATTCAGGACGTTGTGGTACACCAAATAACGCATCAATCTCTGGAAACAAGATTTTTAAGGCATCACACGCTTTGAGTGTTTGGAAATATACATCAGCATGATCTTCCAGCAATGCACGTGAAGTTTCTTTCCAGACACGTTCAGGCGTTAATGCATCAAGCTCACCAGATTTGGCAATTTCCTGCATTAATTCTAGGGTTTCATCTGCGATTTTAAAGCCATAGCTCGCATAACGAGCAGCAAAACGCGCTACACGAAGTACGCGCAGAGGATCTTCGGTAAATGCATCTGAAACATGGCGTAGAATTTTTTGATCTAAATCGTCCTGCCCACCATAGGGGTCATAGATGGTACCTGCATCATCCATTGCCATTGCGTTAATGGTTAAATCACGACGAATGAGATCTTCTTCTAACTTAACTGTAGTGTCGGTAAAAAATTGAAACCCGTGATAACCCACACCAGATTTACGTTCAGTACGTGCAAGTGCATATTCTTCTTTTGTTATTGGATGTAGAAATACCGGGAAATCTTTTCCCACGGGTTGATAGCCTTCGGCGAGTAATTGCTCGGGCGTTGCTCCAACCACCACATAATCTTTTTCGTGATAGGGATGGCCGAGTAAATGATCTCGGACAGCACCGCCTACTAAATAAACTTGCATGAAAAAACCTCTATTCTTCACACAATCATGCTACAGAATAGAGGTTTTCTCAAGGGTTAAGCGAAGCTTTTCAAGAAAAGCAGGGCTTAAGTGAACTTAGTTTTGACTTTGCTGAATTTCGGCAACCGTTAATGCAGTCATATTCACCAAACGACGCGTCGTTGCTGTAGGTGTCAGAATATGAACAGGTTTTGCAGCACCTAATAAAATAGGACCAATGGTCACATTATTACCTGAAGTTGCTTTTAACAAGTTGAATGAAATATTGGCTGAATCTAAGTTAGGCATAATCAACAAGTTTGCCGAACCTTTGAAGCGTGAGTTCGGGAATGCAAAATGACGAATATTTTCATCCAATGCTGCATCACCATGCATTTCACCTTCAACTTCTAACTCAGGTGCTTGCTCTGAAAGTAGGCGATAGACTTCACGCATTTTTTGAGCGCTTGCATCGGTTTGGTCACTACCGAAGCTTGAATGAGAAAGCAGGGCAACACGTGGTGTAATCCCGAAACGACGAACTTCTTCGGCCGCTAAAATCGTCATTTCAGCAAGTTGAGTCGCAGTTGGATTGGTATTTACATAAGTATCTGCAATAAATAAATTGCGATCTTCAAGCATCAATGCATTCAGCGTAAAGAACGTGCTGCGACCTTCTTTTAAGCCAATGACGTTTTTCACGAAATCTAAATGAATGTCATAGCTTGAGTAGGTACCACATAACATACCATCGGCTTTGCCAAATTTAACCAACATTGCTGCGATGAGTGTTGAGCGGCGACGTGCTTCACGTTGTGCATATTCAACTGTTACGCCTTTGCGTTGCATGATTTGATGGTATTCTTTCCAGAAATCATCATACGAAGGATTCTTTTCCTGATCGACGATCTCAATGTTCACGCCATGCTGTAAGCGTAAACCTAATTTTCGAATATTGTCTTCAATCACGGCAGTACGACCAATTAGAATTGGTTTCGCTAAGCCTTCATCAACAACAATTTGAACAGCACGTAATACACGTTGATCTTCACCTTCAGCATACGCAATACGCTTCGGATCAGTCTTCGCTTGAGAGAAGATTGGTTTCATCAAGAATGCTGAGTTATACACAAACTCAGAAAGACGTTGACGGTATGCAGAGAAATCTTCAATTGGACGAGTCGCAACGCCAGAGTCCATTGCTGCTTTGGCAACAGCTGGTGCGATTTCCAAAATCAAGCGTTGATCGAGTGGACGAGGGATCAAATAGTCGCGGCCAAATGACGCAGATTTTTCACCATAGGTTGCAGCATCCGCTTCAACATGTGCCATGCGTGCAATTGCATGTACACAGGCAATCTTCATTTCTTCATTAATGGTGGTTGCACCAACATCGAGTGCACCACGGAAGATATAAGGGAAGCAAAGTGCGTTGTTCACTTGGTTAGGATAGTCTGAACGACCCGTTGCCATGATTGCATCTGGACGTACTTCGTGCGCATGTTCAGGTAGAATTTCAGGATCTGGGTTTGCAAGTGCAAAAATAATTGGATTTTCAGCCATTTCCTTAACCATTTCTTTGGTTAAGATACCTGCTGCTGAAAGACCCAAGAACATGTCTGCACCAGCCATCACTTCATGCAATTGTGTTGCTTGAATGTCTTGTACATAACGCTTTTTCGATTCATCTAAACCTTCACGTGATGTAGTGAGCAGACCGCGAGAATCGGCAACAACGATATTGGCTTTATTCACACCTAAAGCGCAAAGCAAGTCTAAGCATGAAAGTGCTGCTGCACCGGCACCTGATGCAACGATTTTAATTTCGTCAATTTTTTTATTTACCAGTTGTAAAGCATTCAGCAATGCTGAACCGACAATAATACTGGTCCCATGTTGGTCATCATGGAATACAGGAATTTTCATGCGTTCGCGAAGTTTCTTCTCGATGTAGAAACATTCTGGCGCCTTGATATCTTCTAAGTTGATACCACCAAAAGTCGGCTCTAATGCAGCAACGATATCTACGATCTTGTCTGGATCATTTTCATCAATCTCGATATCAAAGACATCAACACCAGCGAACTTTTTGAACAGAACGCCTTTACCTTCCATTACAGGTTTAGACGCGAGCGGACCAATATTTCCCAAACCAAGCACGGCTGTACCATTACTCACGACGGCAACCAGATTACCGCGCGCTGTATATTTGGCAGCGGCAGAAGGGTCACGTTCGATTTCCAAACATGGCGCAGCAACACCAGGTGAGTAGGCAAGCGCTAAATCTCGTTGGTTAACGAGCTGCTTGCTAGGTGTCACACTGATTTTTCCTGGGGTTGGAAATTCATGGTAATACAAAGCGGCTTGTTTTAAAGATTGATCGTCCATCTGAGTCTCGTTTGTTCCGATAATAATCAGACATATAGCTGTCTAATTACGATATTAAGATAAGTGCACAAGAATATAGCACTAGTTCATGCTTTCGCACAGTCAAAAAAGCTTATTTTCACTGAACTGCATACCTATTGACAGTTGCTATTCCGTGAAAAATAAACAGCAAAAAAGGTTAAAATTCACGTTTAAATGGAATATCTTGCAGTTGACAGCTGCTTTTGTTTTTGCAGATATTCTGTCGCATGGGCGGCAGTAAGCGGTTGTGAAAATAAGTAACCCTGTAATATGTCGCAATTTTGTCGTTTTAAATACCCATACTGCTGCTCGGTTTCAACGCCTTCAGCCACAACTTTTAAGCCAATGGTCTTGCCCATGGCGATCATGGCATTAACGATCGCATCTTGTTTGGCATTACCAATTTTCGAGATAAAAGCTCGATCAATTTTTAAAATGTCAATTGGATATTCGGTGAGGTAAGCAAGAGAGGAGTAGCCTGTACCGAAATCATCCAGTGCGATTGAAATCTGACGTTCTTTAATGGCGTACAACACGGTTTTGACACTGTCAGTGTTTTCAATAAAGGCCGATTCAGTAATTTCGAGTTCGAGATTTTTTCCTGAGATCTCATACGTATTTAACACAGCATCAATATCATGCAGTAGTTGGCCGCGTAAAATTTGCTGTGCCACGATATTGACTGCAATATTGATATTGTTAAAACCAAGCTTTTGCCATGTTTGCAGTTGCTTAGCCGCTTCATGTAAAACTAGCTGTCCAATATCAGAAATCAGACTGGTACTTTCCGCTAAAGGAATGAAAATGCTTGGCATGATTAGACCTTTCGTTGGATGCTTCCAACGGATTAGGGCTTCAAAACCATTAATTTGGTGATTATGTGCATTAATTTTTGGCTGATAGTACACAACCAGCTCGTTATTCTGAATGGCTTTTCTGAGATCAAGTTCTAGATCAGTGTATTTGGCTACAAAATTGGCTCTTTCATTGGAGTAGTAGCGAATGGTGTTACCACCTAAGCGCTTGGCTTCGGTCAATGCCTGTTCTGCATGGGTATTTAAATTATCGACTTGGCGGCCATGTTCTGGATAAATGGCGACACCGATCGAGATACTGACAAAGTATTCTTGCTCTGCCAGATAAAAAGGTTTGCTAAAGGCTTCAACGATGTTGTTACACAATTGGTGAATCGGTGGATGTAGTGGTGAAATTTCATAAATAATCGCAAAGTCATCTGCACTTAAATGGGCGACTAGTAGCGCATCAATATTACTAATACGTAAGCGTTGTGCCACTTGTTTGAGGAGCTCATTACCCGCTTGATTGCTAATGATTTCATTCAAGGCACGGAAGCGGTCGATATTTAAACGGATGACAGCCAGATGCTGAATCGACGCTTCATTGATCAAATATTGATGCAACTGCTGTTGATAATAAAAGCGGTTAGGGAGATCGGTGAGCGTATCGTAATTAGTCAAATAGGATAAGCGTTGTTCTTGATGCTTACGTTCAGTCTGATCTGAAACAATACCGATATAGTTGATGACACGCTCTTGTTCATCTTTCACTGCATTGATATGAATCCACAAAAAACAAGATTTTTCAGAAATATAAGTTTCTTGAAATTCACCCTCATATTCCTGTTCTTCACGCAGTGTATCAAGAATTGATAAATGAAAATTATGATGATGCTGCTTATTTTGTTTGGTAATTTCAAATAACTGTTTACTCACGATTGCTTGTTTATCAAGGCCTGTGAGCTGTTCATATTTAGGATTCACTTCAACATAGTTAAAGTTTTCATCTAAAATGAAAATACCTTCTGAGGCCTGCTCAAATACGCTGGCTGCAAGCTTTAAACGTTCCTGATCTTTCTTTTCCTGATTAATATCACGGTGAATACCGACCATTCGTAAAGGGGTGTCATCTTTTGGATCCCTTAAAATCACCTGACCAACATCATGAATCCAGGTCCATTCACCATTATGGCGTTTAATTCTGAAGGTTTCTTCATAACGCTTGGTTTGGCCACATAAATGATTATATAAGGTGTTTTTTACCCGCTCGATATCATCTGGATGGATGATTTTATGCAGGAGGGTGTAATGGTTTTCAGAATTGCGCGTGACTGCTTGACTATGTGCATTGGTGACTCCAACGGTATGGCTTTCAAGATTCCAGTCCCAAGGGCGAATGCCTGCGGTTTCATGGGCAAAACTTAAGTTCTGACGATGTTCTTCTAAGCTTTCATTCATTTGCGTCAAGTCGAATGTACGCTCACGCACTTTTTGTTCCAATAGGTGATTATTGAATTGCAGTTGCGCTTCAATATCTTTGGATTTATTCACTTCACGCTGTAATTGCTGACACAATTCTTCAGTCCATTGGTTGTGCTGCTCAGCGACATCAATCAGTTGTTTATTTTTATCTAAAACTAAGGCCAAGCGTTTATGAATTTTATAGGTGACTTGCGCGCAGAGTACGGTTGCGAAAAATGAAGAGTAATATGCAAGGTAGAATAGGGTGTGATCATGATCTCGATGTAAAATTTGAGATGCGATTAAAGGTGCAATACTTGGAATAAAAAATAAGAAGAAATAGCGAATATGTTGGGTTAAAAAGGTCAGTGCAATGATATGAGATGCAGTGAGTAGTAACGCAGTTAGGGTCAAAATATGTGACCCAATCAAATGAGGAATATCGACAGCCAAGTAATGATTAATGACAATTGTATTGACTCCGATCAGTAAACCAGTAAAAAAACAGATCACTTGAAAAATGATGTTGGTCTGGTTGCTATAACGAACTGAAGAGTAGCGTTTGAGTAAAAAATGACAGATACAGGTAAAGCTAAATAAAAGGATGAGGGTAATGCTCATCCAAGTCGTGAAAATATTTGATTCAAATGAATAAAAAATACCAAATAGGGCGTAATCTAAAAGACAAATGCAGAAGACACTTAATACAAATAAGCGTACATGATTTGGATAATCGATTTGATCTGTGTAGATAAACTGTGGCAAATTTTTTTCCTGAGCCCCTAACATACAAAGAATAATCCTTTTCATTTTTTATCTATATTCACAGTCTTTGTTTTTTTGTAAACACAGCAACGTTTTATTTTAAATTAACGCTAAACATAGCAGAAAGCAATGTCACGACATTACTTCTATGCAAAGTGATAATTTAAAATAGATAAAGCAACTACTGGGGCTGTTTCAGTTCTTAGAACACGGTCTCCGATACACCAATTTTTAAATTGATGTTGATTGGCAGTATTAATTTCTGCTTCACTCAGGCCACCTTCTGGACCTATCAGTAGGGCAATGTCTGGTAGGCTGTTAAGTAGGACATTCGTTTGGTCTTTGTTTGGAGCCAGCACAAAGCGTGATGACGGTAACTCCGAGTTTAGCCACTCAGTTAAGCTGATGGGTGGCAAAACTTGAGGAACTCGATTCATGCCACATTGCTCACAGGCGGCGATTGCCACAGATTGCCAATGGTCTAATTTTTTCTGGTCACGATCGTATTTTAAACGCATTTCACAGCGTTCACTGGTCAAGAGTTGAATCGTTGTAACACCAAGTTCAGTGGCTTTTTGAATCGCATAATCCATGCGATCACCTTTACTCATCACTTGACCTAAAACAACGTTGAAAGGTGCTGTACGATCGGCTGGATCAAATTGATCAACAGAAACCAAGGCATTTTTCTTATTGATTTGAGTCAGTGTTACGATATATTCGCCACCTTTTCCATTGAAAAAGATGGCTTGTTCTTGTTCTTTTGCACGTAGCACACGTACCCAGTGATGAAATACCGATTCGGTTAATTCAACGGTGTTGCCAGTATTTAATTCGGTTTCGATATAAAAACGATTCATGCTTGGGTTGTGCTCGTACAAATTAGTTTAAACCAAGATCGACAACCAGTTGTCGAGTCGGTTCAGTTTGGTTCATTGAATAAAAATGCAGCGTTGGTGCGCCACCTGCGATCAGACGTTCACAAAGTTTCACAATCACTTCGTGACCGAATGCTTTGATACTTGCACTGTCATCGCCATAAGCTGCGAGTTGTTTGCGGATCCAACGTGGAATTTCTGCACCTGTTCCGTCAGCAAAGCGGATCAGGTTGCTTGCATTGGTAATTGGCATGATACCTGGTGCAACTGGAATATTCACGCCAGCTTTAGTAATACGTTCAATAAAATAGAAATACGCATCTGGATTGAAGAAAAATTGAGTAATACCTGCATTCGCGCCTGCATTTACTTTTTCAACAAAACGTTGAATATCACTATCAAAGGTATCAGCTTGTGGATGCATTTCAGGATAGGCAGCCACTTCAATGTGGAAATGATCGCCTGAATGCTCGCGGATAAAGCGAACTAAGTCTTGGGCATAAGGGAGTTCGCCCAAACCGACCTGACCTGATGGTAAGTCACCACGTAAAGCGACAATACGATCAATCCCTTGAGATTTATATAAATCTAAGAGCTCAGCAATACGTGCTTTGTCATCACCAATACAAGAAAGGTGAGGCGCAACTGGTGTACCTTTGCCGTTAAAGTCACTAATCGCAGCTAGAGTACGTTCGCGTGTAGAGCCACCTGCACCATAGGTAATCGAGAAAAACTCTGGGTTTAATCGTTGTAATTCTTGATGAACAGTTTTTAATTTTTCCGCGCCCGCATCAGTTTTTGGTGGGAAAAATTCAAAAGAAATAGGAACACGTTTTGTCATTTCAAATCCTTTTTAAAATCGCTTGGAATTTTAGAAAAAAGGGCAGTCCGTAAAACGTCTGCCCTGATTTTCTTAGTATTTATAAGCGTCAGATTTGAACGGACCTTCTACAGGAACGCCAAGGTAATCTGCTTGTACTTGCGTTAATTGTGTTAACACACCACCAAAGCCAAGGACCATTGCAGCGGCAACTTCTTCATCTAATTTTTTAGGAAGAACTTCTACGCGAATCGCTGCTTGTTTTTGCTCAGCAGGTAAGTCAGCAAATTTTTCAGCAAATAAATGCATTTGACCTAACACTTGGTTAGCGAAAGAACCGTCCATCACACGTGATGGGTGGCCTGTTGCATTACCAAGATTCACTAAACGACCTTCAGAAAGAAGGATGAGGTAGTTGTTTTCGTCTTCTGAACGATACACTTGGTGTACTTGTGGCTTCACTTCAACCCACTTGTAACCACGTAAGTATGCAGTGTCGATCTCTGTATCAAAGTGACCGATGTTACACACTACAGCACCCGCTTTTAAGCTATCTAACATTGCAGAATCACATACATGGTAGTTACCAGTTGTCGTGACAACAAGATCAGTATTGCCTAATAAGTCTTGGTTAATATCTTCTTTTTTGCCAGTTTGTACGCCATTTTTATATGGAGATACGACTTCGTATCCATCCATACATGCTTGCATTGCACAGATTGGATCAACTTCAGTTACACGAACGATCATGCCTTCTTGACGTAAAGATTGCGCAGAACCTTTACCAACATCGCCATAACCAATGACTAGTGCACGACGGCCAGAAAGTAACATGTCAGTTGCACGTTTGATGGCATCATTTAATGAATGGCGGCAACCGTATTTGTTGTCATTCTTCGATTTAGTGATCGAATCGTTCACGTTGATCGCTGGTACTTTAAGCGAACCGTCTTTCCACATTTCCAACAGACGTTGTACACCTGTTGTTGTTTCTTCAGTAATACCGTGGATACGTTCTAAAAGCGCAGGGTATTTGTCATGAACAAGAGCAGTTAAGTCACCGCCATCGTCCAAGATCATGTTGGCATCCCAAGGCTGACCGTTGACATTGATTTGCTGTTCTAAGCACCACACATATTCTTCTTCAGTTTCGCCTTTCCACGCGAATACAGGAACACCGCTTGCAGCAATTGCAGCTGCAGCATGGTCTTGAGTAGAGAAGATATTGCAAGAAGTCCAACGCACCTCTGCACCGAGTTCAACTAAAGTTTCGATTAAAACAGCGGTTTGGATTGTCATATGGATACAACCCAAGATTTTTGCGCCAGCAAGTGGTTTAGCTGCTGAATAACGTTTACGTAAACCGATCAAAGCTGGCATTTCTGCTTCAGCAAGTTTGATCTCTTTACGACCATAGTCAGCAAGGGAAATATCAGCAACTTTATAATCTGTAAATGAAGCATTCACCGCGTTCATCAGGATCTCCTAGAAAAAATAGTATGGATCATTCTGTTCGCGGATGCCGTTGTTGGTTAAAACGAGTGTCTAACCGATCGTCGAGCCTGGCAAATTGATCTTTAGTGCCGATCAATTGTCGCAGCATCCCTCGACTGGGCATAATGATACTTGGAAATTGCGTTTGTTCCAAGAGGGGCTGCTGAAGTTTCATCCATACATTGCGTTATTGGTTAAAACGACATAAACAAGGCATGAAACGCTGGCAATGGCGGACCCCTTGTCAAGTTTCATAACACAGTTTAGGGAAGTTTTAGCCAATAACCCTTTGGGACAGGGATATTTTTTGCCGCTACCACGTTACGTTTCGCTTACTTAGAATACTAAGTTACGCAAAACCCGCCTTGTGTCGTCTAAAAAATATCCTCTGGCGCAAGTATCTGTGAAACATCAGCAGACCCTAGGATTTTGTTTGAAATGGTTAGAAAATGAAGGATTAAATGAGAGATACGTCTTAATTATTTTTATGAGCATCAATCAAGGATTCCAAATCCCTTTGAAACCCTGATATCTAGGGAAATTTGCCATTAGGCTTTTAAATGATCTTCAAACTCTTCACCCAGTTGCATTGCTAAAGCATTGCCAGATAAATCGCCTGTGACTAAACCATATTCTTTTTTGAAGCTAAATGTGAAACCGCGGTTATCTGTCAGATTTTTAACCGAATATCCTAATTTTTCTAACCAAATACGGAAAGCCAATACGTTTTTTGCTTTAACAACTCTGTTTTTCATGACAGATCTCCTTGTGAACATGTATTTATTAATAAGGGTCAGTTAAATTTTTTTAAAGGGGGATTGCATAGATTTATTTTTCCACATGTAAGTAATGTAAATTTAGCGTAATTTTTATAGATAGAATCTTATCTGTGTTTTTGTTAGTTTGTTGAATTTACTATAAAAAATATTTTTTATAAATGTGGTGAAAATCAAGTTTTAGGGAAAATATTCTTGAAGCAAATGTAAAAAATGATTTCATTTTCTACTTTGCTGTGAAAGTAGAAAATGAATCAGTCGAAGCGATGGGATTTAATCAAAATTGATCTTTCAGACTACGAATTCGGGCAAACTCTTCTGCACTTTCAGTCCGCAGGAAGGGATTGGTTTCAAGCTCTAATTCGATCGTACTTGGAAGGGTAATTTGATCTGCTTCTCTTAGTGCTTTGACTTGTTGCATGCGCTCTTGCAGCGCGACATTATTTGGTTCAACAGTTAAAGCGAATTCAGCATTGGCAAGTGTGTATTCATGGGTGCAGTATACTTTGGTCTGAATAGGTAACGCAGCCAACCGATTCAATGAGTGATACATTTGCTCCGCTGTACCTTCAAATAGACGACCACAGCCCATTGCAAATAAGGTGTCACCGCTAAACAGCGTTTCAATTTTTTCAATAAAATAAGTAATATGGCCAAGGGTATGACCAGGCGTCGCAATAATTTCAACTTTGAGGTCATTAAAATGAAAATGATCGTCATTTTGCAAAGGGCTGGAGATGAGTGAAATTTTACTCAACTCATCACGCGGACCGTAGACCATTATATTCTGATCGGCGAGTAAACCCTCAACACCGCCAGTGTGATCACGGTGCCAGTGCGTCAGCCAGATTTGTTTAAGTTGTAGACCATGCTGCTCACAGAAATCAGTAACTAAACCAGCTTCAGTGGGGTCAATGGCAACGACTTCTTGTGTATCTGTATCTTCCAATAACCAAATATAGTTTTTTAAGGCATTTTTTACGTCAATTGCATGAATCTTATAATGCATAGCCGAATCCTAAAGCTTTGTTTCGTGAGGTTATTACGGTTTGGGTACTCATATAAGTGCCTATTTGTAGTGTAAGTGCAAATGCAGTTCAGTGCAAAATTCCTACTGATTTATAGGGCTGAATAATGACTTTATCGGGCAGATTTTGACAGCCACTTTCAATAGATATCTTAATCGTTGACAAGTGTTATTTTTTCAATAAAGATGTGATAAAAGTTTTATAAGTTAATGATTTATCTTTAGTCGTATAAAAATATTGAAGTAAAGTTAAATAATTTCAATGATTAAATTTAAAAAGAGAAATACAGATCTTTTGCGATGAGTGAAAAGTGATAAATCTGAAGAACAAGAGGGGGCGTTATGTCTGAGCTGATCGATCATGAAGTGGTCGTTATCTTTAAAAAGTATTTATATCCGCTCTCTGCCAAACTTACAGAAATGCTGAATGAGCATTTTAGTCATCAGACTGAACGTCGGGGTTGCGGTTATACGCAGGCGACGCGTGTTATTGCAGAGTTTGTTTCTCAAGTTCGGGATCCAATCGGGTTTCAGGATTTGCGTATTTTTGAAGAATACGAGACCAAAGCTTTGCGTAATATTCTTAATCAAAGCTCATCTTATGGTTTAGAGTTAGAAACATGGCGTAATTTGGATACCAATTTAAACGTCCAGCAATGCTTGCAGCGTATAAATCCACAAGAAAGTTTTGCACAGAGCTTACAGCAGGAAGTTGAGTTTCAAGCCAAGTTAAGAACCATTCATCAATATGCAGAACTTGAAGAAAGTCAGCTGATTTGTCAGCTTCTTAGCGATATTATTCTGCCGCAAAAAGCACAGCAGATTGGCATGATTGAGTGTCAGGCTTTAGAGGAAAAGCCTAAGGTCGGCTCTTGTCCAATGGCAGAAAAATTCTTCTTGCGTATTGCACACCACCGTTTATTAAGGCAGGGCGAAATCAATATTTTTGTGGATGAGCATGATCAACCCATCATGATGGAAAAGTTAAATATGGGGGATAACCACTCTTGCATCAGCTTAGTTCCCTTAATGATGAATGGTGTTCGTTTACCTGCCGGAAGTCTGTTTTCAACACATTATGAAATCGAGCAACTCGAGAAGCATAAAAATAAGCAATATAAAGGCTATGTGATCCCGATTGCCGAGATGAATGGTTTTTGGTTTTTACGTTTAACAACTTTGGCTGTGTCACCTGAAAATCGTGCTCGGGCATTTGGATATCACTTTAAACAACAGGTCGACAATGGATTATTTAGACCTGATACAACCGAATTGAGTCAGCTGATGGAAATTGCGCGTGATCAGATTTACGTAGGACATCCATGCTAAAAGCCTGTTACTCTCCACGCTATTTTGCACGAACGCATACCAATAGTATGGAAAAACTCACTGCTGTTGCGGATGTATTACGTGCTCAACAGATGGCTGAACTGATCGATCCTGGCAGTATTGATGTTGAGCTGTTAAAGAAATTGCATAATCCACAGTATGTGGAGGCGTTTTTATCGGGACAGTCAGCATTTGCCACCATACAAGGATTTAAGCCGTGGAATGAACAACTGAGAGATGCAATTTTATCGGTTCAGGCTGGACAGTTAGTTGGAGCTGAAATTGCTTTGAATGAGGGGATTGCAGCAAATATTGCTCAAGGTTTTCATCATGCCAGTTATGAATCTGGTGCAGCCTATTGTACCTTTAATGGCTTAGCGCTGGTTGCTAAGCAATATCCTGAAAAACGAATCTTTGTTTTGGATTGTGATCAACATGGTGGAGATGGCACAGCTATTTTCACCAATCGTATGACCAATCTGATTAATTTTGGAATTTTTGGCATTCGTTTTGGCTGTAAGGCTAGTGAGCGCAGTTTGACCCGTTATATTCACCCCAAACAAGGTAATTTCGATTTATATCGTGAAGCGATCTTTGAGGCATTCCAATATGCTTCGCGTTGGGATACAGATTTAATTATTTATCAAGCAGGCATGGACTGCCATCAACATGATAAATACGGCTCTAAATGGTTTAGCACTGAGTTATTATTTGAACGTGACAGAATTGTCTTTGAGATGGCCAAGAAAATGAAGATTCCAATACTGTTCGTTTTGGCTGGAGGATATCAAGCATTGGATGATTTAGTGCCATTGCATGTCAATACTTTTAAAGCGGCGAATGAAATCTATTTTCCTTAAGTAAAAATACAAGACATAAAAAAACGCTCAGCTGAGCGTTTTTTCTATTTTTTCTATCGCAGTTTTGCTAACCAATCACCGAGCATTTGTACCATCTGAACCAACAGTAATAACACGATGACCGTTAAAATCACCACACTGGTGTCGAAACGTTGGTAACCATAAGAAATTGCCAAGTCACCAATACCACCAGCACCAACAGCACCTGCCATTGCAGTTGCACCGATGAGCGAGATCGTACCCGTAGTTAAATTCAGAATCAGAGAGCTACGTGCTTCAGGGATAATAAATTTAAAGATAATTTGCCAAGGTGAAGCACCCATTGCTTGAGCGGATTCGACAATGCCTTCATTCACTTCAAGTAACGAAGTTTCAATTAAACGACCTAAGTATGGGCCCACATAAATAGTCAAAGGCACAATCGCTGCCCATGTTCCAATTGAAGTGCCAACCAGCATTTTGGTCAGTGGAATAACGGCAATCAGCAGAATAATGAAGGGAAGGGAACGCAGTGCATTCACAATCGGATTGAGGAAATAATAAATCGCGCGATTTTGTAAAATACCACCTGTGCGGGTAACCACTAAGGTAATGCCTTGGATAAGTCCCCAAATACAGCCAAACAGCAGAGAAAAGAACACCATTTGAAAGGTTTCTTGCAGGGCGGTAACAAACTGGTCAATTGAAAGTGAACTATGCCAAAATGGTGCTGTGATTTGAGTCAGCCATTGTACAATTAAATCTCTCATTGGCTAACCACTCCAGACTGTTCAACTTTCACACCTTGAAGCTCAAGGAACTTTACCGTTTCTTGGATCATAAGCGGGTCGCCTAGCAGTTGGATAAACATTTGGCCAATCACCGTGCCATTAATTTCGGTCATGTTGGCAAATAGGATATTCAAACTGATATCAAACTGCTTAATCGCTGCCTGAATCACAGTTTCTTGTGCTGATGTACCTAAGAACTGCAAGCTATAGATGCTATTGTGATGCTTATGCTCAAGATTATTCAGAATATTGATCGGCAACTGTTGTTGCAATACCGTTTGAATAAAGGTTTTGGTGGTTGGATGCTGTGGCTGACTGAAAATATCCAGTGTCGGGCCAGTTTCAATCACATGACCTGACTCCATGACCGCCACATAATCACATACTGATTCGATGACATCCATTTCATGGGTGACCATCACAATAGTAATGTTCTGTTCTTTATTAATCTTTTTTAATAGTGCTAAAACAGATTTTGTGGTCTGTGGATCAAGGGCAGAAGTTGCTTCATCGCAGAGTAAAATCTTGGGATGATTTGCCAGCGCACGTGCGATACCAACACGTTGTTTTTGCCCCCCTGAAAGCTCATCAGGGTAGGCATCTTTTTTATGTTTAAGATCGATAAACTCAAGTAGTTCAGCCAGACGTTTTTCACGTTCAGCTTTGCTATGCCCAAGTAATTTAAGTGGCATTTCAATATTTTCAGACACGGTTTTAGTCTGAAGGAGATTGAAGTGCTGAAAGATCATGCCAATATTTGCACGTTCTTGACGAAGTGTTCGCGCGTCCATAGCAGTAAAGTCTTTTTGATTGATAATGACTTGCCCCTGCGTCGGGCGTTCAAGCAAATTAATCAAACGGATCAGCGTACTTTTACCTGCACCACTATAGCCGATAATGCCAAAGATACTACCGTCCGGGATCTCTAAATTGATCTGGTCCAGTGCATTGATCGTTTGACCTTTCAACTGATAGTGTTTCGAAATGTTTTTAAATTGGATCATGTTCGTCAGTACTATGGCAGAAAAGAAAAAACAGGCAAAATCACTTTGCCTGTTTTATTTGAGAGCATTATATTACGAATTTGCTTCTGTGAGGTAGCTTGTTGGTTTGTTCACGTCAACTTTCGTACCAGCAAAGTGTTCTTGAACATATTGCTTCACTGCTTCAGTATGATAAAGCGCGCCAACTTTTTGTAACACAGGATCATCTTTACGAGATTCTGCAGTTGCTAATACGTTTACGTTTAATTTAGTGCTTTGGTCCACTGGTTCATAGAAGATTGCGTCTTTAAGTACGTTTAAACCGCCTTCCATCGCAAGCGTGTTACCCAATAAAATTGCATCAACTTCGTCTTTAACACGAACTGCTGTTGCCATTTGAATTGGTTTGATCACGATTTTTTTGCTGTTTTCAATAATATCAGCAGGCGTGCCTTTGACTGGATCGAAGTCAGCTTTTAACTTGATCAAGCCAGCACTTTGTAAAAGTAATAATGCACGTGATTCGTTTGCACCATCATTTGGAATCGCAATGGTTGCACCTTCAGCAAACTCTTCAACCTTTTTCACTTTACTTGAGTAAATACCCATTGGCTCTAAATAAGTGGTTGAAACAGGTGCAATCTTGTCTTTATTTGCAGCATTGAATGCGACAAGGTAAGCGTAAGATTGGAATGCATTCAAATCAACTTCTTTATTTGCGGCTGCAGTGTTCATTGCAACGTAGTCTGTGAAGTTCTTGATTTCGAGTTTAAGTCCAGCGGCTTTAGTTTCTGGTAATGTTGCGATATAACGCCAAATATCAGCGTCTGAACCTGTAGAAGCGATTACAACGGTTTGTAATGCAGCAGCATCACCTTTTTGTTCGGTAGATGCGGTATCTGGTTGTTTACTGCATGCCGCAAGTAATAACACAGATACACTTAAAAAAAGACTAATCAGCTTTTTCATGTATAAATCCTAATCGGAAAAATGGCGAGAAAATCATCATTTCTCTAGCATTAATGATTGCAATAGGTTTGTATGTTGTAAATTGACATCGCACTCAAAACAATCCCTGAATTATTCTTAAAGTTTGAACAAGTGTGATAGATCTACAACATCCGAAAAGTAGATGAATATTCATGTTCCGATTCAGTATATACAGATAGGAACCAACTGTTCATCTCATTTTCAAATCAAATTTGGATTTAGCTGCAATTTGTTTTGTTAGGTTCAATATTCTAGACATTTAAAAATAATGAAAAAGAATATACAGTTAACATAAAAACAACATCTAAAATTTCGGCAATCATAGCAACAATTTATGGGCGGTTATAGTGGAACAGCTTGTACTTTGAAGCTTAATAACCTACTTGCTAGAAGATAATTATGGTCTAAGTAAATATAAATAAATGATAGTTTTATGAATTTTTCCAAAAATATAGAGAGAGGAATCAATTGAATAATAAATATATATTTTTCTGAATTTTATATTTAAATAATGAATATAGAATTCATATTTATGCGGTTTATGGAATAAAAAAGCCTTCCGAAGAAGGCTTTTTTGCTCAACAAAGCTTATTCAGCTTTTTCTCGTGCAATGGCACGGTAACCGATGTCACTACGGTATTGCATCCCCGTAAATGTGACTTGACCACAAACTTCTAAGGCATTGATTTGCGCTTCTAGCACAGTATCACCCAGTGCAGTCACACAAAGTACGCGACCACCAGCAGTAATGACATGACCATCTGTGCTCATTGCCGTACCTGCATGGAAAATCTTGGTGTCTTCTGGAGATTGACCAAGACCTGAAATCACATCGCCTTTGCGAACCGTTTCAGGATAACCGCCAGCGGCCAGCACGATACCAATCGATTTACGTTCATCCCATTCAGCTTCGCTTGGTAAATTACCTGCAATACCTGCTTCCACTAAATCAACCAAAGATGATTTTAAACGCATCATGATTGGTTGGGTTTCAGGGTCACCAAAACGACAGTTGAATTCGATTACACGCGGTTGACCTTGTTCATCAATCATTAAGCCAGCGTATAAGAAACCTGTATAAACATGACCATCTGCAGCCATACCATCAACCGTAGGGCGCATCACTTCTTTCATGACACGTTCAAAGACTTCTGCCGTTACCACTGGTGCAGGAGAGTAAGCTCCCATACCACCTGTATTTGGTCCTTCATCGCCTTCAAAAATACGTTTGTGATCTTGTGAGGTGGCCATTGGCAAGATGTTGTTGCCATCGATCATACAAATAAAGCTAGCTTCTTCACCCGCAAGGAACTGCTCAATCACTACACGTGAGCCTGCATCACCAAATTTGTTGCCTGCAAGCATATCGTCAATCGCAGCAAAGGCTTCTTCGTTGGTCATTGCTACGATCACGCCTTTACCTGCAGCTAGACCATCTGCTTTAATTACGATTGGTGCACCGTGTTGTTCAACATAGGCTTTAGCCGCAGCAACTTCAGTAAATACATCATAAAAAGCCGTCGGAATGTTATGACGCTTTAAGAAGTGCTTGGCAAATGCTTTAGAGCCTTCAAGCTGTGCAGCATACTGGGTTGGTCCCCAGATTTTTAAGCCTGCTTCACGTGCTGCATCCACCACACCATTCACTAATGGTGCTTCTGGACCCACAATGACCAAAGCAACATCATTTGCCTTGGCAAATTCAATAATCGCTGGATTGTCTAAAATATCGAGCTCAACATTTTTACATTTGTCTTCAGTTGCTGTCCCTGCATTACCCGGTGCAACGAACACTTGAGTGACTTTTGCATCTTGTGCGATTTTCCATGCAAGTGCATGTTCACGGCCACCGCTACCCAAAACTAAAATATTCATTATTAAGTTATTTCCCTTTTTCAGTATCTAAGAATATACCTGTTCAGAATAAAAAAGTCCCTCTTAACCTCTCCCTTGCGGAACTACAATCGTTCCTCATCTCCTAAGAGGACAGGGAACCCATATTGATATTGGTGTAGTCTCCCTCCTTTTAGGAGGGAGATTTAGAGGGAGGTAAATAAGACGGAATTTTTAAAGTAGTATTAGTGACGGAAGTGACGCATGCCTGTGAACACCATGGCAATACCAGCTTCATCCGCTGCTGCAATGGTTTCTTCGTCGCGCATTGAACCGCCTGGTTGGATAATACATTTAATACCAGCCTTAGCCGCATTATCAATACCATCACGGAAAGGGAAGAAGGCATCGGATGCCATCACAGCTCCTTCAACCACTAAACCAGCATGCTCCGCTTTAATCGCTGCAATACGTGCTGAGTTGACGCGGCTCATTTGACCAGCACCTACACCAATCGTTTGACGGTTTTTGGCATAAACGATTGCATTTGATTTCACATATTTCGCAACTTTCCAAGCAAAGATCAAATCATCAATTTCTTGCTCAGTTGGTGCACGCTTGGTCACAACTTTAAGATCATCTTTAGTGATCATGCCTAGGTCTTGGTCTTGAACCAATAAGCCGCCATTCACGCGCTTATAGTCAAGCTGTGCTGCACGAGCGTCAATTGCTGGAAGCTCACCACATACCAACACACGTACATTTTTTTTCGCACCGGTGATTTCAAGTACACCATCCGCAATGCTTGGTGCAATAATCACTTCAACAAATTGACGATCTACAATCGCTTGTGCAGTCGTAGTGTCCAATTCACGGTTGAATGCAATGATGCCACCGAAAGCAGATTCAGGATCGGTTGCATAAGCAAGATCATAAGCTGCTTTAATGCCGTCCAATGAAACAGCAACGCCACAAGGGTTTGCATGTTTAACGATGACACAAGCGGGCTTCGCAAATGATTTCACACATTCAAGCGCTGCATCGGTGTCTGCAATATTGTTGTAAGAAAGTTCTTTGCCTTGTAATTGTTTCGCAGTAGAAACAGATGCTTCTTGAGCAGTCGCTTCAACATAGAAAGCTGCGTTTTGGTGTGGATTTTCACCATAACGTAAATCTTGTGCTTTATTCAGTTGGGTATTGAAGGTACGTGGGAACAGATCCGCTTCGCCTTCAGTTTTGCCAACGCGTGCGCCTAAATAAGATGCGATCATGCCATCGTATTGTGCAGTGTGCTCAAATGCTTTTACCGCTAAGTCGAAACGAGTTTCGTAAGAAAGCGCACCATTTGCTTTTAATTCAGCAACGACTGTGTCGTAGTCAGCTGCATTCACGATAATGCCTACTGAAGCATGGTTCTTTGCAGCGGCACGAACCATCGTTGGACCACCGATGTCGATATTCTCGATTGCATCTGCAAGTGAACAGTTCGGTTTTGCTACTGTTGCTGCAAATGGATACAGGTTTACAATCACTAGATCAATCGGATCGATGTTGTGTTCTTGCATCACTGCTTCGTCCAGACCACGACGCGCTAAGATGCCTCCATGAATTTTTGGATGTAATGTTTTTACACGACCATCCATCATTTCAGGAAAACCTGTATGTTCAGAAACCTCTACTACGGCGATATTGTTGTCTTTAAGCAACTTATATGTACCGCCCGTAGATAAAATTTCTACCCCTAGAGCTACAAGATTTTGAGCGAATTCAACGATTCCGGTTTTATCAGATACAGAGATTAAAGCACGTTTGATAGTCATGATTTTAGTCAACAGTTTGAAGTCTACAGATTAAAAATAAAAGGCAAAAAAAATGCCCACGAGAACGTGAGCATTTTATCAATTATTCACTCATTAAACCGTGAGCTTTTAACTTTTTGCGTAAAGTTCCGCGGTTAAGGCCTAAAATCTCAGCGGCACGTGTTTGATTACCGCGAGTATATTCTAAGACCACAGATAAAAGAGGTTTCTCCATTTCTGCTAAAACCATGTCATAAACTTGAGATGGTTGCTCACCTTGCAATTGTGCAAAATAATGACGAACTGCGCGATCTACATGGATGCGAAGAGCGACATCAGATTGAGCCGTAAAAATAGGAGATTTGCTATTCATGCGTGTTAATCCGAAATATCAAAATATCACTTGGGTAAAGTGATATAAATGTGGTCTAAATTACTGAGCCCCGTTTTAGATCCTAAAACAGTGACTCTAAAACAAAAGGACTATTAGCTTGCCACAAATCCTCGAGCTGTGTAAAAAATAAGCGTAACAATAGTTAAATATTTGTTACCGCCTACTTTTAAAAACAAAAAAACCAACAATGCGCTTATTGGGTAAAAGCACAGTTCGTTTAACGATTTTATTGTCTATAAATTACGAGGAGTAAGTAGGTCAAGCATTCGTGGCGCGTATCATACCACTGTCAGCGAAAAAGTGAGCAAATTAACTGCACTTTTTTTTGTTTTTTTGTCACTTTTTTGAGCTTTTAGGGCTGTACAAATTCTAAACTATAGTCATTGAAGCTATTTTTACTTTTTGGAAGGGTAAATTCGAAGCGAAAAGGGCTGTTGGTTGGAATGCGTTGAATCGTTTTCAAACTGTCAACTAAATAATCTTGTGGTTTGAGCATTACGTTAAAAACGGCTTCGTCGTTTTGTTTGAGCACGACTTTAATAGGAGGCAGTGCCACGCTGTTCTCATTATGATTTAGAAGTACACCTGAAAAAACAGTAGCATCTTTTTCTCCACGTTTAATTTTTACTTTTTCAAAACTAAGATATTTATATTGTTCATCACTGGTTTTGCACGAGAAAATGCCGCAAGCATAATTAAACATCTGATTCAAGGCTGGGCTTTCATGCATCAGTTTTGGGTTGAACCATAAAATCTGAAAAGCAAATACTAAAATTAAAGCAATATTACCGAGCCCCCAAAGCGTGTAATACAGCCAACCATGTTGTTTATCATTATTATTCTCATGGTCAATTTGTAAAGTATCTTCAGACAGATTTAAATTAGGTAGGGCAGTAACAGGTTCGGTATTGAAATAATTGAGGTTGTTGAGATAGGTCAATAAATCAATATTTGAGTTTTCAATTTTCTGATCAAAGATGCTCAAAATCTGCATTTGTTTTTCTGCAAACGAGCTGTCAGGTTGAATTGAAGAAAAAAGTGAGCGATTGACAGGTGTCGGAATCGCTTCACTATCTGTTTCTAATAAGTTGGTTAATGCATTAAAGTTAATGACACATTTCGGACAACAAACCATACCCTGTGCAACACTGAGTTGTGAAAGGGTCACTTTGTACACAGTTGAACATTTAGGGCAGCGGGTTTGTTTTTCACTCATAAGTAACAATGTTCTCAAATTGTTGTTTTACGTTTTCCCGAAATGCGACACCAGTTTTCTTCACGCTTTTCGATCTCTAATATATCAAAAAACTGTGAGTAAACACTAGAAACATCAGCAACTTGCTCTTCGATTACACCAGCAAGTGCGAACTCGCCCTCATTTTTTATTAAAGTTGAGAATTCAGGCGCAAGTGCCATTAATGGTGCCGCTAAAATATTGGCGACAAGGACATCTGCTTGTTGTGATTTAAATTCTTGATCAAACTCTTCGGGTAATCCTACAGAAAGACGATCCAGTACACCATTTAATTCTGCATTTTGTTTTGTCGCAAGTACCGCTTGTGGGTCAATATCAGTCGCATAAACTTTTTTAGCGCCGAGTAATAAAGCCGCAACACCTAAGATGCCTGAGCCACAACCATAGTCGATCACAACTTTGTCTTTAACATCAGTTTTACCTAGCCATTGTAAGCATAAGAAGGTACTTGCATGGTTTCCAGTACCGAAGGCAAGGCCTGGATCTAGCTTAATATTGGTTGCATCAGCTTCAGGTGGTTCTAACCATTCTGGTACGATCCAGTATTTTTCACCAATTTGAATCGGTTCATAATAATCCATCCAAGCACGTTCCCACACTTGGTTTTCCAAGTATTCATGGCGCATTGGTACATCTGGAAGTTGTGCTTTTAAGAAGGCTTCTAAAGTATCGACATCAATTGGATCATCTTCTTCTTGTTGATAAATCCCCGTGACGATGACTTTATTCCAAAGTGGCGTTTCACCTGGCAATGGCTCAAGTAAGGCTTGGTCTTCAGCATCATCTAAAGTTACGCTCACCGCGCCTAATGACAGGAGTAATGTTTCGGTCAGTTCGACTTGGTTTTGATCAACAGTAATATGAATTTGTAGCCAGTTCACAGGAAAACCTAAATAAATGTATTTGTGCTTATTGTAATGGATTCGTGCTTGTTAAAGGGATTATAAAGTAGACAGATTACAATTTTAAGATGAAATATTTTGTCCTCATGCAATCTATTATATTGTTTTTATATAAAAGAAGGCCAAATTAGGCCTTCTTTTATATCATTTATGCATTAAGGTGCAGTCTGTTCGACATCAGGTGCTACTGGTGGTGCAGGAGCGATAGCGGGTGATTCCATAGGTGCAGTGCTATTGTCTGCTGGTGCACTACTGACTGGGCGAGGTGCCGATTGCGTTTCTGAGAGACGACTTTGAGTCTCAACGGCAGCATTAGATGCAGGTGTTGGTGGTTGGAATGCTAACTTACCAGCTTCATTAGGCTCACATGAACCATTGAAAACAACGCCTTTAAATGCAAATGAAACTGGATCACCTTGTTTTTTGCCTTTACAGACCTGTTGATATTTCTTGGCCTGTTGGTCTTGGCTTGCTTTGGTATCTGCATGCGCAGCTACGCTAAAACATAGACTACAAATTAGAGATGAAAATAAAAGCTTTGAGTTCATATCATTGTCCTAAAGTATTTTTTATACACTTTTTAGGATAAGAAACTGGGCAGATAAAACAGTGGTGTTCAAGTTAATAGTGATGAATCGCTGTGTGCAGTCTAAGAGGAAAATGCAACATAAGGTTTCTTTTTGTATGTTCTGTAGTCAGAACAGGGGCTTGCAAGCCTCAACAATCTTGACTGTTTTTGGCAATTTAATGCAAAACTCCTGTATAATGCTCTGTCATTTTTTGAATACACATTTACCACTATGCACTATCCTAAAGTTTACGACGTTATCGTAATTGGCGGCGGTCACGCTGGTACGGAAGCAGCACTTGCTGCGGCACGTATGGGAAGACAAACATTATTGTTAACGCATAACATTGAAACTTTGGGGCAGATGAGCTGTAACCCAGCGATTGGTGGTATTGGTAAATCACATCTTGTCCGCGAGATCGATGCACTCGGTGGTGCAATGGCACTCGCAGCGGATAAAGGTGGTATTCAATTCCGTATTCTAAATTCTCGTAAAGGTGCAGCTGTGCGTGCAACACGTGCGCAAGCGGACCGTGTACGTTATAAAGCAGCGATTCGCGATACTTTAGAAAATCAAGCGAACTTGGATATTTTCCAGCAAGCTGCAGACGACTTAATTGTTGAAGGCGATACTGTTAAAGGTGTTGTGACCCAAATGGGTATCCGTTTTGATACCAAGACGGTAGTATTGACGACAGGAACTTTCTTGGGTGGGGTGATTCATGTCGGCTTACAAAATTCAAGTGGTGGTCGTGCAGGTGATCCACCATCAATTGCTTTAGCGCATCGGTTACGTGAACTTAAATTACCCGTTGGGCGTTTAAAGACAGGTACTCCGCCTCGTATTGATGCACGCACAGTTGATTTTTCTGTCATGACACCACAACCGGGTGATTTCCCATCGCCAGTGATGTCGTTTATGGGTGATGCATCTATGCACCCTGAACAAGTGAATTGCTATATCACGCATACCAGTGAAAAAACCCATGAAATTATTCGTGGCGGTTTAGATCGTTCACCAATGTATACCGGTGTGATCGAAGGTGTTGGCCCACGGTATTGCCCATCAATTGAAGATAAGATCCATCGTTTTGCCGATAAAGATTCACATCAAGTGTTCTTGGAGCCAGAAGGCTTAGATACCCATGAGCTTTATCCAAACGGCATTTCGACTTCATTGCCATTTGACGTGCAGTTCAATTTGGTTCGTTCAATTCGTGGTATGGAAAATGCGCATATCTTGCGTCCAGGCTATGCGATTGAATATGATTATTTCAATCCACAAGCGTTGAAATTCACACTTGAAACCAAGGCTATTCAAAACTTGTACTTTGCTGGTCAAATCAACGGTACCACGGGTTATGAAGAGGCGGGGGCACAGGGCTTGCTTGCAGGTTTGAATGCTGCACGCCGTGCGTGGGAACAAGAAGAGTGGACACCAAAACGTGATCAAGCTTATATGGGTGTTTTGGTCGACGATCTAATCACTTTGGGTACTAAAGAACCGTATCGTATGTTTACTTCACGTGCGGAATACCGTTTGATGTTACGTGAAGACAATGCCGATCAGCGTTTAACGTCAATTGGTCGTGAACTTGGCCTAGTTGATGATGAGCGTTGGGCTGCATATAGCGAAAAAATGGAAGCGGTTGAGCGTGAAACTTCTCGTTTACAACATTTGTGGGCTGCACCAAATAACCCAATGGGTAAAAAGTTCGTTGAAATGACAGGTGCAGATCTCAGTAAAGAATGTAGTGCGATCGATTTACTGAAACGTCCAAATATCAATTTTAGCCAAATTGCTGAATTAACAGGTTCAGAAGTGTCTGAGCATGTGGGTGAGCAGATTGAAATCGCGGTGAAATACGAAGGCTATATTAATCGCCAGCATGAAGATGTTGCACAATTAAAACGTCTTGAAGAAACCCGAATTCCTGCTGATTTTGAATATGAGGGTATTTCGGGTTTGTCACGTGAGATCACATTAAAGTTAAACACGGTTCGCCCTGAAACCTTAGCGCAAGCAAGTCGTATTCCTGGTGTTACACCAGCTGCGGTACAGTTACTGATGATTACGATCCGTAAAAACAATATGGCGAAGAAATCGGCTTAATTGCCTGCTTCGTCTATTGTCGTAAATGTTAAAAACACCCTTCTACAAAGGGTGTTTTTTTCTGCTAAGCAAATTCTGTTTAATTGAAGGGGATGAGTAAATGAACAATTGGATAATTTTATTCATTGCGATTACTGCAGAAGTGATCGCAACCTCTGCCTTAAAAAGTAGTGAAGGTTTTACCAAACCAGTTGCTTCCATCGTGGTTGTAGTGGGTTATGTGATTGCATTTTACTGCTTGTCTCTAACCTTAAAAACGATTCCTGTAGGCGTTGCTTATGCGATTTGGTCTGGCGTTGGGATTGTTTTGATTACGACTGTGGCTTGGTTTGTATTTGACCAAAAATTGGATATTTGGGGAATAATTGGGATAGTCTTGATTATGAGTGGTGTGTTGATTCTTAATTTACTGTCTAAAACCAGCTCGCATTAGCTTTGCCACAAAAAACCGAGTCATGCATAACTCGGTTTGAATTAATCTTCTACTTCAACGTATTTATAACGCGACCTCAATCCCTTGGCGTAAATTCTGTTGATCAAATTGTGTATTGGCATCAATTTGAGCATAGGCTTTTGGTAAGAGACGGCGTGCTACGCGATTCACTCTTTTTTCTAGCCATTTCGGCATGTTGATCGCCAATGGATTGGTTTCTGTTACCGATTCATCGGTCATTACCCGCGTTCCCATAATGTAATCAAACCATGGCTTAGTCACACTCCAATTGGCATTTTGATTGCTGGTCATGTGATGATCATAGTGCCAAGGAATTCGTTTTTTAGCGAACTCTGGATCGAGATGTGATTTGGCATGTACCTTCCAATAATTCCAAATGCCGTAGTACAGACCTGCGGTAAAGAACGGCGCAACCGGTAGAAAAATGGTGGATGCGGCAGCTAAGCCGATGAGCGCTGATTTTTCATTGTACATTTCAGAGTTTTTAAACATCGACTCTGCATAGCCTTCATCATGAAAGCCATTTAAGCGAGCACGTTTGTGATGTGCAATATGGGTAAAGAACGGACTGTTTCTATTTTTGCTTGGAAATTCGTGTAACCAGACTTTGTGGAAATACCACTCCATACCATTTGCAACAAAAACACCTACTGGAAAACCGATCATGCTTGGATTACCTCGTCTAACATAGATCGGATTTTAAAAAGAGAAGGGCTAAAAGTTTTGACTGATCTGACAGTTTTAAGCTGCCTATCCAATCAATTTACGTCTGTTTACGCTGTCGATATGCGCTTGGGGTCTCACCAGTCCAGCGTTTAAATGCTCTGGAAAATGCTGAGGGTTCAGAAAAACCAGTCAGATAAACAATCTGGTCGATGCTTTCTTCGGTTTGAGAAAGTAAGCGACGAGCAAGACGTTCACGATAATGGGCAATGACTTTTTCATAGCGGGTATTTAATAGTTGTAAATCTGCTCTTAAGCTACGAGCGCTACGTCCTAAATGTTCGGCAATGATGTTCTGATCAAATTCACCAGACTCTAATAAACCACTGGCCAAGATTTTTTCGATTTCGTTTATAAGCTGGTGTCTGTTTAATAGCTCAAGCTGTGAGGCGGCATGATGTTCATGTACTTTTAACAGTTCTGGTTCATGAGCAGCAGAGGGCGTCGTTAATTGTGCTGAATCAAAGCAAATATAGCCATTATCTTGCCCGAGTTTGACAGGACATCCCCAGATTTTCTGGTATTCCTCTTGATCCGCTCCGTCTAGATATGGCAGGCCAATTTCAGTCGGCGTAAAAGTTCCGTCACTAATATATTTAAAGAAATTAAGCAAAATACCAATCGCACATTCCAAATAGTGTCGAACAGGATGATTGAGCCCTGAAATCATCACTCTATGTTCATTTATCATTTCTAAGTTAAATGACATGGCATCAGTGAGTAAGGCCTGATATCGAATGGTTCGTTTGAGGCCTTCCCCAAATGTTGCACTACTGAGAAAAAGATATTCAATCACTTGTCCACGAAAGGGTGGAACATTGTGCCCAACATGTAAACCAATATCGGGATCATGACTAATTTGTTCTGCGGCTTGCCAAAAGCGTTGCTGTGTGGCGTTGTCACGACGGACAAACTTATCAGGTGGCTGATCGGGTAAATGAACACGCGCAAAGATGGCAGCGGCATCTAAATTCATCTTTTGCATGGTTTGATAAACCATCCATAAAAAGATGCCCGCATCACTGGTTTTTTTTGAAGTCATAAAACAGGCTAAAGATGTGTTTTAAAACAATATACGCTGTTCTTTTTGAGATAGAAATAGATTGCAACTAAATCAGAGGATAAAGGTACTTATACGTTGATAAGCACCTTAGTCAAAAGGCTTATTCAGTCACTTCAACCGTTACACTGTAGGTATAAGATTGCGCGATGGGTGGTTTGGTGTTGTCAGCATTCGTTTCAGGATAAGCGGTGGTAATCAGGTAAATACCAGCTTCACTAAACTTCACTTCAACCTCGCCTTTGGTGTTGGTTTTAACATGTGGTTGTTCACGTTTTGCATTGGGTTGATAGCTGCTAGCACCTTTAAACACATCAACTTCTAGATTTGGAACAGGCTTACCATCCATGAGCACTTGTGCTTTAAAAGATTCACCTGCAAACAACTCATTTGGATGAGTGAGGAACTTAAACTCGAAACCTTTGTTGCTCACAGCAGGCACAGCACTTGGTTTGCCTTTAGTGATAAAACTTTCAGCAATATAGGTATTGCTAGTTTGTGCTGTTTTTGCGTTGGCAGGAATTTGGTCTTCAGCAATAAAACGTGGCGGTTGATTGGCTGGTGCTTGAGCTGCTTTTTGCTCTGCATTATTACCTTGTGGCTGCATCGGGTTTGCATTGGCAGGGCGTTGAGGGCGAACACGTAACCAACGACCATCAATCAATGCATATTTGGTTGGGTTGCCTGTCGCATTTTCAGTACGAAGACGATAGGTGCCATCCGTGGTTAAATTGACTTCTGCAATATTGAATTTTTTTAATTCTGCTGCTGCTTTAATGGTTTCGGTTTTTCCTTCGGGCGTTGTCACCTGATAATCAGTTTTAAAGTTGCGACTTGCTACAAAGAATTTTTCAACGGTAATTCCACTTTGGAAGCTAACGCTATCGGCCTTACTGTCGAACACTTCTGGCAATAAAAAAGGGCTTGCTGTATGAGCAAAGCTCAGAGTTGGTAGCGCAGAAAATAGAGCAACAGTGAGTAGATGACGCATGAAGAATTCCTTAAAAGAGAAATAAACAAAAATGCAAAAGATTTGCTACAATTTACTTGATAACGAGTATCAGTTGCAATATTATTTCGATAAAATTTTAATCGTTTTTATGCCATTGGGCAGACAAAGATTAAGAAGTTTTTTATCTCCCAAATGCGTGTCGCAAATGAATCAAATGTTTTTGATTTTATTCAGAATAAAATCATTTCATTTCCATGTTCTTTTGGCTGTAATTCATGTGAGAAGCCGAGCGATTGACTGTGCATAAAGTCAGTAGGTCGGCCGAGTTAAATCTTAGAAAATGGAAGCTTAACGATGTCATCAACGCAACAAATTTTTCGCCCCGTTCTACTCATATTTCGTTTATCTCCGTTGATGGCAGCCATTGCTGTATTTATGTCTCCAGTCACGATAGTTCAGGCCAATGAAACTACTGTAAAAGATGCTCAGACCTTACAAGCACCCATTCAAACACCAAGTTATAGCTTTCATCAAGATCATATTTTAGGAACGTCTTTGGATGTGGTTGTGACCACTGCACATCAAAAAGATGCAGAAAAGGCATTACAGGCAATTCAGAACGAAGTGGCACGATTGGACCAGATTTTATCGGTATGGCGTGATGATAGTGAAATCAGTCAGCTCAATCGTGAACAACAGATCGAAGCTTCCTCTGAACTTTATGAGGTAATTGCTGCTTGTGAACAATGGCGCAGTGCGAGCTGTGGTGGTTTTGATGCACGTTTAGGCCAATTGATTCAGTTATGGGAACAAAGTCATCAGGTACACAATCTGGATGATCAAACGCAAGAAGCTTTATTAAGCCAATTAAAAACTCAAAGTATTGAGTTAAACCCGAAAACCAGACAGATTAAACTCGATTCAGCCATTAAAATTGCACCTGATGCCTATGCCAAAGGCTATGTCATTGATCGTGCCTTGATTGCGGCAAAACAAGCTGTGCCACATTTACAGGGGATTTTGATCGATATTGGTGGCGATATGCGTGTGTGGGGTCAATCACCACAACAAGCGGGCTGGAAAATTGGTATTCAGAATCCAAATGAACGCTTTGATAATACAGCACCAACACAAGTTTTAAATATTAAAGACCAAGCTGTTGCTTTTAGTGGGCAAGGTTATCGTTCGTTGGCAGGCCAATCGCATTTGCTTAATCCGCAAACAGGTATGCCAATTCAAACCGTAGAGCAATGTGTCGTCGTAGGACAATGCGCTGCAGATGCGGATGCTTTGGCAACGGCTTTAACCGCAATGTCGCCTCAGGAAGGCATGCAGCTGATTGAACAATTGGTTGGTTTTGAAGCGCAATTGGTGGCGACTGATGGCAGTCGTTATCAAAGCTCAGGTTGGTCTACACTTTTAGATGCCAATCAACCTGCGATCATGCGACATGTGGCAGCTAATGGTGCAGCAACCGCTTGGCCTAAAGGTTATCAGGCACAAGTTGAAGTGAATATTCCTAAGCTCGCTGTTGATAATTATCGCGCGCCTTATGTTTCAGTATGGGTGACGGATAGCGATAAAAAATTAGTGCGTACCCTTGCGGTTTGGGGTAAAGATGAGAAATGGATCAATTCAAATTATGTGTGGTGGCGTCGCTATGGTCGTCAAATGCCAAACTTGGATGCGGTGGCTAAGCCATCACGCCAACCAGGACAGTACCGTTTAGCTTGGGATGGTAAAGATGAAGCTGGTAAAGCTGTCGATGCAGGTAAATATTTAATCCATATTGAGACCTCTCGTGAGCATGGTGATCATTCATACCAAAGTTTTGAATTAGAAGTCGGGCCGAAAGCGGTAACAAAAACACTTCCTGCACAGGCAGAAATTGGTACGCTGAAACTAAACTTCCAACGTGGTGCTTAATTAAAAGCCCTACTTATTTACGAGGCTTATCTCTTGTATCAACGCCGTGATTTTTACCGCCATGCACGCTATGTGCATGGCTGGCTCTCTGCATTTGCTTTCATCGTACTGATTTTTTTTGCTGCCACAGGACTATTACTGAATAATCCCGATTGGTTTAAATCACCCAACGATGAACAAATTGTAAAACTCACTTTACCTGCTGCTTTTGTCAGTGCCATCCAAAAACAAGAGAATCCAACTCCGGCGATTCTGGATTTTGTTCGAGACAAGCAGCCGCTGATTGGGCGTTATAAAAGCAGTGAAGTGATGGATGGGGAGGTGATGATTCGTTTAGAGAGTCCTGCGGGTTCAACAGATCTCTGGGTGTTGATGGATGAAGGTCAAGTTGAAATTACCCAAAAACCAGCAAGCACTGTTTCATTGCTCAATGATTTACATCGCGGTAAAAATGTCGGTGCAACATGGCATTGGCTCATTGATATTAGTGCGATCATCATCATTTTATTGTCCTTGGCGGGCTATATTTTATTTTTAACCATTAAAACCCGTTTAATTACGCATTTGCTGCTCACAGCAGGCAGTTTAGCGGCAATTATTTTACTCATTTGGTTTGCCATTTAAGGGGACATCATGACTCAGGCTGTGCTGATCGTTATTGCTATATTGGCAATATTATTGAGTCTGCATCTTTTTGTGATTGTGTGGCTATATTGGCAGCAAAGAAATTCAAAATCACTGCTGCAATCGCATCCTGCTTATTTGGTGGTCTATGCCAGTCAGTCTGGACATGCCGAAATCTGGGCGAGACACACCGCTGAGCAATTACGTTTAGTTGATGATCAGATTGCGGTCAGAAATATTCAAGATCTAAGTCTCCATGATTTAAGCGAGCAACAACGGATTCTATGGGTGGTCAGTACTTATGGTGAAGGGGATGCGCCGGATAGTGCACAATCCTTTATCAATAAAGCTTTTACTCAAGGCCTAGATTTATCCCATCTATCTTTTGCAATCTTGGCATTGGGAGATCGGCGCTATGCTCACTTCTGTCAGTTTGGGCAGCGACTGGAACAATGGTTAGTTCAACAACAGGCGCAGGCTTTATTTAATACGGTTTTAGTAGATCAAATGAATAGCCGTGATTTAGAACAATGGTTGAATGGGTTAGAGCAGCTAACTTCAATGCAGTTCAGTGATTTAACCCATTCTGAACAGAGGCTGCAATTAAAGTTTGCGCATCGGCAGTGCTTAAATAAAGGTAGTATCGGTGAACCCATTTATAAAGTTCAATTGATTGGTGATGAGGACTTGGTTTGGTCATCAGGTGATATTTTAGAGATTCAATGCGAAAACAATTTGGATGATGTTGAGGCATTTTTGCAATCACAGCAACAGCCCATCAATGCTAAGTTGATCGCTCAATTAAGCACGCTGAATTTAAGAAAATTACCGAGCAAAGCAGAGCAGTCTTTTCAGCAATGGTTAACACAATTTGAGCGCTTACCTAAGCGTGAGTATTCGATTGCCAGCTTGGCTGAAAACGGCTTTATTGAATTGGTGGTCAGACAGCAACGTACGGCAACAGGTTTAGGCTTGGGTTCGGGCTGGTTGACACAAGGCTTGCAGCAAGACCAAATCTTACAAGCTCATATTCGTCATAATCCAAGTTTTCATTTGCCGCATGATGCACGACCTTTGATCTTGATTGGTAATGGTACGGGGATTGCGGGTTTGCTGGCACATCTACGTCAGAGAGAGCATTGGGGTTATAAACAAAACTGGCTGATTTTTGGTGAAAGACAGCAGCAATTTGATCATCTTTATCAGACGGAAATTCATTATTGGCAACAGCATGGTTTTCTTGATCAAGTTGACTATGCATTTTCCCGTGATCAAGCCGAAAAAATCTATGTACAAGATTGTTTAAAAGCACAATCCACTCGATTACAGACTTGGGTTGCACAGGGCGCAGCAATTTATGTCTGTGGTAGCCTTAAGGGTATGGCGGGTGGCGTTGATCATGCCTTAAAAGAGATTTTAGGTCTTGATTTGCTGGAGCAGCTTAAACAACAACAGCGTTATCAACGCGATGTGTATTAATCGGATTCAGCTAGAACCAGTGCTTTAATCTTGCTGGCTTTTTCAAAATGATCCAGTCGATGCTCCATAATCCACCATTTAGCAGCCTCCATGAGAAGTTCAGGATCATCATTTTTATTGGCAAAGAAAGCATAAAATGAAAGTCCGACATTGTTGCCTTTCTTGGCCATTTTTTCATCGCAGATATGAACGATCTTCGCTTTTAATTCGGTTTTCATCTTGTTTTTAAGTGGTTAATCAGAATTTGGTGCAGATCATAGCATCCTAAACCTAAGTGATTGTCATCATTTAGTTTTAATATTTGTTTTGAAATTAAAAAAGTCAGCTTGAGCTAAGCTGACTTTCGGTACTTCAATCATTTTAAAGCGCAAGAAAATTAGAATTTTTTCTCAAGGCTGAACTGTAATGATGGAATGCTTTCATTGGTTCTCGCCTGATATAAGCTGCCATCTGTTTGATTGGTGAGGCGTTCCTTATAATGGGTACTCAAGACGTTATTGAGATTAAGACTCGCTGCCCAGCCATGACTAAAGCGTTTGGTTGCGCTCAAATCTAAACTAAAACGTTCATTGGTGGTGCGATCATAGGGTTGACCATCTAAGGCGCGGGTAAATTCAGGCGTGTAACTGACGTTCACGCTGGTTGAGAGTTGCCATGGTTTATAGCTATAGGATAAGCCCGCACTAGTATTATAAGGTGCAACATCACTGGCTAAGCGTTCACGGTGTTGCCCATCTTCGATTTTGGCACGAACTGTTGACACTTGCCCATTGAGCATAAACGCATGTCCAGCTTCGGTTTGTTTGAGTGCATAGCGTCCAGACAACTCAACGCCATAAGTGGTCGCTTGATCTTGGTTTTGTGGGCGCTCCACATAACGTGTGCCTTCAAGTGCGATGACTTTCTCGATGTAATCTTTAATTTCACGATGATAGGCCGTAACACTCACACCACCACTCGCAGAATCATAGGCAAGGGTGGATTCAGCTGCACGGATTTTTTCTGGTTTTAGGTTTGGATTGCCACCACGATCAGGATTATTCAAGCTACCTGCATCACTGTCTGTAGAGACAGTCACGTTCGGAACCAGTCGATCGGTATTTGGGCTTTTAAATGCTTGGCTCAAGTTAGTTTGAATTGACCATTGCTCAGTGAGGTCAAAACGATAAGCCAAAACTGGACTTAAATGTTGATCTTGATAATCAACCAAGCCTGAACGATTCAGCCATTCCTGACGCGCACCTAAAGTCACCGTTTGGCGGTCTGTAAAACGCCAGCTACCTTCACCATAAACAGCATAACGTTGCTCATCCAGACTTTTGCTGACATTACTATCGAGTTCATTACTGCGAGTATCAAAACCAAATTTAATCTGACGGTCTTTATCTAATTTACGGACCCCATCATAGGCAAGACCGTACTCATTTACTGTTTCATCGGTATAAATTGTGTTTTGTGGCGAGCGGGTGAGCTGTGTTTCTGTCTGACGTTCAACAGACAAGCGGATTTTATCACTCAGATCTTTGTCTTTACGTTCATAACGCGTGTTTAAGCGAATACTATCGTTCTTGTCATCTTGAGTCTGATTGGATGAATAGCCATCCATTTTAATATTGCGATAGAACAATTCTGCAATCAACTTTTGTTGATCATCGAGATCGTATTGCAAACGGGGCGAAAACATCTGCATGGTACGGTTTACGGTACGGAGTTGTTCTCGTGTTCCAGTTGCTGTTTCAGTTTTGGTGATCGAGGTGTTGTCCATCCACATTTGATTGGCAGAGACACTATAAGACCACTGGTTTTCACGACCGTCTGCTTGAATGTTGATTTGCTTGCGTTCAGATTGTTGTTCACCGCTATCGCGTAAGCCATAGCCGAGCTTCACTGAGCCATTTAAGCGGGTATCTAGAGGTTCTTTTAAAATGATATTGATTACCGCTGAGGATGCAACAGAGGCTTGGGCAACGCTGGGTTGTTTGACCACTTCAATACGTTCAATCATTTCAGGTGTAATGGTATCAATAACCGACATACCACCACGTGGGCCACCTTGCACGGGCTCGCCATTGACCAAAAATGTGGGTGCGCCGCCACCACGAAAACGCATGCCCGAAGCGCCACCACCGCCGCGTGGTCCTTGGCCAAAACTTGGTATCTGGAAACCAGCAGCACGACGCAAAGCATCCATAACCGACTGGTCGCCATATTGCAGCATTTCTTCTTGAGTAATGATGGTTTTAGGTACAGCACTAATATCATCATCTTTGGCTTTTTGAGGTTCTGCTGAAGCTTTGAATGAAAGGGTAGGTAGAACCTGAGTACTTGATTCAGATACCGTGGAAGCGGGAGTCTCACTTTGGGGTTCGGTAGCATAAATTGATGCACTTATACTGAGTAAAGCTGAGCTGAGTACACTCAGTTTTCCATAACACGTAGAAATTTTCATTATCAAACCCCAAAAATGATCAAATTATTTTCTGTGTAGCCTAATGTAAAATTGTGTAGAAAAATGGAATTTATTCCTAAGAACTCAAAGATTTAAAAATTATTTTCAGAATTGTCTTTGAAGGTGAAAATGAAGCATAAATTTTAAATGAATAATAAATGGCCTGTTTAGTTAAAAATTAATGCAAAAAATGATGAAAATGAGAATGATTTTTATTAAAATTGTAGCGTTTTTTTGTTTTTAATATTTTTTTAATTTTTGTCTGAGTTTTTTGAGAAATTTTATGCGTTCTTTACCCTTAAATATGCATCACAAGCCTATTTTCAAATTTAGCTTGTTAACCATGATGCTGTTGCAAGCACAGTATGCTTTTGCCAATGAGGCTCCAACACCAACAGCAGTGATGCCAACCATTAAGATCGAAGCAATGAGCGAGCTTGATCCGATCAAAAGTTATATCGATTATGATCAGGCAAGTGTGACCCGAAATGGTCTTAAGAAAAAAGATATTCCACAGACCATCGATACCATTGATGTGCAAAAATATAAAATTTATGGCGCCAATGATCTGAGTATCATGCTACAGGGGACACCAGGTGTATCAACCAGTTATGACATGCGCGGTGACGGGATTAACTTAAGAGGATTTAATGCAGATACAGGCGATATTTATCGTGATGGTATTCGTGAAAGCGGTCAGGTTCGCCGTAGCACAGCAAATATCGAACGTATTGAAATCTTAAAAGGCCCTGCGTCGGTTCTATATGGTCGTAGTTCGGGTGGTGGCGTAATCAATATGGTGAGTAAATTCGCCAATTTTGATTCAAAAAGCTCGGTGGGTATCTACGGTGGTTCATATGATAACTATGGAACAACAGTAGATTTCAATCAAGTGCTCACAGATAACGTTGCTGTACGTTTAACTGGAGAATATGGAGAGTCAGATAGTTTCCGTTCAGGCATTGAAAATAAAATCGAAATGCTTTCACCAAGTTTTACTTATAAAAATGATGAGGGTTTAACTTGGACCATGCAATATACCTACGATAAATTACATCGTGTGCCGGATCGTGGACCATCTTATACAGCACTTCCGAAGGGAACCTCGATTAAAACAGGTTTTGCCCAAGATGGAGACTATGTAAATGATGTTTTACAAGTTGCGCGTTCTGACCTGAATTACGAGTTTGCACCAAATTGGAATTTTCATTGGGCACTAAGTTATCGTCAAGCAGAGCAAAACTTTGATCACTTTTATGCGGGTGGATTATGTGCGACAGAAAGTACAACGGTAACTAATGCTGGAACATGTAAAGGCCATGTCGGTGATATCTCACAAATTTATTATTGGCAGAAAACCGATAATAAAACCACTAGCAATACTTTTGATATCCGTGGTGAGTTTGATACAGGCAGTATTAAACATAATTTATTGGTTGGTGCAGACTGGACTTATGAACAACGTGAGCCGCTTTTAGCCAATAAGAAAGATGGTGGTGCTATCTATGGCTATGTAAATCCGTTAACTGGTGAGCGCAGCAGTTCTAGAGGTTCGGGTAACTTAATATTAAATACACATAACTATAACCAAGGTGAAGGTTATGGTGTATTCATCCAAGACCTCATTAGTTTTAATGATTATTTTAAAGTCATGTTGGGTGGTCGTTATGACTATTATCAATCTGAAACCACCAACCGTTTAAAATCACGTGAGTCTCTGGACTATCATCGTCGTATTGATGGTGAGAGCTTTAGCCCAAATATAGGTTTTATTTGGCAACCTGTAGAAAGTCAGAGCTTTTATGCCTCTTATAGTAAAAGCTTCGCGCCATTTGGTGGGCGAGTGGGAGTAAGTGTTGTTTCAGCAAATACAGATGTAGATACATTTGATGCTAAACCACAATACAATGAACAATACGAAGTTGGTATAAAAAGTGATTGGCTGAATGATCGTTTAAATACCCAGCTTTCTGTATTTGACATCCGTAAGAACAATATCCGTTACCAGCCAAACCCAGATGAGCCAGAAAAGTGGGCTGTTGGTGCGCAGCACCAGTCCAAGGGGATTGAATTTAGCTTTATTGGACGTGCTTTAGATAATCTGTTTGTACGTGGTGGTTATAGCTATATGGACACGGAGGTTTCTAAAGATCCCAAGCCACAAAATGTTGGAAAAGAGTTAAATAATACGCCTCACCATACTGGTAATCTCTTTGTTCGTTATCTACCAACAGATAAGATTTATGGTGAAGTGGGGGCAACTTATGTCGGTGATGCCAAAATTTATCCAAACGGAAACCTAGATAGAGAACCAACTGACTTTGCTGGGTTTACTCGACTAGATGCTGCGATTGGCTATAGTGCAGATCCTTGGAACATTACATTCGCTGTCAATAATGTGACCAATAAAGAATATTGGCGTTCAGAGTCAATGCCAGGTACACCACGCAACTTCTTGGTGCGTTTGAACTACCAGTTCTAATCTAAACACGTTAATGTGACTTTAAGCACTTTTGTCTAGACAAAAGTGCTTTCTTGTTTTTAGCTGCTGAAAATGAACAGTTTTTTCTGTTATAAAGATATAGTTTATATCTATCTTATTGAATTATATAAAATGTCATTGCTAAAAAAACTGGAATATTCTAATATTTGATTGAGTGAAAATTAAGCAAAAAACTTATTAGAATAACTGTATAATTGTGATGTGGTTATCATTTGTGATTTTAATATGCGTTTTTGTTCTCCTTTTCAGTCTTTTTTGTTAGCATTAAAGAAAACTTTATAATAGAGATAATAATAATGAAGATTAAGATTGCAATCGCTTTGGCTTTTTCTGTATTTATTTTGGGTTATGTCACCTATGTTGATGCCCAAACCAAGAAACGCCAAGAGCTAATGAAAATTGTTCAAGATGCCGAAAACAGCTTGAATACGATACAGCATAATCAACATACGCATTTATCCTCTTATCAGCGTAATCAGTAGTTTTATGTGCCAATAAAGAGCATTGCTGATTCAATCATCTGAGTTTGATCGTGAAATACGCTTTTTTTGTATTGTGATACTCAAGTTTTGAGTAGAATCTGTTAAAATATTTACCATTAAATAAAAAGCTGCATGTTGATATGCGGCTTTTTACGTTTTGATATCGGAATCGAATTTATACATATCTTCTGTGTAACAAGCGCAAAGCTGGCATATAGATTGCTTTTAGCCTTGTATACCTTTTTGTGTACATTCAAAAAAGATTGCAAACACAAACGTATAGATTTCATATTCTACGATCTTAGATTTCAACAGGTGCTATGTTATGACAACGCCTAATGCTTCGGCTGGTTTGTTAGAACGCTTATTTAAGCTGAGCGAAAACAAAACCAACTTTAGAACGGAAGTTCTAGCAGGTGTAACTACATTCTTGACGATGTGTTACATCATCATTGTAAACCCACTCATTCTTTCTGAAACTGGCATGGATCATGGTGCTGTGTTTGTTGCAACCTGTTTGGCTGCGGCAATTGGGTGTTTGGTCATGGGGATTATTGCGAACTATCCAATCGCACTTGCACCTGGAATGGGCTTAAATGCTTATTTTACCTATTCTGTTTGTTTAGGCATGGGCGTGCCTTGGCAAACTGCTTTAGCTGCAGTTTTTGTGTCAGGGTTGGTTTTCCTTGCAATTAGCTTCTTTAAAATTCGTGAAGCAATTGTCAATGCAATTCCAATGTCTCTGAAATTTGCAATTGGTGGTGGTATTGGTTTATTCCTTGCTTTAATTGCACTGAAAAATGCAGGCATTATTGTTGATAATCCAGCGACCTTGGTTGGTCTAGGCGATATCAAACAGCCAACAGTCTTATTGGCCTTATTTGGTTTTTTAATGATAGTAGTTTTGCATCAGTTTAAAGTACGTGGTGCGATCATTCTTAGTATTCTGGTTGTGACTGCGATTGCAACTGCAATGGGCTTGAATGAGTTCAAGGGTGTTGTCGGTCAAGTTCCTTCTCTAGCACCTACCTTTATGCAAATGGACTTCGAAGGTCTATTTACCGCCAGTATGGTTGGGGTGATTTTCGTCTTCTTTATTGTCGATTTATTTGACAGTACAGGTACCTTAGTTGGTGTGTCACATCGCGCAGGCCTGCTTCAAGATGGTAAATTACCACGTTTGAAGAAGGCATTATTTGCAGATTCAACTGCAATCGTAGCGGGTGCTGCTTTAGGTACATCGTCAACTACACCTTATATTGAATCAGCTTCAGGTGTTGCGGCAGGTGGACGTACGGGTTTAACCGCAGTCGTTGTTGCATTCCTATTCATTGGTTGCTTGTTCTTGGCACCATTGGCTCAATCAGTTCCAGGTTTTGCAACAGCACCCGCATTGTTATTTATTGGTGTGTTGATGATCCAAGGGATCACACATATCGATTGGGATGATATTACTGAAGCTGTTCCTGCCTTTTTAACCATCGTATTTATGCCATTTACCTATTCAATTGCAGATGGTATCGCGATGGGCTTTATCAGCTATGCATTGGTGAAACTACTGACAGGAAAAGCAAAGACAGTTCCTTATATGGTTTGGATTATTGCGGCACTGTGGGTGTTTAAATTTGTTGCATTTGGCGGCTAAGCAAATCGTTATTATTATTTTATCATTCTCTTTGTGAGCTGTTTGAATAACAGCTCTTTCTGTGAAGAGAGCCTAAAAGGGCGTTATTTCGATAACACCCTTTTTTCTTTAGACGTGGAGTTAATATGAATCAAATCGAGCTGATTCGTGCTTTACCCAAAGCCGAATTGCATGTGCATATTGAAGGGACTTTTGAACCAGAACTGATGTTTGCAATTGCACAGCGTAATCAGATTCAGATTCCCTATCAGTCGGTTGAAGAAGTGAAGCAAGCGTATAACTTCCATAATCTTCAATCTTTCTTAGATATTTATTATGCGGGCGCAAATGTGCTGGTGCTTGAACAAGATTTTTATGATCTTGCTTGGGCATATTTCGAGAAATGTGCTGAAGATCGTGTGGTACATACCGAAATGTTCTTCGACCCACAAACGCATACTGAACGTGGGGTTGAATTTGCAACTGTGTTGGCTGGCTTAAAACGTGCCTGTACAGATGCACAAGCAAAGCTAGGAATTAGTTCTCAGTTGATCATGTGTTTCTTGCGTCATTTAAGTGAAGAAAAAGCATTTGAAACGCTTGAGCAAGCATTGCCATTCAAAGATGACATTATTGCGATCGGTTTAGACTCAAGCGAAGTTGGACATCCTCCAGCAAAATTTGAGCGTGTATTTGCTAAAGCCCGTGAAGCTGGTTTCTTGATCGTGGCACATGCGGGTGAAGAAGGCCCACCAGAATATATTTGGGAAGCTTTAGACTTGTTAAAAGTAAACCGTATTGATCATGGTGTGCGTTCTGAAGAAGATGAGCGCTTAATGGCGCGTTTAATCGCTGAGAAAATGCCTTTAACAGTTTGTCCTTTAAGTAACTTAAAGCTTTGTGTTGTAAAAGACATGGGTGAGCACAACATCCGCCGTTTATTGCAGCAGGGCGTACATGTTACTGTGAACTCAGATGATCCTTCATATTTCGGTGGTTATATGAATGATAACTTTGTGGCGATTCAGCAAGCTTTGGATTTAAGCAATGATGAATTAAAGCAACTGGCAATCAACTCTTTTGAAGCTTCATTCATTTCGGATGAAGAAAAGCAAAAGTGGATTGCAGAAGTGAAAAAGATCTAAATTAAAAAAACCGCGTAAAGCGGTTTTTTTATATCTGAAGAATTATTTGGGCTGGCGTAGCATACTGAGCAAGACATTATCTTTATCAATCAGATGATGTTTGATGGCAGCCAAAGCATGTCCGGCAACGAGTAGGCCAGCGAACCATGAAAGATAAATATGTAGAGGTTTAACAATTGCTAGTAATTCTGGATTGTCTTGTACTAAACGTGGAATTTCGAATAAATATAAAACTGGAGCAGGGTGGCCAGCACTCCAACTAAATAAACAGCCAGTAATTGGCAACGCTAATAACATTAAATAAAGGAATAAATGTCCAACATGCGCCAACATTTTCATCAGCGGCGACATGGTGTTTGGTAGTTCAGGTACAGGGTGGGTATAGCGCCAAAAAATACGGATAACGACTAAGAAGATAATGGTGGTTGCTATATTTTTATGTAGGGTAATGACGGTTCCTTTGAAACTCCCATCGGCATCGTAGCTAAGAAAATTACCACTATAAAAACCGATAAGCCACGCAATGATAAAAATAGCAGCCATGAGCCAATGTAAAACTTGCGCAGTGCGTGTGTAATATTGTGCTGAGGTTGGCATCGCAACATCCTAGCTGTGATATGAGTTCTTTGATTTTAAATAGCGCTTTTTCCTACTCATACAGTGTAAATGTAACGGAGCGTTTTATGAGTGGAACGTTGTAGTACTTATAAATCATTTATCATTGTTATATTATGTAAAGATAGCACAGGGTCATATCATAAAACGTGTCATTTAGGCACAATACGCCTGCCAAAATTTAGATACGGAATAGAAATCATGAAAAAGTTGGTACTTATTGTAGCTCCTGCTGTTTTAGCTTTAACAGGCTGTGTTACTCCAGATGGAAATAACTCAGTGGGTACAACTTCACAACAGTTAGGCATGGCTGCATTGAAAGTTGCTGTAAATGCGAAATGTATTAATGAAATTAATACGCTGCCAGCGTGGAAAACAGCGACACGTGTAATGACCGCAGAACAACGTGAAAATATTCAAACTGAAGTTTGTGGCTGTGTTAGTGAAAAAGCACCAAATAGCGTAACAGCAGTAGAATTGGCTACCGCAGCTATTGATCCAACAGCACGCGCGACGATTGTGACTCAAGTGGTTTCTCAAACTGTAAATGCATGTGTGGCTGAAACTTTCAAGAAAGCGGGTTAATAAGATAAGGCTGAGTCATCGGCCTTTAGAGATTTTATATGAGAGTTGCTGGTGTAGATGAGGCTGGGCGAGGACCATTAGTGGGTTCTGTTGTTGCTGCCGCAGTCATTTTAGATCCGAATAATCCGATTGAGGGTTTAAATGATTCTAAAAAGTTAACCGAAAAAAAACGGGAAAAGCTGTTCTTGGAGATTCAAGAAAAAGCTTTAGCTTGGTCAATTGCTGAAGCAAGCCATGCTGAAATTGATGAATTGAATATTTTGCAAGCCACTTTTCTTGCAATGCGTCGTGCAGTAGAGGGATTAGCGGCTTCTCCTGCAAAAGTAATTGTAGATGGTAACCAGATTCCAAAAGGAATTACCATTCCGTGTGAGGCGATTGTGGGGGGGGATGCTAGCCATGCAGAAATTAGTGCGGCCAGTATTCTAGCGAAAGTGACCCGTGACCGTCAGATGCATGAGTTAGATCAGCAATATCCTGACTATGGGTTTGCTAAACACAAAGGTTATCCAACTAAAGCACATTTTGAAGCGATTGCGGCTCATGGTGTCATTGATCAACACCGCCGTAGTTATGCGCCTGTCAAGAAAGCTTTAGGGCTGTAAAAACAATTAAAGCGACTAATTTTAGTCGCTTTAATCATTCGAGAAGAATGCGGCATATTAACGATTGAAGTTATTATGTTGAGAAAAATCATTATTCTCTTCTTCATAAGAATGTTGATAATCTTGATCAAGATGTTGCAGATGCTCATGCATGGCACGTTCATGTTGGATACGTTGGTAAATTTCCTCACGATGCACAGAAACTTCTTTTGGAGCATTTACACCAATACGCACCTGATTGCCTTTTACGCCAAGCACAGTAACACTGACTTGATCCCCAATCATTAATGTTTCTCCGACACGACGGGTCAGAATCAGCATGTTTATCTCCTTGCTAAACGCTTAAACTTGCGACAGGGAATTCATTGTTTGAAAGCACAGCCTAATATACAGAAAACTCTAACAGAAATATGTAAAAAACATTTTTTTTCGTAAGTTCTGTGAGAGTCTTTTTAAAAACCTCAAGGCTAATATAACAGAGCCACTATAAGAAAAACTATAGTGGCTCTGTTTTTTTTCTTATTTACTTGCGAGTAAATATGTTTAAGCAGCTATTAATTAAGCACGTGCACTGCTTTCGCCGTGTTCACGATCTAGGCCAAAAGCTGTATGTAAACAACGAACTGCCAATTCTAAATAGTTTTCTTCGATGATCACAGAAACTTTGATTTCTGATGTAGAAATCATGAGAATATTAATGCTTTCTTCAGCTAATGCAGTAAACATTTTGCTCGCTACACCTGCGTGAGAACGCATACCAACACCTACGATTGACACTTTTACGATGTCATCACGCGTCACAACTTCACAACCTTCGATGCTGTTTGCAGTTTGTTCTAAAATTGCTTTTGCTTTCGCCAAGTCGTTACGATTCACGGTAAAAGTAAAATCTGTTGTACCGTCTTCTTCAACATTCTGGATAATCATATCCACTTCGATGTTGGCATTGCTGATCGGTGATAAGATTTTAGATGCGATACCTGGTTCGTCAGGAACACCTAAAATAGTGAGTTTTGCTTCGTCACGGTTAAATGCAATACCTGCGATGATTGGTTGTTCCATATCGTCTTCCGCCTCAGTCGTAATTAGTGTACCTACGTTTTGTTTGAAATCTTCATCAAATGCGCCATCATTATCGTTATCAAAGCTTGATAATACACGTAATGGCACCTGATATTTGCCTGCGAATTCAACAGAGCGAATTTGTAAAACTTTCGAACCTAAAGATGCCATTTCTAGCATTTCTTCAAAAGAAATACGGTCAACTTTCTTTGCTTTAGGCGCTACACGAGGGTCAGTGGTATAAACACCGTCTACATCGGTATAAATCTGGCATTCATCTGCTTTTAGTGCTGCTGCAAGTGCAACGCCTGAAGTATCTGAACCACCGCGACCTAAAGTTGTGATATTGCCATTGGCATCATAACCTTGGAAACCGGCAACGACGATGACACGACCAGCATCTAGATCAGCGGTCATTACATCAGTATCAATGGATTCAATACGTGCTTTGGTAAACGCGCTGTCAGTTTTGATACCAACTTGACGACCTGTATATGATTTAGCTTCTACACCAATAGAATTAAGTGCCATAGCTAACATGGAAATCGTTACTTGTTCACCCGTTGACACCATTTGATCTAATTCGCGTGGGTCAGGGGTGCTAGTAATGGCTTTGGCAAGCGCAAGTAAGCGGTTAGTTTCACCACTCATTGCTGATACAACCACGACCACCTTGTGACCATGATCATGCCAACGCTTGACACGATGAGCAACATTTAAAATGCGCTCAGGAGTACCCATAGAGGTACCGCCATATTTTTGAACGATTAAAGCCATAGTTGTTCCATATAAGCCATGACCCTGAGAGGCATCAGGGTCAGTTACACAAAAGTGAAGTCTTTATTATTGCGCAAGCCAAGCAGGTAATGCTGCGATGACTTGATCAAACTTCTCGTTAAGTGGCGCGCCACCTTGTGCTAAGTCAGGTTTACCACCACCTTTACCGCCCAGCTCTTGAGCCAAGTGTTTGATGATGTCACCTGCTTTTAGAGTTGCAGCGTATTGTTTAGCGACGGAAGCGATTAAACTCACTTTATCACCTTCAACACCAGCTAAAATAATGACTGCATCTTCTAATTTTGATTTTACGCTGTCATGAAGATTGCGTAATGATTTGGCATCTAAACCTTTTACCGATGTGATAAGCGTTTGACGACCCGCAATTTCTGTGACTTGATCTAAAAGCTCAGCCGCTTGGAAGCTCGCTAATTTTTGATTCAATTGTTCGATTTGCTTTTGTAGGCTAGAAGCAGTTTCAACAATTGCTTCAACTTTCTCTACAGTTTGGTCTTTTTGCGCTTTCAACAAACCGTTAATGATTTGGATATCTGTTTCTGCTTTTTGAACCACTTCAAGCGCTTTGGTGCCAGTCACGGCTTCAATACGACGAACGCCCGCAGCAACACCACCTTCAGAAGTGATTTTAAATAGACCAATATCACCCGTGCGCTTAACGTGAATACCACCACAAAGTTCGATAGAGAAGTTTTTTTCTTCAATAATAGAACCCATAGAAAGTACGCGAACTTCTTCGCCATACTTCTCACCGAACAGCATCATTGCGCCTTTGGCTTTTGCTGATTCAATATCAAGTAATTCAGTTGTTACAGGGCTGTTCGCAATGACTTCGGCATTGACTAAACGCTCAATCTGTTGCAATTGTTCAAACGAAACAGGTTGGTCGTTGGCAAAGTCAAAACGTAAAATATCGCTGGCAACCAAAGAACCTTTTTGTTGTACATGCTCACCAAGAATCTGACGTAAAGCCGCATGTAGAAGGTGAGTCGCTGAGTGATTACGCGCTGTTGCTGCACGAATGTCTGCTTTAACCGTTGCTTCAACATTTTGAGTGGCTTTGAGGCTACCCATGGTCACGATACCTTGATGGACAAATGCACCACCAGATTTTTTAGTATCTTGAACTTCAAAAATACCAGTATCGTTTTTGAAGATACCTGTATCACCGATTTGACCACCGCTTTCTGCATAGAAAGGGGTTTGGTTCAATACGATCAGTGCTTCGTCACCTTCGTTGATTTCATCAACTTGCACGCCATCTTTATAGATCGCAACGATTTGACCTTGGCCTTGAGTCGCTTCATAACCATCAAATTGAGTTTCGCCTTCAACTTTGACAATGCTGTTGTAGTCAACTGCAAATTTACCTGCATCACGTGCACGTTGGCGTTGCGCAGCCATTTCAACTTCGAAGCCGGCTTCGTCAATGGTAAGATCACGTTCACGTGCGATATCAGCGGTTAAGTCAGTCGGGAAGCCGTAAGTATCGTATAGTTTAAATACGGTTTCACCAGCAATCACATTGCCTTTCAGTTGTGCTAATTCACCTTCTAACAACTTCAAGCCTTGCTCAAGTGTTTTCGCGAATTGCTCTTCTTCTTTAAGAAGCTGTGCTTCGATGCGTGCTTGCTGCGCTGCAAGTTCAGGATAGGCATCGCCCATGACTTCAATTAGCGGTTGTAACATCTTATAGAAGAATGAACCTGTTGCACCTAACTTGTTACCATGACGCACGGCACGACGAATAATACGACGTAGCACATAACCACGACCTTCATTTGAAGGGTTAACACCGTCAGCAATCAAGAATGAGCATGAACGCGCATGGTCAGCAATCACTTTTAACGATGCAGGATATTCAACTGGTTTATTTTGTGCTTTTGCTTCAGCTTCAATGGCAGTGGTATCTAAACCAATGATTTCAGCAGCAGCTTTTAATAAGTGTTGAAACAGGTCAATTTCATAGTTTGAATTGACATGTTGTAGTACAGCCGAAATACGCTCCAAGCCCATACCTGTATCAACAGAAGGTGCTGGAAGAGGGTGCATGACACCATCAGCAGTACGATTGAACTGCATGAAAACGTTGTTCCAGATTTCGATGAAACGATCACCATCTTCTTCTGGTGTGCCTGGTAAGCCACCCCAGATATGGTCACCATGGTCATAGAAAATTTCAGAACAAGGACCACAAGGACCTGTATCACCCATTGCCCAGAAGTTATCTGATGCGTATTGGCCACCTTTGTTATCGCCAATACGGATAATACGTTCAGCATCGATACCAATTTCTTTGTTCCAGATATCAAATGCTTCATCATCGGTATGATAAACCGTGACATATAAACGATCTTTCGGTAAGCCTAACCACTGTTCGCTGGTCAAAAATTCCCAAGCAAATTTCAGTGCATTTTGTTTGAAATAATCACCGAAAGAGAAGTTGCCTAACATTTCAAAGAAAGTGTGGTGACGTGCGGTATAACCTACGTTGTCGAGGTCATTATGCTTACCGCCGGCACGGACACATTTTTGAGATGAAACAGCACGAACATAGTCGCGCTTTTCTAAACCTAAGAAACAATCTTTAAACTGGTTCATACCAGCATTGGTAAACAGCAAAGTTGGGTCGTTGGCGGGAACGAGAGAACTCGAAGCGACACGTGTATGCCCTTGCGATTCGAAATAACGCAAAAATGCTTCACGGATTTCAGCTGATGTCATAAAGCGAGTACTCACAACCAAGACACTCCATAATTTTGAATTTGGCTATATGCAACAAGGTACGTTGTGTCTAACGTTCTACAATCGAACCCAGTGCGTGGCATAGATTTTAAAAGTGCTAAATTATAACGGAAAATACCTGCCTCACCAACGATTTTACAAGCAATATCATATAAAACTGTGTTTAAGCTAAAAATCTATATTCAACAATGTGCTTGATGTTTTACCATATAGCATAGAAAAGATGATGTTTTGATGAATAAGGACCCTACATGCAACGTATCGCTATCAATGGATTTGGTCGAATTGGTCGGAATGTATTACGTGCGTGGTTTGAGAGTCCTAAGCAATTTCAGTTTGATATTGTTGCCATTAATGACATCGCAGATGTGCAGACCTTGGTGCATTTGTTCAAATACGATACCACGCATGGTCGTTTTGCAGGTCAAGTTGAAATTCAAATTGAAAATCAACATATTTTTTTGAATATCCAGTCCAATCAGCGTCAGTTAAAACTACAGGTTTTTAAGCAGGCTCAGCCAGAATTATTGCCTTGGGCTGACTTAGATATTGATGTGGTGCTTGAATGTACCGGTTTATTCCGTTCACGTGCTGATGCTACACGCCATGTTGAGGCAGGTGCAAAGCGTGTGATTATTGGTGCTGCACCTTTTGATTCTGTGGATGCGGCGATTGTCTATGGTGTTAATCATAATGACGTAAAGGCCACAGATCAAATCATCTCCAGTGTCTCATGTACCACACAGGCCTTAGTGCCGTTGGTTAAAATTATTGATGATGCCTTTGGTATTGATACCGCATTAATGACAGAAATCCATGCGGTCACAGCCGATCAATCGGTTTTGGATCACGCGCATCGGGATTTACGTCGTGCACGTGCATCTGGGCAAAATATTATTCCAACCACATCAAGTGCCTTGGGTGCATTGAAACAAGTCATGCCGAAAATGGAAGATCGGATCAATGGCTATTCCATTCGTGTACCGACCATTAATGTGGCTGCCATTGATCTCACTTTTGTTTCGCATTCACCGATTACTGTGCATAAAATCAATGAAGTTTTGAGCAAGGCGGCGCAATATGATTATGCGCAGATCATGCAAGTGACAGATGAAGATCTGGTTTCTAGTGACTTTAATCATTCGCCTTATTCTCTGATTGTGGATTTAACTCAAACCATGGTGGTGGGACATCAAGCGAAAGTTTTTGCGTGGTATGATAATGAATGGGGATATGCAAATCGCTTACTCGATTTGTGTGAAACTTTTTGTGATTAATGATTTAAATAATATAAAAATTAATTCGGAGTAGTGAATGACATTGATGTTGATTTGGGGATTAATTGCTATTTTATTGGCGGCGGTTGTATTTTTATTCTGGCTGCAGTTTAAAAATGTAGATGTACCAAACCAAGATGTTCAAGTTTTGCAACTTGAAGAAAAAGTTGTGCATTTAGAATTACATCTAAAAAAGAGTTTGGAAATCATGCAGGATCTGGCCAAGAAGATGCATGTGCAACAAGAGGTTTTGGATCGAACTGTGGCAAATATTGCCGCTTTAGAAAAGCAAAATGTTGAAATGGTGAATTTGCTAGAAATCGTAGTAAAAGGCGGCAAAGGAACTGAATAAATATAAGCTAATTTTTGAGAATCTTTTATAAAAATTCAGATTCGCGATAAGTTAGAGGTATTGAATGAGTCCAGACTTGGAGGAATTGGTGGTACGTCTCACCACCGAGGAGGATTGGAAAATCCTTAAAACCGTTCGTTTAGAGTCTCTACTGGATAGTCCTGATGTTTTCGCTGCTAATTATGCGACTACAGAGAAATATAGTGAATCAGAATGGCGTGACCGTGCCTCACAAAAGACTAAATTTCGATATGTTTTAGCAATTAAAGGGGATCGGGCAATTGGGATTATTGGTGGAACTCAAAACGCTGTACGTGAATTTAATGTGATCGCGATGTGGGTTAATCCTATGTTTCGTGGCAGTGGTATAGCCGATCTGCTGATTTCTGCGATTAAGAATTTAGCCGTTTCTAAAGGTCATTCTAGGATTGTATTAAGCGTATCTCCAAAAAATGAGCGAGCAGTGTGTTTATATTCTAGGCACAATTTTGTGTTTATACCTGAATGGGAATCTTTAGCCCTGAGTTCAGGTGAAAGAAATCAAAAAATGGAATGTGTTTTTTAATATAAACTAAGAACAAGACCTTAAGGTGTTTCATTTATTTGGGGTAATCGCTGCTTAAGAGGCTCGGAATTTCGGACAGGCAGTCTTGCATGTGACTCCCAAGCAATCAATGTTGTAAAAATCAAACTTGATCAATTGCAAGCAGGGCAATAGTTCAGATGTTAGGCAGTTCTTAGGGACAAGAACATGGACTTATACTCTCAGTGATTAGTTTCAATCTATTGAATCTACTCGTTAATTTTTCTTACTTAGTGAAGTTATTTGATCAATAAACCCGAAAGATTTATTCAAATTCGAAGGTGCATCACATAAATCTTCGTGCTACACTACGCTGAATCGGGCATTCACCCGATTTTTTTATGTGGTTGCTTTTTGTGTGGATGCTTCCACATTGAACAGATTTTAGGTTTGGAACATGGCCATTTCAGAGACATGGTTGCTCCCTGACGGGGTAGCAGATGTATTGCCAGAACAAGCGCAAGTGGTTGAAACCTTGCGTCGAGAAGCGTTAGATTTCCTCGCAGTTCGAGGTTATCAATTGGTGTATACGCCATTTATTGAATACATCGAATCGCTCTCGCTACTTTCAGAATCTAATCAAGATTTAGATTTAGTTACCTTCAAAGTTATTGATCAACTATCTGGCCGTTTACTCGGTGTGCGTGCGGATATGACGCCGCAAGTTGCGCGTATAGATGCTCATGTTCGACCAATTGAAGGTGTAGCACGTTATTGCTATGCAGGTTCAGTCTTGCATACCAAACCACAGAATTTCAATGCAACCCGTGCACCTTTGCAGTTAGGTGCAGAGTTGTATGGTCATGACAGCATCGAAGCAGATGTTGAAATGATCAACGTTATGTTGGCGTTAATTGAGCATACTCATACTTTAGAGGGCGCTCATTTAGATTTAGGTCATGTTGGTTTATTCCGTAGTCTGGTTAAACGCGCTGGCTTAAATAAAAATACCGAAAGTGAACTTTCTGACTTATATCAGCGTAAAGCTTTCCCAGAGTTAGAAGAATTCACGCAAGATTTAGCGATGGGTGCGGACTTTTATGCTTTAGGGCGTTATGCAAGCGACCTTGATGCACTAGAAATGCATTTAAGCCAAGATATTTTAAATGATGCGGATTTCAAAAATGCATTAGATGCATTGAAATCTACATTAGCGCAAATCCAGTCACGTTGGTCGAATCTGAACATTGGGATAGATGTGGTTGAGTTACGCAGCTATCACTATCATACAGGTTTGATGTATGCCATTTATGCACCGAATCGTGCCGCACCACTGGCTCAAGGTGGTCGTTATGATGGTATTGGTGAGCATTTTGGGCGTGCGCGTCCAGCAACTGGATTTAGTTGTGACTTATATGCTTTAGGCGCGACTCAGTTTGTAGAAATTGAAACTGTGGTTGCACCGAAAGGCCATGATCAAGATTTATTAAATGCAATTGCAGATGTACGTGGCAAAGGTTCACGTGTGGTGCAGTTGTTGGGTAATGATGATTTAAGCTCAGTGCCTTATGCGACCCATCAGTTGGTGTCTCAAAACGGGCAGTGGGTGATTGAAAAAATTTAATTGCCAAGTTTTAAGACTTGGTTTCCAATTTTAACAGCATGATGTAATGAGGCTATTATGGGCAAAAATGTTGTGGTACTTGGTACCCAATGGGGCGACGAAGGAAAAGGTAAAATCGTCGACCTGCTCACAGATCAAGCGGCTGCGGTAGTTCGCTACCAAGGCGGACACAACGCAGGTCATACGCTTGTGGTAGGTGGTAAGAAGACTGTATTACACCTCATTCCATCAGGTATTTTACGTGAAAACGTATTGTGCTTAATCGGGAATGGTGTTGTTCTTTCTCCTGAAGCCTTGATTAAAGAAATGGCGATTTTGGAACAAGAAGGCGTACCTGTTAAAGAGCGTTTACGTATTTCTCCAAACTGTCCACTTATTTTGCCAAACCACATCGCGCTTGACCAAGCACGTGAGAAAAAACGTGGTAACGCGAAAATTGGTACAACTGGTCGCGGTATTGGCCCAGCTTACGAAGACAAAGTTGCACGTCGTGCTGTACGCGTAGCAGATTTGATTCGTGGTGGTGCTTTACTTGAAGAAAAACTCAAGGAAATGCTTGAGCTGCATAACTTCCAACTTTCTCAATTCTATGGCGTTGAAGAAGTTAAGTTTGAAGATGTACTTGCTCTTTGTGATGCATGGCGCGAAGTTCTTGCTCCATTAGTGATTGATGTAACGACTGTATTACATAATTACCGCAAAGAAGGTAAGGCAATCATGTTTGAAGGTGCGCAAGGTTCATTGCTGGACATCGATCATGGTACCTATCCATTTGTAACAAGCTCGAATACTACTGCTGGTGGCGTAAGCTCTGGTTCAGGTATGGGTCCATTGCATTTAGACTATGTATTGGGTATTACCAAAGCATATACAACACGTGTAGGTGCAGGTCCGTTCCCAACTGAGTTGCATTATGATGCAGCAACAGATACAGGTGATGCGATTGGTCGTCACTTAGGTACAGTTGGTCATGAGTTTGGCGCGTCTACTGGCCGTCAACGTCGTTGTGGTTGGTTTGATGCTGAGATTTTACGTCGTTCGGTTGATGTGAACTCGTTATCTGGTATTTGCCTAACTAAGCTTGATGTATTAGATGGTTTAGAAGAAGTAAAAATCTGTGTGGGTTATGAAGATGTAGATTCTGGCTGTGCAGGTTCTTCTGATGCGATTTCATTTGAAAGCTTGAAACCGATCTATGAAACCATGCCGGGTTGGAGCGAGTCTACTGTTGGTTTGACTCAAATTGATCAACTTCCTGCAAATGCATTGGCCTATGTACGTCGTATTGAAACTTTAATTGGTTGCCCAATTGATATCGTTTCAACAGGTCCTGACCGTGCAGAAACAATCGTATTGCGTCATCCATTTTCAGCATAAGCTGAATTGATGACAAAAAAGCTCTCATGAATTTGAGAGCTTTTTTTATGGGAAATATTTAGGGAGAGCGAGGTAAATGACCTTAAAACTGATTGCTGAAGACTATATCCAGCCAGACAAAATTGATGAGGTGTTAGCGCTTTATCAAGAGTTGGTAGAGAAAACTAAAGCCGAGGCAGGATGCATTGCTTATGATCTTTATCATGACCATAAACAAAAAGGGCATTTTGTTTTTATCGAAGAATGGGTTGATCGTGAAGCACTAGATTTACATGTACAGTCGGAGCATTTCCGGAAATTAGTGCCTCAGATTGATCAATATCAAATACAGGCTGGGCGTTTTACCCATTTGCATCGCTTCGAAGTTTTATTATCTGATAAAAAAGAAGATGAATAAGTTGATTTTGACGCAAAGATCAGCGATAGCAAAAAATTAGATTTTGATTCCAATCTTTGTTATTTCACAGTCTAAAAAATCCTCGTTATAGTGATTCTACGTTCAAACAAAGAGGGTTTAACCATGACCAAAAAGAGAATCCGCTACAATGGCTATGAATTAGCGTGCCGATGTTAATTTAAATCTAAGCGCTTAAAAAGGTACAAACCAATTTTGATCAAGGCGGGGAGAGAGGTTGGTTTGAACATTTAAACAATAAAAATAATATTGAGTGTTTGATAATAAAATTTATAAAAAATCGAAGAGAACCGAAAGGTTCTCTTTTTTATTGGGCTTGCTCTTCAATCTCTTTCACTGCGTTATAAACGGCAGCGGGTTCAATATTCAGCATTTTCTTACCAAAACTTCTGAGCCACCACACCAGTTGTGAGGTAAATGGAACAGTTGCAGAGACTTCGACAATGTTTTCTTCTAGATGTTGGATGATTTGATCCTTACTCAGCTGGCTTTCGTAGAAACTCTTGGCTGTACTCTCGGTCATGGTCAGTTTTAAATGAATTTGTTCGGTTGGCTTGCTGTAGTCAACACGGAAACCCAATGCACCTGATTCAATATAATTATCAATTTCAAAGTTCACAGGATGTAAGGCGCGACTTTCCAATACCGTTGCTGCTTTAAAGCGGTGCAAGGCGAAGGTTTGTACTTCAGTTTTATCATTTCGGGTACAGATTAAATAAATCACTGCACCTTTTTGAACCAAAGCCAGCGGATTGAGGATATAGGTCTTATCTTCGCCTTGATGGGTACGGGCGAGATAAATACATTCGATCTGTTTGTCTTGTAATAAACCTTCATAAATCGCTTGTTGTGCATGTTTGTCGACAACAGGCGGAATCAAGGGTTGTGTCGCCGGTACAATACGAACACGGTTGATCCATTGTCGAACATTATTTTGTGTCGATAGGCTACGTTTGGCCAAATCAAACCAAGGTGTCATTTCTTCTAATAAACTTGGTGGAAGCAAGTGACGTAAATGCTCTTCGACCATCATAAACGTAACCGCTTGCGAGCTGGTCATGTGGGGCAAGCTTTGAATTGGTGCATCTGAACGCCAACGCCAACCTTGTGGTACGGTTTTATTGCTCTCGATTGGGAAACGCTGAGCAATTTGATTTAAATCACGCTGAATGGTACGCAGACTGATATCAATGCCTTCGCGTTCTAATATTTCTTGTAATTCGCGTGTGCCCATCCATTTCCCAGTAGAAAGGCGGGATAAGATTTGCCATTGGCGATAAAGGCTATTGGATGTTTCTTTTTCTTGTATGGATGACATAAGCGAAATACATAATTCAATGGTCTAAAGCAGACACAATAAAAAAACTATACTTAATTATCAAGTCCATCCTATCTAGATTACGTATTTACGACTGAAATGACCCTAGTTTTGCTTAAATATTCTAAGTCTGGTTGAAAATTGATCATTTTGTATAAGTGGCATTGAAATTGCTTCCTTTAGATATAAATAAATGATGAGACGAGGTTTCTATGTCAGAACAAGAACACAACCTACATATCAGCACAGATTATTACGCACCAGAACCCAATCCAGCAGCATCCGTTGATACCTCTACATTTATTTCGCAGCTCAATGTGACCACCAATTTATTTGAGCAACTTAAATCACAATTTTTCAATGAAATGTTAGATGACAAAAGTTTTAACGGTGAAGCATCGAAAAAAATTGAGCAATGGTTGAGTATTCGTAGTCTTGATGATTTAAAAACACTAGAAGCACAAGCAAAACAGCATTTCTTATATCAAGGCATTACTTTTAATGTTTACGGTGATCAGGAGGGTGCTGAGCGTACCATTCCTTATGATTTGATACCGCGTGTGATTGAAAAGAAGCAATGGGAAAAGATCGCGACGGGCTGTGCACAACGAGTCAAAGCATTAAATTTATTTCTAGATGATATTTATCATGGACAGCATATTTTAAAAGAAGGTTTGATTCCTGCAGAACAGGTGATTGCGCACGAAGCGTTCCAGCCGCATATGCTAAAGCACCAGTTGAAAGGCAAGGTTTATTCACAAATTAGTGGTATCGATATCATCCGTGATGGGCAAGGTGATTTCTTTGTGTTGGAAGATAACCTACGCACACCATCAGGTGTGTCTTATATGCTGGAAAGTCGTAAAATCAGTCAGAAATTGATGCCAGATCTTTGTAGCAGTAATAATTTACAGGGGATTGAGCAATATCCAAGTCTGTTAAAAGCAATTCTCGAAGAAAATGCTTATGTCGATCAGCCATTAATTGTGGTGCTAACACCTGGGCGTTTTAATAGTGCCTATTATGAACATTCATTTCTAGCGCGTGAAATGGATGTACCGCTAGTGACCAGCCGAGATCTGTATGTAGAAGATGATAAGGTTTTTGTCAAAACTATTCGTGGTCGGCAGCAGGTAGACGTTATCTATCGCCGTGTTGATGATGAATTCTTGGATCCACTCAGTTTTAGACCTGACAGCACTTTGGGTGTACCCGGACTGATGTCTGCATATTTACAACACAATGTTGTGATTGCCAATGCACCGGGAACAGGGGTGGCGGATGACAAGTCGATTTATCCTTATGTCGATCAGATGATTCAGTTCTATTTAGGTGAAGTACCTATTTTGAATAATGTGCCAACTTATCAATGTCGAGAAGCGGAGCAACTGGATTACGTACTTAGTAATTTAGAAAAATTAGTGGTGAAAGAAGCACAAGGCTCAGGTGGTTATGGCATGTTGATTGGTCCTCAAGCAGATCAACAACAGATTGATTGTTTCAGACAGAAACTGATTGAGACGCCACATTTATATATTGCACAACCGACTTTGGCACTTTCCGTTGCTCCAACCATGACAGCAGAAGGCGTTGCTGAGCGACATATTGATTTAAGACCTTTTGTACTCAGCTCACCTTATCGCACTGAAATTGTGCCGGGTGGCTTAACACGTGTTGCCATGCAAGCAGGCTCTCTCGTGGTGAACTCTTCTCAAGGTGGTGGAATTAAAGATACATGGGTGGTTGAATCATTACGTTCCTGAACCATATCCACAGCCCGAAGATGATAACAATGCGGGCTGTGAGATTGAAGATTAAGAAAAGGGAGGAGATTTATGCTTTTACTTAGCTCAAGCGCTCAACATATTTATTGGTTAGGACGTTATTTATTCCGTATTGGTCATGTGGCTGGACATTTGCCTTTTGATGATAATTATCAGGCATCAGAATTTGCACAGGCACTTTGTTTGCATATTGATGATGCAGAAAACTTGAATCAATTTATGTTAGATCGTCAGCAGCCTTATTCTTTATTGAGTCAGCTTGAGATTGCGCGGGACAATATTCAGGAGTTGAGGGGATTATTAACCGCACAGGCCTATGCAGAACTCAATTATCTGATCAAAAATGTGGCAGCAGATGGATTAGCCATTCAGGATGTGGTGCATAGCTGTTGCGACATTCTGAAAGCTGAGCAAGAAGATATTTTTCTATTTTTTCATATTGGGCAATGTATTGAGCAAATTGATACCTATTTCAGATTTCAACACAATACACATGCTGTTTTTGATGCGATTGATCCAACCATTGAGCGGTTATATCATTTGGGATGGCAAGACTTACAACCGTGTTGGGAGACATTAAAAGAACAGCCATATTTAAATCAGTTTTATGCATTTACCTATAAATTGGAAAATCAATTTGAGGTATCCTCATGAAACTCATGGTGAATCACCAAACGCATTATCAATATACTGAGATTGCGCGGAACAGTGTCCAATCCATCAAAATGATGCCACAAAGTTCACGGCATCAGAGTGTAGAGAATTGGCATATTAGTGTGCCAGGACAGTACTCGTGTCAACGTGATGCATTTAATAACCTATGGATTACAGCAACGCAACGCCATGATTATCGTTATTTGACGATCATGGCACAGGGTGTAGTGGATTTGCATGCGACTGAGTTGGGTTATTTTGAGACAGATATTTCAGCATTACTGTTTTTACAACGCACGGCAATGACCTGCTGTGACCTGACCATGACGGATTTTGCGCATTCGATTGTTGCTGTAAAAGACCGCCACCATTTGATTGTTTTATCAGAAAAAATCTTACAGCAAGTGCCTTATCAACCTGAAAGTACCTCGGTTACGACCTCAGCTATTGATGCCTTTTATGCGGGTCAGGGAGTGTGCCAAGACCACGCACATATATTAATTGCCATGTGTCGTGCGTTACAATTACCTGCACGTTACGTTTCGGGCTATATCTACGATGAAAATCAGCCACACCTCGCCAGTCATGCATGGGCAGAGGTTTTTGTGGATAATGAGTGGTATTGTTTCGATGTAAGTAACCAGATATTTACACCCCAAAACCATATATACGTTGCAGTTGGACGTGATTATTTAGATGTGGCGCCTGTTCGTGGTATTCGTGAGCAAGGCGGGGTAGAAAGTATGATGTCTGTGGTGCAGGTTTTGGCGTGTTGAATGTAAAGAGAGAAAGATGACCTATTGTTGCGCATTAAGATTAGAGCAAGGTTTGGTATTGATTAGTGATACCCGAACCAATGCAGGGGTCGATCATATTTCTGTATTTCGTAAGTTGCATACCTTTGGTGTTGAAGGTGAACGTTTTATTGCTTTGCAAACAGCAGGTAATTTGGCGACGACACAAGCCGTGATCGGGCATTTGCAGAATGCTTTGGCTTTGCATCAAGAGCCGAATTTGTATAGTGCCAATACCATGTTTGAAGTGGCTGAATTGGTTGGAAAAACTCTACGCAAAGTGCTTGAAGATATTACCAGTGACACCCAAGAACAGATGAATTATTCATGTAGCATATTGGTCGGTGGGCAAATTCAAGGCGAGGAGATACAGCTTTATAATGTGTATCCACAAGGGAACTTTATTTGTGCAACCACCGATACGCCGTATTTCCAAATTGGTGAAAGCAAGTACGGAAAACCGATTCTAGATCGTGCTTTACACTATGATATGCCTTTGGATGATGCACTGCGCTGTTCGCTTATTTCTTTTGATTCGACTTTGCGCTCGAATGTTTCAGTGGGTTTGCCTTTAGATGCACTGGTTTACCATAAAGATAGTTTTAAAATTCCAGAAGGTAAGCGGATTGGTGAGGATGATCCTTATTTTACTCAGATTAGTCGACAGTGGTCTGAGACCTTGCGCCGTGGTTTACAAGAGTTACCAAAGCCAACAGCGGACTATGGTTTATAACTTCCTTAAACTCCCTCAAAAGCATAGATCCTTTTGAGGGAGAATCATCCTAAGATGTTGTTATATTTTTGCTTAGAATAAGATCTAGCGACAGTATGCTTGGCCGAGATGTAATCAATATCGCCAGAATGAGCATATACAATAGGTCATGTATATAGAAGAACCAACTGAGCCAGCTTATCGGATCTAAGCCGCTTGGAATCGTATGAATCCCAACCGTGTATAGTGCTGTCAGGCAGATCATAAACAAGAAAATACTGCTGATCTGAGTAAATAAGCCCAAAATCAGAAATAAACCTGCAAGCATTTCAGTGACTGACACAAAGCTACTCATGATTGCTGGAAATGGAATGCCTGCATCAATGATCGTTTCCAGCATAATCAGTTTATTTTTTTCAACGAAAAGTTTATTGAAGCCTGTGGTGAAGAAAAAAATGCCGATCGAAATTCGGATCAAAAAGAGCACGAATTGCTGGATCGGCATTTTATACAGCGGATTATCATAAATCAGTTTGAGCATTCTGGATCTGAATGGTTAAAACCTTATTAGAGATAAAACACAAAAATTGATCAAGTAATGTTTAGTTATCTAATTGACGTATTGGGCGTTGGGTGAGGCGGCAAAGTAGCTCGTAGCCGATAGTTCCGTTTGCTGCTGCAACATCATCAACCAGGCGAGATTGGCCCCAAAGCTCAACTTTTGTGCCAATTTCTGCTTTAACATTGCTGATATCAATGGCGATCATATCCATGCTGACACGGCCGACTACAGGAACAAGTTGCTGATCGATGGCAACAAAGTTTTGCTCGATATACGCGCGTGGATAGCCGTCACCATAGCCAATCGAAACAATGGCAATTTGTGACGTACATGACGCTGAGTAGGTCGAGCCATAACCGACAAACTCACCTTGTTGAATCTGATTGAGGGCAATAATTTCGGCACTAAAAGTCATTACCGGCTTTAGATCGAGTTCATGTACATTGCGATCCGCGAAGGGTGATGCACCGTAAAGCATGATGCCCGGACGAACAAAATCAAAATGCAGTTCAGGGTATTTATAAATCGCAGCAGAATTACAGCAAGATACCAAGATCGGTTCACAGGCTTGTTTTACCTGTAAGAATTGTTGCTTTTGTTGCTCATTTAAGGGGTGGTCTACGTCAGCATTGGCAAAATGCATGGCAAGTACACAGGTAAAACCTTCAGTTTTTAAACGTTGAATCACGTTAATGATTTCATCGACTTTGAAACCTAAACGGTTCATGCCGCTATTTAGTTTAACCCAAACCTTTAAACCCAACGCATTATAAGCAGCTTTATGTTGAATCAACCATTCTACTTGTTGTTTGTGATGTACGATGCATTCAAGTTTCTGCTCGATGACTTGCGTCATTTCATCTTCAGAAAATACACCTTCAATCAATGTAATCGGCTGAGTGTATCCAAGTTGCCTGATCTCCAGTGCTTCTTCTAAACAGGCGACACCAAAAGCGTCCGTGGCCTCAAGGGCGGCTAAACAGTTTTTGACTCCATGTCCATAAGCATTGGCTTTGACCATACTGACGATTTTTGAATGTGGAGCAAGTTGTTTAACACGGTTTAAATTATATTGCAGTGCTTCACTGTCAATATAAACTGTTGCTTGGCGCACCCTGAGTTCTCCTTTGGGTCGACTTGGATTGTATATAAAATAGAAATAGTTTGAATGTTATTCGTCATCTTCATACTGAGCATAGAACTCAGGTGAGAGATTACTAAAACGCGTATATTGACCTTCAAATGCGAGACGTACGCTACCAATTGGACCGTTACGTTGCTTACCGATAATGATTTCAGCAGTACCAGCTTCTTTAGATTCTTTGTTATAGACTTCATCACGGTAAATAAACATGATCAAGTCGGCATCCTGCTCGATCGCACCCGATTCACGTAAGTCTGACATTACTGGGCGTTTGTTTGGTCGGTTCTCCAAACTACGGTTAAGCTGAGACAGTGCAATTACAGGGCATTGCATTTCTTTGGCCAAAGCTTTTAAGCTTCGTGAAATTTCCGAGATCTCGCCGACACGGTTATCACCCATGCCTGGGACTTTCATCAACTGTAAGTAGTCGACCATGATACAGCCGATTTTACCGTCATGCATTTTAGCTACACGACGCGCACGTGCACGTAGTTCGGTGGGTGGTAGGGCAGATGAGTCATCGATATAGAGATGCATTTCTTGTAGCTGAAGAATAGTTCCAGTGACTTTGGTCCATTCGTCTGCATCGAGATTACCTGAACGTAGATGGCCCTGATGGACTTTACCCATTGCTGAAATCAAACGCATAGCAATCGAGTCTGCTGGCATCTCCATAGAGAATACGAGAGCAGGTAGGCGGTTGTATTGCAGTACACTTTCAACCAGGTTCATGGCGAACGTGGTTTTACCCATCGATGGACGTGCTGCAACAATAATCAAATCTCCCGCCTGCATCCCTGATGTTTTATTATCAAGCTCTAAGAAGCCTGTGGTTAAACCAGTAATGTTGCCATCTAGTTTAGACAGTTCATCTAATTTGGTGATAACGTCAGCAGTCACAGAGCTGATTGATTTTGGCCCAGAATCTTTTTTATTGTTATTGTGCTGTTCTGCCAAAGAGAAAATACTGGTTTCTGCTAAATCAAGAATTTCACTGACTGGACGACCTTTGGTGTCATAAGCATTTTGTAAAATATCACTGCTGATCTTGATCATGTTACGCAGAGTTGAGAACTCTTTGATTTTATTTGCATAAATTTCAAGGTTGTAGAAGCTTGATGGAGAGTCTGCCATCAATTGCATCAGATATTCTTCACCACCAATGGCATCTAACAGGTTTTGTTTGAGCAACCAGTCATTGACCAAAACAGCGTCATACGGTGAGTTTTCCTGTGCTAGTTTTTCGATGGCACGATAAATATATTTGTGACGTGTCGCATAAAAATCATTTTCTTTAAGCAGGTCGCTGACTTGTTCAAATGATTCAGCAACCGTCATTAACGCTGCCAATACCGCTTGCTCAATTGCAAGATTATGAGGTGGAGTGCGAAATTCTTTTAGTTGACCTGAGTCACTCACTTTACTCTCTGTGTTTGGAGAATTTTTTGTAAAATTGGCATTCGCCTGTGACATAACAAGACCTAATAAAAAGATGAAACAAAACCGAATGACTATCTTAATCCAAATGGAGGTCGTCGGCACAATTTAATTCAGTGAAAATTGTGAAAGTGATGCAATAGCATAATAGATAGTCACTTCTACTATCACAGCTAGTGTTATGGTGCTTCTTATGTATTGATTGAGATAAAAGACTTTGTTTTAAGGTTTTACAAACCAGTCCTGAACAAATTTGCCATTTTTTAAGCGATACGCTGAAAGGCCGTAGCGAAGGTTATTCTCTTGGGCATCTTTAACAAAGCCATTGTCTTTGCCTAAAGAATAGAGAAAAGCATCAAGCAGGAGTAGGGCTGTATCGATAAACCACCAAAAGCCTAAACCGCCAAAAGTAATTAATTTTAAAATGCCACTGGTTTTTTTTCCGAGATAGAAACGATCTATGCCAAAGAACCCTAAAAACATGGCAAGTACCAAAGCGATGATACGATTTTTATTTTGCATATGTGGTCCTATAGAGATGAAAATTATAAGATTTAAAACTTAATTAGATATGTTTTTGTATTTTTTAGAGATAAAAAAAAAGAGCATGTAAAACATGCTCTTTTTCTTTGCAGAAATTACTCAGATACGATAGTAACGAGAACTTCAGCAACAACATCATGGTGCAATTGGATTGCGATGTTGAATTCACCAGTGTGACGAAGCGCACCGTTTGGTAAACGAACTTCTGCACGGTCTACAACAAGACCAGCATTAGTTAAAGCATCAGCGATGTCACGAGTACCGATAGAACCGAATAGTTTACCTTCGTCACCAGCTTTCGCAGTGATTACGATGTTAACTTCGTTCAATTGTTCAGCACGTGCATTCGCAGCAGCTAATACTTCAGCTTCTTGCTTCTCAAGTTCAGCACGACGAGCTTCAAAAGCAGCAGTGTTTGCTTCTGTTGCAGCTACAGCTTTACCTTGAGGGATCAAGAAGTTACGACCGTAACCAGCTTTAACTGATACTTTGTCGCCTAATTTACCAAGGTTTTTAATGCGTTGTAATAAGATAACGTCCACAGCTCACCTCACTTACTTATGGTTGTCAGTGTACGGAATCAAAGACAAATAGCGAGCTTGTTTAATAGCTAACGCTAATTGACGTTGATAACGAGCTTTAGTACCTGTAATACGGCTAGGAACAATCTTGCCGTTTTCAGTGATGTACTGTTTTAATGTGTCGATATCTTTGTAGTCGATGTACGCAACATTCTCAGCTGTAAAGCGGCAGAACTTGCGACGACGGTAAAAACGTGCCATTGATGTTCTCCTTATTCAGCTTCTGGAACTGCTTGTTGTGCTTCTTCACGTTGAGCTTTACGCGCACGTTTTTCTTCAGCACTTTTAGCAAGCAAAGATTCTTCAGTAATTGCGTTTTCACGACGGATAATGATGTTACGAATAATTGCATCGTTATAACGGAACAATTCTTCTAACTCATCAAGCGTCGTTTGACCACATTCAACATTCATAAGAATGTAGTGTGCTTTGTGAATTTTGTTAATCGGGTAAGCCAATTGGCGGCGGCCCCAATCTTCTAAACGGTGAATTTGACCTTCAGCTTCTTTGATCTGAGAGATATAGCGTTCAACCATACCTACAACTTGATCGCTTTGGTCTGGATGTACCAATAGTACGATTTCGTAGTGACGCATTGTCAGCTCCTTACGGTTTAAGCAGCCCCTAATTAAAAAATTAGAAGCAAGGAGTCATAACTAAAAAGTTATGTCGCAAATTGCGAAGCGGGGATTATATGCAAATTGACGCTATAAAGCAAATTTGCCATAGTCTTTGTGATATATTTTTTAAATAAAAATAGGCAATAAAAATGGAACCACAATTTATAAAGACAGTTGCCCTGCTTGAGTCGATTTTGCAGTCGAATACTGAGGAGGCATATTTAGACGCTTTTGAGCAATACCAAGGTAACATTTACCAAATCTTAATGATTGTCGATTGGCGTGAAGAGGACGAGGCGATTATTGAATATTGCGAAAATATTTTACAAACGGGGAGTTTGCGGGCAGAGATACAAAATGCGGATAACCTGCAAGGATTTACCATTACTGTTTATTATCAGAATCAAACTTTGATTATTCCTTATCAAGGTGAGGGCGCAGATCGAGATACCACCTTAAAAGCACTCAATCAAATTTTGCAGCCTGATTATGAAATCCGTTTTTGTGTGGCTTCCGATGGGTCCGATACCTTGGAGTTCATTCCGTTACCTCAAGAGGTATGGCAAAAATTAGATCAAAAATATCCACATAATATTGATCAATTTTTTAGACGTTTTGAGCCAGACAGTGAGTTTTTTGGCTAGAGTCGTGTTGCAGGTTAATCTTTAAAGATTATATGTAACGACTGATTTGGAATTTAGTCTGGGCTTGTTTCATTTAGGCAATAAAGAACGAAATGTTTTTATTGCACGAAATGATAAAAATTGGGAGAGCATAAAAAGATAGAGCATTCTCTATCTTTTTAAAAAATAGGAAAGAATGGTGCAGGGCTTTTAAAGGTGAAGCTAAAGCTTAAACTGATAACAGTAATGAGGATTACTGAGAAAAGGAAAAAGCGTTTGGCCCAAAGCTGATCATCTTCGGCCTTGAATCCTAAAATAGCAATGTAGAACCAGTAAATGCAAAGTATATTACAGATGACCAAGAACACGATATTGGTGTATCCATATACATATAATGCATTCATCGATAGAGTAAATAAAACCACATAAATCAGTGATTCGATTTTTGTTCTAAGGATTGAACGGGCTACAGGTAGAATAGGAACGCCTGCATTTTTATAGTCGTCAAAACGATAAATTGCGATTGCCCATGAATGCGGCATTTGCCATAAAGCATATGCAACAAAGATCAATAGGGCTGCCATATCGAACTGATGACTTACAGCCACATAACCAATAACAGGTGGACTCGCTCCAGAAATACTACCGATCACGGTTTGATGGATTGTGGTGCGTTTGCTCCACAAACTATAAAAACCGACATAGACGACAAAACCAATGACAGCGAATAAAAAAGCATAAGCATTAACATAAAACCAGAGCATGCTAAAGCCAATCACACCTAAAACCAGCGCATAGCACATGGCAACAGGAGGGGAAATGGTTTTGGTCACAAGTGCACGGTTCATGGTGCGTTGCATTTTCTGATCGATGTCTTGATCAATTACGTTATTAACTACACAACCAGAAGCAACCACTAATGTTGTTCCGAGAAGAGTAAGTAATAATAAGAGGCAGTCTATAGAGCCTTGGGCGGCTAAGAAGAAGCCGCCCAAGGTGGTAATAAAATTACCGAAGAGAATTCCTGGTTTAGTCAGGAATAAGTACTTTTTCCACATGACGATCAGTTTAGATCATCATGTTGTAGTGTAGGTAATTCATAATCCACACAGAGCCGACTAAAAGTACAGCGATACATAAGATTGTGTAGATAAATGCAATAAGGTTCCAACGTTGGTCAGATGATGTATTCATGTGTAAGAAATACACAAGTTGTACAAGTACCTGAGCAACAGCAGTAATTGCAATTACTGTAACTAAAATGCCACGACTAAAACCACCAGCCATCACCATCCCGAAAGGGATGATGGTAAGGATGACAGATAGGATAAATCCAATCGTGTATTGTTTAAAGTTACCGTGTGACGCACCTGCAGCATTATGGTCATGACTACTCATTAGAGAACTCCCAGTAAGTAAACGACGCTGAATACACAGATCCAAACGATGTCAAGGAAGTGCCAGAACAAGCTTAAGCAAGCAAGACGACGTGTATTCGGTAAAGTCAAACCATTCTTTTTAATTTGGTAGATTAATACCAGCATCCACACTAAACCAGAAGTTACGTGGATACCGTGTGTACCAACCAAAGTAAAGAATGCAGATAAGAATGCACTGTGAGTTGGACCATGGCCTTCGTGTACAAGGTGATGGAACTCATAGATTTCCATACCAATGAACGATGCACCAAAAAGGAATGTAACAAACAACCAAGTGATCACTTGATTTACATTCTTTTTATAAGATGCAAGTACAGCAAAACCAAATGTTACCGATGAAATCAATAAGGCAAATGTTTCAGTTAACACGAAGCCTAATGAATCATGGAACAGGTCATATGCACTTGGGGTTCCTGGCGGGATATGACTGCTTAATACAGCGAA